>CALVQH010000033.1 GCA_944358115.1 uncultured Bacilli bacterium
TAATCGCCTAAAAAATGAATACTGGATAATAAAAGATATAGAAAGAAACATTTATAGTATCTATGATACCAAAAAGTACTACATCATTTCAGGTAAAAACATCAATTTAAAAGATATAACCATTGATGATACTGAACAAGAAATAGAAAATTTATGGCAATCCTTTTTTGATACCATTGGTATTGAAGCAAGAAAAAACAAACGTTGTCAAATGAATTTTATGCCAAAAAAATATTGGAAGTACATAACAGAAATGAGGAAATATAATGAAGAAAGTAATAACAAGTAATGAATTACAAGAATGTGAATTGGAAGCAATCAATCTTTTGTGTAATACAGTAAAGAAAACATTAGGGCCAAGAGGTTCTAATGCCATTATTGATCACTCCATGCTAAGTCCTTTTATCACAAATGATGGAGTAACAATTGCGAGAAACATCGAAAGTGAAGATGAACGGGTAAATACAATTTTAACGCTTGCCAAAGAAGCATCAATCAAAACCGATGAAACAGTTGGTGATGGTACCACGACAACCTTAGTATTACTAGAAAATATTTTTAAACAGGGCTTAGAAATAATAAAAACGGGAGTCAATCCCAATATCTTAAAAAAAGAATTAGAAGAAGCAGAAGAAGAGGTACTTGCTAAAATAAGAAGGGAAAGTAAAACACCAACAAAAGAGGATTACTTTCATATTGCAAGTATTGCGGCTTCAAGTGAAGAAATAGGGAATGTGATTAGTGATGCTTACTTAAAGTTAACAACAAAAGGTGCGCTAACAATTGAAGAAAGCGATGATGCTGAAACAAATGTGCAAATAATTACTGGATACACTTTTGATACTCTTTTAGCTTCGCCTTATTTTCTTGTAAGTAATAGTGAAATAGAATATCAAGATCCTTACCTTTTATTACTAAATAAAGAAGTAAATGAAATAGAAGAAATAAGTATAGTCATGAATTTTTTAATAGAAAAAAAGCTACCAGCTGTTATTCTTGCTAAAGGTTATTCTGAAGAAGTAATTAGTGAAGTTTTATCTCTAAATTTCAATAACATAACAAGCGTTACTTTACTTGAAATTCCAGAATATGGAACGCATCAAATGGATTTATTAAAAGATTTAGAAGTATTGACAAAGGCAAAAATAAAAACTCAAAAAGAAACAATAGAAATACATGATTTAGGCAAATGTAAAAACATTAAAATAAGCAAAGATAAAGTAATTGCAACGAGTGATAAAGAAGAAAATATAAATACATATGTTAACAAACTAAAGCAAGCATTATCAAAAGAAAAGGATTCGTTTGAACAAGATTTTTTAAATAAAAGAATTTCTAAATTAACAACAGGACAAGGAATTATTTATGTTGGGGCAAGAACACCAACCGAAAGAAAGGAAAAGAAAATGCGCTTCGATGATGCTTTGTGTGCCGTCCAATGTGCAAGTGATGGCATTATTCCTGGAAGTGGGCTTATTTTATTAAAAATAAGTGAAGAACTAGCAAATAAAAATAATGGTTATACCATATTAAAAGAAGCTTTAACCAAACCATTTAGACAAATCATAGAAAATGCTGGCAGTAACATAGAAGAAATCGAAACTAAAATAAAGAAAAATAGCTTTAATATTTTATACAATTCCTTAGAAGAAACTTATGAAGATATAAATCAAACCAAAGTAATAGATCCTATCAATGTAGTAATTAGTGCCATAAAGAATGCTGTATCGATCGCAAGCATGCTTCTTACGACAACAACATTAATTATCAATGAACATCAAGAGGTAAAACAAATAAATTTAAATACTGAAATATAAGAAATCGTCTTTTCTTCTGATTAAATAAAAAAATAGATAAACTATTGAATAAAAAAGCTAGTTTTCTAAAGATAAAACTTTCATTTAATCCAACTTTATAATATAATAATAGCATGAAAGGAAGTTGTTTATGAAGCTTTATAATACTTTAACAAGAAAAATAGAAGAATTTGTTCCTTGGGAAGAAGGCAAAGTAAAAATGTATACTTGTGGTCCAACTGTATACAGTTATGCCCATATTGGCAATTTAAGAACATATATCATGGAAGATATACTCGAAAAAACGTTGAGATTCCTAGGGTATGATGTAACAAGAGTAATGAATATTACTGATGTAGGCCACTTAACAAGTGATGCCGATACAGGCGATGATAAAATGGTTAGTAGTGCCAAAAAAGAACACAAAACAGTATTAGATATCGCTAAATTTTATACTGATGCTTTTTTCAAAGATACCGAAAAATTAAATATTAAAAAGCCAGATATTGTAAGCCCTGCTACCGATAATATTGATGAGTATATCAAGATTATTACGAAATTATTAGATACGGGATATGCCTATAAAACCGGGGGAAATATCTATTTTGATACTTCTAAATTAGATGATTATTATAAACTTACTAATCATGTTGGGGAAGAGTTAATTAGTGGTGTGCGTGATACAGTTGAAGAAGATACCAACAAGAAAAATAAAACCGATTTTGTATTGTGGTTCACCAAATCAAAATTTGATGATCAAGAATTAAAATGGGATAGTCCCTTTGGCAAAGGTTATCCAGGTTGGCATATAGAATGCTCTGGTATTTCCCTAAAATATTTAGGTGAATACTTAGATATCCATTGTGGTGGTGTAGATAACATATTTCCACATCACACCAATGAAATTGCGCAAAGTGAGTCTTATTTAGGCCATACTTGGTGCAAATATTGGGTACACGGGGAACATTTAAATGATCAAACAGGTAAAATGAGTAAATCAAAAGGAAAAGTATTAACCGTATCATTCCTTGAAGAAGAAGGATATAATCCTTTAAGTTATCGCTTTATGGTATTACTTAGTCATTATCGCAAACAATTAACTTTTAGTTTTGACTCATTAAGTGGTGCTGAAAACGCTTATAAAAAATTAAAATCTAAAATAGCAAACTTAAAAGAAGATGGTAATGTAAACGAAAGTGTAAAAGAAACGTACGTTACCAAATTTAAAGAATGCTTAGAGGATGATTTAAATACTGCTAATGCGATTACTTTACTTTACGATTTATTAAAAGAAGATGTAAATGACAAAACAAAATTAAGCGTAATTAAAGAAATGGATAAAGTTTTATCTCTAGATTTATTAAAGAAAGAAGAAAAAGAGATAGATGAAGCATATATCAAAGAAATGATTGAAAAAAGAAACAATGCAAAGAAAGAAAAAAATTATGCACTAGCCGATTCTATTCGTGATGAATTAGAAAGAAAGGGTATCATTCTAAAAGACACAAGAGAAGGTACTATCTATGAGGTTAAATAATGATTATAGAAATAATATTTATGATTGTAATTATATTAATTATTTTAATTAACATGTTAATTAGAAGTGTTGCTAAAACAAATAAAGAAAAAAGAAATGAGACCGGATTATCAGGCTTTGAAATAGCCAGAAAATTATCTTCTCTTTTTTGCAAGGAAGAACCCCATATTATTAAAAAGAATGGTCGCTTTCTCGATCATTATAACAAAGAAAGAAACGTGATCAAATTATCGCCAGAAGTATTTGATGGGGAAGATATTTATGCTGCAGTTAGTGCAGTTAATGTAGCATTACAAACAGAGGAATCAAGAAAAAATATTCCCTTAGGTCATAAACTAGATTCTTTTTTCGTAATTGCAAGTTACGTCATGATTATTTTAGGAGGAGTTGTTAATAACTCACTAGTTATCCACTTAGGAATGCTTTTGTTTATTCTAGCTTTCATAATAGAATTTGTTTTAATTTCATCTTTATTTCAATCCGAAGAATCACTAAATAAATTATATGAAATCATCAAAAAAGAAAAACTAATTAAACCAGCAGATGAATATAAAGACAATGCTTTACTAATTTCTTTAGCACCTTTAGCAACTCTTCCTTATAGCTTCATTAATTATTTTAGATAGCAGATAAAGTTAGATTTATCTGCTATTTTCATTGTAATATTTATTTATTATTTAAAATAATTATGATATAATCACTTTAGGTGGTTATATGAATCTACAAGTAAATGGATTTAATGTGTTTTTTATTATAGGAATTACTTTCTTAATAAGCGTAATATTAACCCCTATAGCTAAAAAAATAGCAATTTACATAGGAGCTTTAGATTACCCAAATGCAAGAAAAATTCACAAAGTACCTATGCCAAGATTAGGCGGCTTAGCAATTTACATTGCATTTTTAATAGGTTATGCGCTATTTGGAGAAATAAATACACAAATGATATCAATATTAATAGGTGGATTTATACTAATTTTAACAGGAATATTTGATGATATCAAACCTATTAAAGCACGATATAAACTAATAGCCCAAATTTTTGCGGCCCTATTTGTAGTAATATATGGTGAAGTATATTTTACTGAAATTAGTTTGTTTGGTTTAAAGTTTTATATAAATAAATATCTGAGTTATTTTATTTCAACTTTCTTTATTGTAGCAATCACTAACTCTATTAATATCATTGACGGGTTAGATGGCTTAGCAGCAGGGGTATCTTCTATTTATTTTTTAACCATTGCCATTATTGCTTTTCTACTTAATCAAATAGGCGGATTAGATATTATCTTATCTCTGATTATGTTAGGAGCAACTCTTGGTTTTTTACTTTATAATTTCCCACCAGCCAGAATATTCATGGGTGATACTGGAAGTTTATTCTTAGGTTACATGATTTCAATTATTGCTCTTTTAGGATTTAAAATGACAACCATTACTTCTTTAATTGTACCATTATGTATTTTAGCAATTCCTATTTTTGATACTGTTTTTGCAATCCTAAGAAGATTAATAAAACATCAAAATATTGGTGTGGCTGATAAAGAACATTTTCATCATCAACTATTAAAAATGAAATATTCTCCTACAACCAGTATTTTAATTATTTATTTTATTGATATTTTATTTGCAGCAGTATCCATATTTTATGTCTTAGGTGATAACAAACTAGCAATTGCCATTTATGTAGCTTTAATGATTTTATTGTTATTTGTTGTTTTAAAAACTGACATTTTATATGACCATAGTAAAAAAGCAAAAAAGAAAAATATAACAAAGATTGAAAGAAAAAAGACACTTTGATATAATTATAGAAAAGGAAGGTGTAAAATTGATACAATCAATTAAAAATATATATTACAATATAGTAAAATACAAATTTTTACTTCAGCAATTAGTAATGAGAGATTTCAAAGTAAAATATAAAAGAAGTGTTTTAGGCATTTTATGGAGTGTCCTATACCCTTTATTAATGATGATGGTAATGGCAATAGTATTTTCAAATATGTTTAAATTTAGTATGGAAGGAGTAAATTATTTAGTTTACTTGATGACAGGTTTAGTTGTATTTAACTATTTTAGTGAAGCAACCAATAATGCCATGGGAGCTATAATAGGAAACTCAACATTGATTAACAAAGTATATATTCCTAAATATATTTTCCCAGTAGCAAAATGTATTTTTGTGGGCATAAACTTTGTATTGTCTTTGTTGCCGCTATTATTAATAATTATATTTTCAGGTAATGCAGCTGAAGGGACAAAATGCTATATAAATATTTATTATCTACTACTACCATTTATATATTTATGTATGTTTATGTTCGTAGTAGGAGTAGGATACATTCTTGCAACCGTTGCCGTTTTTTTAAGAGATATGATTTATATTTGGGGAATAATGATAACAATATTAAATTATTTTACACCAATTTTCTATAGTATAACAATTCTTCCCGAGTCATTACAAACAATATTTAAATTAAATCCATTATATATTTATATTAATGCGACGAGAGAAATTATTTTAAATTCCACACCCCCTTCTCCACTTTATTTATTGATTTGTTTCCTTTCAGGCTTTGGAATGTTAGTAATCGGTGCATTTATATTTAAAAAGAAACAAAATAAATTTATTTACTATTTATAGGAGGGCAAATGATAAGAATTAACAATGTTGGAATGCGCTTTAATTTAGGCATTGAAAAAGACAATTCATTAAAGATGGTTTTTATCAGATTGTTTGATAAAAGGAAAAGAATTAAAAAGAGTGAGTTTTGGGCTTTAAAAAATGTAACATTTAATGTGGAAAAAGGAGATGTAGTAGGGTTAATAGGATCGAATGGAGCGGGTAAAAGTACTCTATTAAAAGTTGTAAGTGGCGTAATGAAGCCAACAGAAGGATCCGTAGAGGTAGATGGGGTGATATCTCCCATGATTGAACTTGGAGCAGGATTTGATGGCGATTTAACAGCCAGAGAGAATATTTATCTTAATGGGGCAATTTTAGGATATTCAAAAGAATTTTTAGATTCTAAATTTGATGAAATTGTAGAATTTTCAGAATTAAAAGAATTTTTAGATGTTCCTGTAAAAAATTTTTCTTCAGGTATGGTTGCTAAATTAGCCTTCTCTATTTCAACTATAGTGGATCCTGAAATATTAATAGTAGATGAAATATTGTCTGTTGGAGACATCAAGTTTCAAGAAAAAAGCAAAAATAAAATGTTATCCATGATTAAAGGTGGAACCACCGTACTATACGTTTCCCATTCTTTGGAATCAATTAAAGAGTTGTGTAACAAAGTAGTATGGCTAGAACACGGAAAAGTTATAATGATGGGTGATACTAAAGAAGTATGTGAAGCCTATTATGATAAACAATTAAAAAATAATTAGAAAAGAGGTATATTTATGGTAATTACAAAAACACCTTTTAGAGTTAGCTTATGTGGTGGTGGAAGTGATCTTCCAGCTTTTTATGAAAAAAACGGGGGGTGTGTAATAAGTACAACAATAAAAAAATACATGTATATTACATCTCATCCGTCTTTTGATAAAAGTCAAACTGTATTAAAATATTCTAAAACGGAATGTGTTCATAATTTAGATGATATTGAGCATCCAATCTTCAGAGAATGCTTAAAGCAAGAAGGATTAGAGGGATACGAGATAACATCCATTGCTGATGTCCCTCAAGGAACAGGATTAGGCTCATCTAGTGCTTTTACTGTAGGATTAATTAAAAATTTAAAATGTCAAAAAAGAGAATATATTTCCGATGAAGAAGTAGCGCAAATGGCTTGCGATATGGAAATTAATAAATTAGGAAATCCAATAGGTAAACAAGATCAATATGCAGCTGCTTATGGAGGACTAAACTATTATCAATTTAATCGGGATGGTAGTGTATTTGTTGAACCTATTTTAATGTCTAAAGAAGCATATAATCAATTAGAAAAGAATCTAATTATGCTTTATGTAGGTGGCGAACATAGCGCATCTAGCATTCTAAAAGAGCAATCAAAAAATATGGTGAATGCTAAAGAAAAAGAAGAAGGCCAAAAAAGAATTGTCGAATTAACTCACAAATTAAAATATGAGTTGGAGCATAACAACATAGATGCAGTTGGCGAAATTTTGCATGAAAATTGGCTAATTAAAAAAACGCTAGCAAGTGGAATATCCAATCCGAAGTTTGATGAATGGTATGATAAGGCTTTAAAAGCTGGAGCAAAAGGCGGAAAAATATTAGGAGCAGGTGGAAGTGGCTTTTTCTTATTCTATGTTCCTGAAGAAAACCAGGAAAATTTTAGAAAAGAAATGAAAGAACTTCCGGAAATGGAATTTAAATTTGATCATCAAGGTACAACTGTAATATTTGTAAATTAAGGAGGAAAAAAATGAGAGCGTTAGTTACAGGTGGAGCTGGGTTTATAGGAACCCATTTAGTAAAAGAATTATTAAATAGAGGGTTAGAAGTAATCTGCGTTGATAACTTTACGTTAGGACACCAAGAAAATGTAGATTGCTTTTCTGATAATCCAAATTATAAGTTTTATAATTTGAATATAGAGGAAACTGAAAGATTCTGTGAAACTTTAAAAGACGAAAAAATTGATATAGTGTATCATTTAGCTGCCAATTCTGATATTCAAAAAGGCGGAAGAATGCCAAGTGTAGATTATAATGATACCTTTATGACAACGTATAGTACACTAGAGTTAATGAGAAGAAATGGCATAAAAAAACTATTTTTTGCTTCAACTTCCGCAATATATGGGGATAAGCAAGAACTATTAACAGAAACTCTAGGAGATCTAAGACCAATCTCTTATTATGGTGGTGCTAAATATGCAAGCGAAGGCTTTATTTCTTCTTATACTTTCATGAATGATTTAAATACAGTAATATTTAGATTCCCAAATGTCATCGGACCAAATTTAACTCATGGTGTTATATATGATTTTGTACGAAAATTACAAAAAAATCCAAATGAATTAGAAATTCTTGGCGATGGACATCAAACAAAACCATATTTGTATGTATTAGATTTAATTGATGCAATCACAACTTTTACCTTAGATAAAGAAATGAAACAAGGTGTGGAAATTTATAATGCCGGAGTAGAAAGTGCAACAAGTGTTACCACTATAGCTGATATCGTATGTGAAGTATTAGGATACAAAAATGTAAAGTATAATTATACTGGTGGTAAAGGTGGCTGGAAAGGCGATGTACCAAAATTCCAATATGATTTAACAAAAATTCATAATGCTGGATGGACTGCTCATCACACTTCTGATGAATCTGTTAGAGAAACAGTTAAATATATTAAAGATCATAATTAAACTTTCATTCAAAAATGAAAGTTTTTTCCTATGTATTTCAGTAAAATAGTAGCTTTATAAAAATTTTAATGGTATAATGTTGCTAAGATTGAGGTGAATAATGAAAGCAGTAATAATGGCAGGGGGTAAAGGAACAAGAATAGCTTCCATTACCAAAGATGAAATTCCTAAACCTATGCTAACAATTGGCGATAAAACAATATTAGAGCATCAAATCGATTGCTTAAAAAAAAGCAAGATAGATGAAATAATAATTGTGATAGGCCATTTAGGAGAAAAAATAAAAGCTTACTTTAATGATGGTAGTAAGTTTGGGATAAAAATAACTTATTTTGAAGAGGATCCGAATAAACCACTAGGAACGGCAGGATCTTTATACTATTTAAAAGAAAAAATAGCTGAGGATTTTATACTAGTATTTGGCGATGTATTCTTTAGTGTTGATTTTAACAAAATGATTGAATTCCATAAGCATAATAATTCAGCTGCAACATTGCTAACGCATCCCAACTCTCATCCCTATGATAGTGATTTAGTAGTAGTAGATGAAAATAATGTTATAAAATGTTTTGATTCAAAAGAAAATGTTCGCAATTATGATTATAAAAATTTGGTTAATTCAGGCATTTATATCTTTTCACCGAAAGTATTTGATTATGTAACTGACCCAAAAAAATATGGATTAGAAAAAGATGTTATTGCTAAAATGATAGAAAATGGTGATAAAGTATTATCTTATCATTCAACTGAATATGTAAAAGATATGGGTACTCCTGAACGATATTATAGTGTTAATGCTGATTATGCTAATGGTATTTGTGAAAAAAGAAATCTAAGTTATAAACAAAAAGCAATATTTTTAGATAGAGATGGTACTATTAATGCTTTAATTCCATTTCTAGTTCATAAAGAAGATTTGCAACTAATAGAAGGGGCAAGTGAAGCCATAAGGTTGATTAATAGTAGCGAATATTTATGTATTGTAGTTACAAATCAACCAATTATTGCAAGAGGAGAAAGCACCATTGAAAATCTTGATGAAATACATAAAAGAATGGAAACGCTATTAGGTAAAGATGGTGCCTATATTGATGGCTTGTATTATTGTCCGCATCATCCAGATAAAGGTTATGCTGGAGAAGTTCCTGAATTAAAAATAAATTGTGATTGTAGAAAACCAAAAACAGGAATGCTTATACAGGCTGCCAAAGATTATAATATAGATTTATCTGAATCAATTATGATTGGCGATACAACATTAGATATAAAAATGGCTGAAAACGCTGGAATGAAAAGCATTTTAGTTTTAACTGGAGAAGCTGGCAAAGATCAAAAATATGAAATACATCCATCTGTTATTGCAGATGATCTGTTGGATGCAGTAAATATAATATTTAATAATAAAAGGAGAGGAAGATAAAAATGGATTTTAAAAATGCAATTAAAGAATATTATGAAAGAGAAATTGAATGTATAAAAAGATTTAATTTAGATGAAATAAATGAGGCAATGAATGCAATTTTAAAAACATATGAAAATGGCGGAACAATTTATGTATGTGGAAATGGTGGCTCTGCTTCAACAGCAAGTCATATGCAAAATGATTTTAATAAAGGAATAAGTGAATATACAGATAAAAAATTTAATTTTTATTGTTTAAGTGATAATATTTCAACAATGATGGCTGTTGCTAATGATATAGGTTATGAAGAAATATTTAGATTTCCACTAATAAATAAAATAACTAGTAATGATTTATTTATTGGTATATCAGGAAGCGGAAATTCTAAAAATGTTTTAAATGCTGCTGAGTATGCAAAAGAGTGTGGAGCAAAAGTTATAGGAATTACTGGATATTCTGGCGGAAAATTAAGAGAAATGGCAGATTATAGAATGCATGTCGATGAAAATGATATGCAAATAGCAGAAGATTTACATATGACTTTTGATCATATGATGATGAAAATATTTTATAATTACCTTACAAAAGGGGAAATAACAGGAAATAATATTAATGATAAACATTAGAAGTAGTGATTAAAAAATGAAAATTAAAGTAATGAGTATATTTGGAACAAGACCTGAAGCAATTAAAATGGCTCCACTTGTTAAAGAATTAGAAAATAGAAAAGAAATTGAAAGTATAGTTTGTGTAACAGCTCAACACCGAGAAATGCTAGACCAAGTTCTAGTTACATTCAATATAACACCTGACTATGATTTAAACATCATGCAACAAGGTCAAACCTTAGGAGATATTACTACAAGAGCCCTAAATGGTTTAGAAAGGGTAATAAAAGAATGTAAACCTGACATTGTACTAGTTCATGGAGATACAACAACAACTTTTGCCGGTGCTTTAGCAGCGTTTTATAACCAAATTGCCATCGGGCATGTTGAAGCCGGTCTCCGCACTTATAATAAATACTCTCCATTCCCTGAAGAGATGAACAGACAAATGGTAGATCGCCTAAGTGATATGTATTTTGCTCCAACTAAAATAAGCAAAGATAATTTGTTAAAAGAAAATATTGAAGAAGACAAAATATATATAACAGGAAATACGGCAATTGATGCCATGCAAACAACCGTAAAATCTAATTATTTTCACAAAGAGTTGGAATGCATAAAAAATAATGAAAGAATGATTTTAATAACCGCACATCGAAGAGAAAATTTGGGAGATCCTATGCGCCATATCTTTAGAGCTATCAAAAGAATTGTAGATGAATTTAATGATGTTAAAGTAATCTACCCTATTCATATGAATCCCAAAGTAAGGGAAATAGCCAGTGAAATTTTTAAAGATAGCGATCGAATTAAATTAATAGAACCATTAGAAGTGTTTGATTTTCATAACTTTGAAAATAAATCATATTTGATTTTAACAGATAGCGGCGGAATACAAGAAGAAGCACCAAGTCTAGGTAAACCGGTTCTTGTACTAAGAGATACTACAGAAAGACCTGAAGGAGTAGAAGCTGGTACACTAAAACTAGTTGGAACAGATGAAGAAACAATTTATAATGAAACTAAAAAGTTATTAACAGAAAAATCAGAATACGAAAAAATGAGCAAAGCATCAAACCCATATGGTGATGGACATGCTAGTGAAAGAATAGTGGATGCTATAATAAAGAAATTTAATAATAGAAGTGAGGGTAAACATCAAGATGAAAAGTGTCGATAAAGCGAAAAAAATGATTGGTGATCATCAATCTTTTGTTAAATACTTTATGATTAGTGTATTTGTAACTTTAATTGATATACTTGTATCCTGGGGAACCGAATTTATAGTTCCAGTAATATATGCTAATTCTATTGGAGTATTAACAGGTTTTATAATTCAATATTTTATGACGTCAAAATATGTATATAATAAGAAAAATATAAAAGTATTCATAAAATTTTTTATTACATTTCTAATTGGATTTGTTTTAGCAGATTTAATAATATATTTATTTAGAATAATTATTTTTGAAAATTCTGAAAAACTAATTGTTTTTATGATTAGCAAAGGATTTTCAATAGTAATACCATTTTTTGTGATGTATTTCATAAGAAAAAAATGGATTGGTCAGGAAGCAAAGGTAAAGGAGTAAGAAACAATGAAAAAAAGAAAAATCTTGGTATTTTTACCATGTTACAATGAAGAATTAAATATAACTGATTTAATAGAAGAATGGAACAAACAAGAAGAACAACTCAAAGAAAGAGGATTTGACCTTGAAATATTTGGAATTAATGATTGCAGCAAAGACAAAACAAAAGATAAGATTCTTGCTCTGACAAAAAAATATAAAAATGTTCATTTAATTGATCACAAAGAAAATAAAGGCTTAGTAGGTGGCCTAAATACAGCTATAGAAAATTTTATTAAACTATCTAAAAAAGGAGATTTCATGGTTTTAATGGATGGAGATAATACTCACAATCCTAAATACATTTTTAGTATGCTAGATAAGATAGAAGAAGGTTATGATTGCGTTATTGCTTCAAGATATTGTCCTTCATCAGAAG
This sequence comes from uncultured Bacilli bacterium, assembly GCA_944358115.1. Lineage (GTDB taxonomy): Bacteria > Bacillota_I > Bacilli_A > RF39 > UBA660 > Caccenecus. The sequence goes on from CALVQH010000033.1 coordinate 12,702, forward strand.
TAGTTGGCGTTGCTAAACATCGTGTATTTATGAGTGATATGGCTGGTGTTTATTACAAGATTATGCTTCATGTTCCAAATGTGAGAGACTATACTTGTGGATATCGCATCTATTCTAATGAGATAATAAATAAACTTGTAGAAAATTTTGGAAAGAACCCTATCAAAGAAAAAAGCTTTGCTTGCATGATGGAATTATTATATAAACTTTATTTATCTGGAGCAAAATTTAGTGAAGTAGGTTTTGAGTTAAGATATGATAATAAAAAGGGAGAAAGCAAGATGAAAGTATTAAAAACTATGTATAATAGTATTAGGGTAGGATTTAACCTTCGTAGAAAGGGCAAGAAGTTGATGATTAATGAAAAAAATAACAAATAAAATTTTAAATAATTTACCGATTGGTGTACTATTAATTTTTTGCGGAATAATGTCCTTTCAGATGTGTTTTTCACCGTTTGCCCAGGGACACGGCCATGGGTATGATTCAGCAATTTATGCTGCTATAGGTAATGCTTTAAATAATGGTAGGGTTTTGTACACAGGCATAGTTGATAATAAAGGACCTTTATTGTATTTTATTGATGCACTAGGGCTATCGATAAATTATCACTTTGGAATATTTCTTATTGAATGTATTTTCCTTTTTGTTGGAATCATTTTCGCGTATAAAACAGCAAAGTTAATTACAAAAAATAAGAAGTGGCTATCGTGCTTTTCTGCTATTTTTGCAACGCTTCTATTAGTTTACACACTAGATGGCGGGAATTATACTGAAGAATATGCTATATTTTTTATAAACATAGCAACATATTTTGTAACAAAATTTCTATTAAATGAATATAAATTGGCTTGGTATGAATTATTAATAATAGGAATGTGTTTTGCCGCAACTTTTCTACTAAGAGCAAATTTATGTGCATTTTTTGTCAGTCAAGTTTTAGTCATATTAGTTTGTTTAATCAAAGAAAAAAAATTTAAAGTATTATTTAGATCGATGGGATATATCTTGTTAGGAATATTGATTTTTTTAACTCCATTTTTAATATATTTGATTAAAAATGGTGCACTTAATGATTGCTTAAATCTTGTCTATTTTGGAGTAGTAGATAGTTTTGAACAGGTATCTTGGTTGGAGAAATTTACAAAGATGTGTGGCCTAATAGAAATTGCAGACGCCGCTAAAATATTTAGTGTAGCTTTACTCGCTTTTATATTATTTTTAACAAGGCCCAAGATGGAAAAGCCAATAAAAAGAATCATGATCATTGCTTTTATAGGATTATTAATAAATTTATATGTCAACTCTCTTACTGGTGGCGAGGCCTGGGCATTTACACATTATTTTATTTCTTTTATTCCCATTATTATTATAATATCTGCCTGGTTTTTTAATTATATATATGAAAGTATTAATAAATTAAAAATATCTAATGAAATAAAAAATATAATAATAATATTATTAGCATTTACTGTGATTGGCCCTCAGACATTAGATTTATTGGAAACTTCCATAAAAAGAATTGAATTTACATATCCTGAGCCAAGCGCAATGGAACAATATATTTTAGATAATACAACAGAAAAAGATACAATTCAAATAATTGGAGTTAATGATGCTATATACTATCCAGTAAATAGAATTTCAACTTCTAAGCATTTATACTTTGCAGAAAATTTTTCTGAAAGAAAAAGAAAAAGTGACGCTAATGAACTGGCCAACGACTTATATAAAGCTGAAAATCCGGCGAAAATCATTATGTTGCCTAGTGGGGAAATAGACAAATTAACCTTCACGATGTCCTTAGAAAATAAAGACAAATTCATTGGATATCTAAGCAAAAATTATACCTTAGATGTCAAAGCAAGTGAACAATTTAATTGTAATGTATACTTGCTAAATAACTCAAGTGATCTCTATGAATAGAGAGTTCATGTTTCAATCGAAAATCCTATAAAATTTTTGAAGAATTAAAGCTCATATTATAATAATTAAAACAGCGTTTTTGATAATAAAACTTTAAATTTGTTAAAAATCTTACATAATATTTATAATATGAAGTTTAACCTTTACTAATTTTCATGGTAAAAGTGGAAATGCTGATTTATTTAAAATAGAACTGTTGGAATTTAGAAAAATAAAAAAAGAAATTAATAAAAAACAAAAGCAAAAGTTATATTGATAACAGAATTGGGGAAATAATGGCTAAAATGCCATTTTTTTTTGACATAATAGTACTAAAATTGTTATAATTAAAAAGTAAAAATGAATGAGTAGGAGAAGAGTTATGAAAAAGAAAAAAAATGCGATAATGATAGCAGATACAAGATCACCTTT
>CALVQH010000034.1 GCA_944358115.1 uncultured Bacilli bacterium
TATGGTTTAAGAAGAGTTTAGGGTCGGTAATGTGATTTATCGACCTTACTTATTTTGAAAAACTGTCCGTAGGTAAGTTCGTTGTGTTATTTTTTAATTTGTGTGCTATAGAAATTGACTTTTTTGGGAATTTATTATATCATTATTTATGATAAGGGTGGAAAGTTATGAATAGAAGAGGCCAGGCTTTAGTCGAATATATTCTAATTATTGCACTAATAAGTGTTATTGCTATTGCACTTGTTAATTATTTTGGTGGCTATTTAAAGGATGCGATCACGAAAACAAGTTGCAGTTTGGTTGATGAAGAATATGTTAAAGGGGAAAAGCCTGGAGAAGGATACTGTAAAGGTGACGAAGAAGAGGCTCAATCATAACAAAACCATAAGGGAGTGGACTAGCATGGATAAAAAGGGACAAGCATTAGTTGAATTTGTAATTATCCTGCCTATTTTTCTATTACTTGTTCTCGGTGTTGTTGATCTTGGGAAAATCATGTATCAAAGAACAATGCTAGAAGGAGCAATGAGTGATGTTGTTTCCCTATATGAGGCAGGTAAAAGTGAAGAAGAAATTATCCAAGATATCGATCTTGATGTTTCTTTAAATATTGAAGAAAGCGATCAAGTAGTAACATTTCACTTATTAAAAGAGATTGATATTATTACACCTGGATTAAATTTAATATTAGATAATCCTTATCAATTAGATGTTAGTAGGAGTATCTCTGATGAATAAGAGGGGACAAACATTAATTTTATTTGTTATTTTAATTCCCATTTTACTAGGTATGGCTGCGGTTGTTGTTGATGTTGGGTATTTAATTAGTAAAAATGTGGAATTAAAGGAAGTTAGTAAAACAATAATAGAAGAAGTAATGGATAATGCAAGTGAGGAGAAAATAAAAGATTTGTTTTTATTAAATGATATTCCGGTAGAAAATTTAGAAGTAGAGATTTTAGATGATCGGGTACATATAGAAAATGAATGTGAAATTGATAGTATTTTTGGATCAATTATTGGTCTTTCTACTTATCAAGTACGTGTTGATATTACTGGTATTAGAGAAAATGATCAAGTAATATTTGAATAAAAAGGGATGGTAACATGAATAATAAAGGAATTAGTATAGCCCTATTTTCGGCGAAAGGTGGAGTTGGTAAGACAATTACGACTCTTAATTTAGCAGGAATTTATGAAACATTGGGCAAAAAAGTACTTATTATTGATTTTGATTTATCTGGTGGAGGCATTAGTACCGCTTTAAATGTACCAAATGGAAAGAGTATTTATCATTTTGCTTATGATTATAATAATAATCAGTATCAAGAATTTAAGAATTATGTTACTAAATATGATCAATATATTGATGTTTTACCAAGTCCTAAGGATCCAAGACAAGCGATGAAAATTGATCCTAAATATGTAGAAATTATACTTGATAAAGCAGTATTTAATTATGATGTTGTTTTGATTGATACGACACATGATTTAACAGATTTTAACATTTTAACACTTGATTTAGTTGATCAAATTTTATTCTTAGTTACGAATGATCCATTAGATTTAAAGAATATGCGTAGTTTAATCGCTGTTTTTAAAGATACCAATATGGAAAATTATAAAGTTATTTTAAATGAAAGTATTTATCCATTTAAGAATTATTTTGGTATTTATGATATAAAAAATATTATTAAAGCGAATATTGATTATGTATTATCAAAGGATTTTTATATTAAGAATATTGATAATTTTGTTATGAGTGGTAAGATTATTACCCTTGATAAGAAAGCTTCTAATATATTTAGTAAAGATTATACAACATTAATGGGTATTTGTACGGATATCTTTAAAGAAGGTGAAAAACATGAAGACGCTTAGGGATGCTTTTGATGTCAAAATTAAACAAAAGAAGCAAGATGTATTAAATGATTATGATATATTTCCAGATAAGAAATTACTAGATAAGTTACGGACAGAAATTATTGAAAACTTAATTGATAATGAAATGCCTAGTAATGTTAGTTTAACGGAATGGATTAATGATGAGATTGATAAGACTATTGAAGGGTACGATTTAACTAATTTAGAGAGAAGTCATTTATTTAATTTAATTGATAATGAAATAAATGGTTATGGTCCAATATCCGAGTTACTTGAAGATGATAATATTACGGAAATTATGATTAATAGTCCGGATGAGATTTATATTGAAATTGATGGACAATTAGTAAAAGATGAAAGTGTATCTTTTATTAATGATGAACATATTATTAGGACGGTACAAAGACTTATTGAACCTATGGGAAGAACGATTGATGCGACTAGTCCTATGGTGGATTCGAGGCTTCCAGATGGTTCGAGAATTAATGCCGTTATTCCACCACTTTCAACAAAGGGACCAGTTGTAACGATTCGTAAGTTTAAAGAAAATATGACAAGTATTGATGAACTTATCCGGATTGGTTCTCTTACTCCTTATATGGCACGGTTTTTAGATGCCGCGGTTAGAGGAAAACTCAATATGATAGTTTGTGGTGGTACTGGTTCTGGTAAGACAACTTTACTTAATATTTTAAGTGGGTTTATTCATGATAATGAGCGGATTATTACGATTGAAGATGCTGCCGAACTAAGACTTAATCAACCACATGTTATTTCTTTAGAGACAAGAACAATGAATTATGAAGAATCGGGGGAAATCACAATTCGAGATTTAGTTATCAATTCTCTTAGAATGCGACCTGATCGAATTATTGTTGGTGAGGTTAGAGGAAAAGAAGCGTTTGATATGCTTCAAGCGATGAATACCGGTCATGATGGATCTTTAACTACTTTACATGCGAATAGTCCAAGCGATGCTTTAAATAGACTTGAGACTATGGTGTTAATGGGTGGTTTTGATATTCCCATTAAAGCAGTAAGAGAGTATATTGTCAGTGCTATTGATTTAATTGTTAACATTGAGAGAATGAGTGATGGTAGAAGAAAAGTTACTAGTATTGTCGAGTTAGAAAATTTTTCAGGGGATGAGATTAAATTAAAAGAGATTTTTGCTTTTAAACAAAAGGGGTTAACGGCAAATGGAGAAGTAGATGGAGAATTTATATTATATGGGGGAGTTCCTAAAGTATATAAAAAGATTAAAGCTAGAGGAATTCATGATATAGATGATATTTTCTTTCCAGAAGAAAAATAAAGGTGGTGAATTATGGACGGAGTTAGATTATTACAAATTATTTTATTGTTAGTTCCAGTTGGGGTAGCAATCTATCTACTTCGTCTGGCAAGATCACTTAATTTAGAAAAAAGACTTGCTTCTTTTGCAATTACTTCTTCTGGCGAAAGAGAAATATCCTTTTTTGATCAAATGCTTTTTTATGTTTGGAAGTTTATTCGTTTTACTTCTAAATTATTAAAAAAGTCGGTTGTATTAAGAAGATATAGTGAATCTTATGAACGATATATTTCCTTTGGTGAGAGAGCTAGAAAAGATGGAATTGATTATATTACAATTAAGTTTTTACTCAGTTTTACCGTTTTTCTTTTAGGTATGGTTACGTTTATTATGCATTATCCTGATGTTGATGTAATGATTTTATTATTGATCATGATTATTGCTTTCTTTTTACCTGATATTTATTTGCATATTACTTTTAATCGTAAAAGAAAAAGAATAGAAGATGATTTATTAAAAGCGATTATTATTATGAATAATGCTTTTGGTAGTGGTAAAAATATTATGCAGGCGATCGAAATTGTTAAAACTGAACTTGATGGACCAATTCAAGATGAATTTGAAAAAATATATTTGGATATTACCTATGGACTTAGTTTGGAAGTGGTATTTAAGCGGTTTTATGAGAGAGTTAGATTAGAAGACGCAAAATATATTGCTTCTTCTTTAACCCTTTTAAGTAAAACGGGTGGCGATATTATTCAGGTTTTCTCAAGACTAGAAAAAACAATTTTGGATAAGAAAAATTTAAGAAATGAACTAGCAAGTTTAACAAGTTCTAGTCGTTTTGTTTTCCGGTTTTTAGTTATTTTACCATTTATCTTTGTTGTTATTATCTTTGTTCTTAATCCTACTTATTTTACACCACTTTTCTCTTCTTTTTTGGGTATTATGGTTCTTATATTTATATGCATTTTATATCTTTTATATATTCTTGTTATTAGAAAGATATTAGAGGTGAAGCTATGAGGGATCGTTTATTTGCTAAGATTTATCCTAAAAGAACGATAGATCGAATAGATCAGAAAAGTAAATTAATGGGAGTAAAACATTCTTATAATCCAATTGTCATTCTTAATTTACGGGTATTTATTGCGATTCTTCTCTTTGTTATTGTTTTACTTACTTCTTCTATTGGCTATTTTTTAGCTCCAGTTGTGGCTATTTTATTTTATTATGTTAGTGAAAAGATTTTGCTTGATTATCCTATTCGCAAGAGAGCTAAAAAATTAGAGAAAGAAGCATTATTCTTTTTTGAAGTACTCTTATTAAGTTTGGAGTCTGGTCGTAATTTAGGACATGCTTTGAAGCTTACATCTGATAATATTGATTCCGAAATATCCCTTGAATTTAAACAAACATTATCGGAAGTAAAACTAGGTAAAAGTTTAAATGAAGCTTTAAATGATATGAAAAAAAGAATTCCTAGTGAAACAATTAATAATGCAATCTTAAATATGGTTGAATCTAATATTTTTGGTAGTAGTATTTTAACAAGTATGAATAATCAAATTGATTATTTAAGAGAAAAACAAATGTTAGATATTAAAGCAGAAATTAATAAGTTACCGACTAAAGTAAGTATTTTAAGTGTTATCTTTTTTGTACCTATTATGCTTCTTATTATTTTAGCACCTGTTTTAATTGACTATTTAATGGGTTAATTGTATACTTTAAATAAGTGGAGGAGAATTTTTGATGAAAGCTAATGAGTATGTAAAAGTGTTAGAAGAAAAGTATGATGAAGCAAAAAGAGATTATTTATATGAGCATGGTTATGTAGAGAAAGTTACTTCTAAAGAGGCAAAAGTAGGGTATATTTATGATCCTGCTTTACAAGAATATTACAAATATGTTCCTATTAAGGGAGAAAGAGTGGAAATTGATCGAATTATTGATCTTGATCAAAAATGTCGACGTTTAAAAAATAATCATGTTTTAGCTTCTGTTTTTAAAGGACTTGCTCTCGTTAATTTTATTTTTACTTTAATTGTTTCTATTTATTTGTGGTATGAAGAAACATTCTTTATCTTTTTGCTATCTTTCTATGTTGGACTTATTTTTAGTATCCTTTTATTTGGAATGGGTAAAGTGATGCAGAATATTTACGAAAAGTAATTAGAATCCGTTTGGATTCTTTTTTCAATGTTTTTTAGGGTAATTTCATCGATAAAGTGTTCTAGTTTTTCAACTTGTTCTAGTTTAAAATTGTTTTGATTTAAATCTCTTAGAAAGATTTCTAATACTTGGTGACGATGATATAAATATTTGCCTACTTCTAATCCTTTTTTAGTTAATATGATTTTGTTTTCTTTTGTTATGATTAACTCTAGGTTTTTAAGTTTACTAATCATCTTACTGCAAGATGATTTTTTAACATTCAAATATTTACTTAAAGTTGTAATCGTTAGATTTTCTTCTTTTTTGCGATAAATCATTTCGAGATAGTCTTCCATGGGATAGGTAATTTTGTTTTGGGTGTGAATATAGGTTGTTAATGTGTAAAAATCGTTGTTCATATAACAAAATCCTTATCCTTTCATATAATACAGTAGTTGTTAGTTTAAGGAAACTAATACATTATATGAGGGAGAAGAGAAAAATATGAGTTTAGATCAAATGAAATTAGATGAATCAGCGATGATTTTAAAAGTAGATGGTGAATCTTCCATGAAAAGAAGGCTTTTTGATTTAGGATTTCTTCCAGGTGTTTTTGTTATTTGTGTTTTAATTAGTCCTTTTCATGATCCGAAGGCTTACCTCATTAATGGAAGTGTCATTGCTTTAAGAGCGTGTGATGCAAAAGAAATTGAGGTATTATATGAAAAAGATTAAAGTTGCATTGGTTGGAACGCCTAATGTAGGAAAATCAACCATTTATAATACCCTTACGAGAAATCATGAACATACGGGAAATTGGTCAGGGAAAACGGTGGGAATTACTAAAGGTGATTGTGAATATTTAGATACTTGCTATACTTTTTATGATTTACCGGGAACTTATTCTTTAATTAGTAAATCAAAAGAAGAAATGGTTGCGACTGATTTTATCGTTTTTGAAGATTTTGATGTAGCGGTCGTGGTTTGTGATGCTACGAGTTTAAATAAGGGAATAAGTTTGGTTTTACAAACAAAAGAAATTTGTAAAAATGTAGTTGTTTGTATTAATTTAATGGATGAAGCAAAAAAGAAAGGAATATCTATTAACCAACATTTATTAGAAGAAAGATTAGGTTGTCCAGTTGTTTTTACAAGTGCTCGGGATAAAGAGGGATTAAAGGAATTACTAGAGGCAATTAAATTATCTGAACCTAGTGGATATTTAGCAATTGATTATGGTGTCTTAAATGAGCCATTAAAAGAAATTGAACAAAAAATTACAACGACAAAGTATCATGCTCGGTGGGTGGCTTTAAAAATACTCGAAAATAATCCTTATTATATTTCTAAATTTCAAGAATTGGGGATTATCCAGGAAAGACCAAAATGTTCTTTTTCGGGTGATGTTCACTTGGAAATAGCTCTTAAACTTTCTTTTGAAACACAAATGATTTTGAAAGGAGTTATTAGAAGAAGTAAAAATTCTTGTGAAGAGAAAAGAAGAAAGATTGATCAAATTTTAACTAGTAAAATATGGGGTATTCCTATTATGCTTGGTATGTTATTTTTGGTATTTTATCTTACCATTGTTGGAGCTAATTATCCGTCTAGTTGGTTATTTTCCTTTTTTTCTTTGTTGGAAGAACCATTTAGTAATTTTTTAGCATTCTTACATTTACCTCCATTTCTCATTGATTTATTAGTAAATGGGGTTTATAAAACTCTTTATTGGGTTGTATCGGTCATGATGCCACCAATGCTTATTTTTTTCCCACTTTTCACTTTTTTAGAAGATCTTGGAGTCTTACCAAGAATAGCTTTTAATATGGACCGCATCTTTAGTAAATGTCAAGCATGTGGAAAACAAGCTCTTACTATGTGTATGGGAATTGGATGTAATGCGGTTGGGGTTACCGGTGCAAGAATTATTGATTCTAGAAGAGAGAGATTAATTGCTATTCTTACCAATATTTTTATGCCTTGTAATGGGAAATTTCCTAGTTTAATTGCCATTATTACTATTTTCTTTGTTGGTCTTAATAAAGTTTATGGATCAGTTTTCTGCGCTCTTATTTTAACAGGTTTTATCTTTTTAGGAATTATTCTTACTTTTTTGATTAGTTTTATTTTGTCGAAAACTATTTTAAAAGGAGAACCTTCTAGTTTTACGTTGGAACTTCCTCCTTACCGAATGCCAAAAATCCTTGATACAATTATTTATAGTGTTAAAAATCGTGCGATTTTTGTTTTAGGAAGAGCAGTAAAAGTGGCTATTCCAGCAGGTGTACTCATTTGGGTAATTGCCAATGTAATGATTAAGGGACTTCCTATTTTAACTTATCTTACGAACTTTTTGGAACCGATTGGTCGCTTTTTGGGGTTAGATGGGGTTATTATTTTGGCTTTATTACTTGGCTTTCCAGCGAATGAAATTGTATTTCCTATTATGCTTATGTGTTATTTAAATACAAATACGCTTACTGATATGGATAACTTAGTTTTTTTAAAGGATATTTTAATGCAAAATGGTTGGACTATACAGACAGCGATTTGTTTTCTTCTTCTATTTTTATATCGATTTCCGTGTTCTACAACGCTTCTTACTATTCATAAAGAAACAGGAAGTAAGTTTTATACCTTTTTAAGCGTTGTTATTCCACTTTGTGTTGGCATTATCCTTTGCTTACTTGTTAGATTATTATTTTCCTTTACACTCTAAAATAAAATAGAGTGTAATTTTTTTGTAAATGTATTATAATAATATTGTGATTTATTATGTTTGATGCAATTGATACTTTTATTGATACAACTTTACAAGGATTAGGAATTTGGGGGCCTATTGTTGGGTGTTTCTTTATTTTGATTGAATCCATGGTTCCTATATTACCACTTTTTGTGTTTATTACCCTTAATTTTTTAGCATTTGGTAATATTTTAGGATTTATTATTTCTTGGATCTTTACTTGTGTTGGTTGTTTTATTTCTTTCTTGCTTTTTCGGTGTAAAGTACAGACTTGGCTTTATAAAAGAATCAAGAAAGAAGGACTTATTAGTGAACATACGATTAATATGATTACTAATTTAAAATTTGAACAATTAACAACTATTATTGCCATTCCTTTTACGCCAGCTTTTTTAGTTAATATTGCAGCAGGATTATCCAAGATGAGCTATAAAAAGTTTATTGGCGCTTTGTTAATTGGTAAAATCTTTTTGGTTTATTTCTGGGGATTTGTTGGTGTTAGTTTAATTGAAAGTATTAAAAACCCCATTTATTTGGTAAGAGTAGGAATTTTACTTTTACTCGCTTATGTTTGTAGTAAAATTGTTAGTAAGAAATTTAAAATAGAATAGAGGTATTAATATGGAGTATGTCATAATAGGGTTATTAGTGATAGCTATTATTTTGTTAGTAGCCAATCTTTTTAAGAAGAATAATAATATGGATATTACTGATCGTTTAAGTAAATTAGAGTTATCTTTGGTAAAAGAAATAGGGGAGTTTAAAGTTAATTTTGCAAGTGATATTAGGAAAGATTTTGATGCACTAGATGAGAAAGTAGAGAGAAAATTAACCGAAATTAATAACCGAGTTACCGAAAGATTAGATCAAAGTTTAGAAAAAACAAATAAGACTTTTGCAAATGTTTTGGAGCGACTTTCAAAAATTGATGAAGCACAAAAGAAAATTGATGGCTTAGGTGCAGATATTGTATCTTTACAAAGTATTTTAACTGATAAGAAAACCAGAGGTATTTTTGGGGAAGTGAATCTTCAATTTATTTTAGAAAATGCTTTTGGGGGAGTGAATACTGGTATTTATGATTTACAACATAAGATGAGTAATGGTTATATTGCTGATGCGATTTTGTATGCACCAGCGCCACTGGGAACGATTGCGATTGATTCTAAGTTTCCACTAGAAAATTATGAGAGAATGACAAATAAAAATTTAAGTAAGGAAGAAAGAGCAGTTGCTGAAAAACAATTTAAAATTGATTTTAAGAAGCATATAGATGCCATTGCAAGTAAATATATTATTCCGGGTGAAACGAGTAATGAAGCAATTTTATTCTTACCAGCAGAAGCAATTTTTGCGGAGGTAAATGCTTATCACAATGATATCTTAAATTATGCCTATTCAAAAAAGGTGTGGATAACAAGTCCTACTACCCTTATGAGTACACTTACCGTAATTGAGATGATTTTAAAGAATATGGAAAGAGACAAGTATGCCAAAATTATTCATGATGAATTAAATAAATTATCGGTTGAATTTGCTAGATATAAAGAACGTTGGGATAAGCTTGCAAGAAACATTAATACGGTTTCTAAAAGTGTTGAGGAACTCAATACGACAAGTGATAAGATTACTAAGAGATTTGATTCTATTAATAGGGTAGAAGTAGATAAGTTAAAGAGTGATGATCAAGACTTACTTGTTCATCAATAAATCTAATATGAAAAGAGAAAGAATTTAACCAATCAATTCTTTCTCTTTTGATGCACCTAGATATTTTACTTTATCTGTTTTACCAAGTAAGTAATCACTTGATATGTGAAATTCATTACTTAATGAATAGAGGGTAGCAGTACTAATGGGAAAATTACCATGTTCATATTCACTAATAATGGTATTGGCTATATTAAGCTTTTTAGCCAGTTTTTCCTGGGTTAGATTAAATTCTTTTCTTAATTCCTTTAATCTTTCACCACTTATTTTAGTATCAATCTTGCTTATTTCATCTTGATATCTTTTTATGGTGGTAAAATCAAAAACATAGTCAATCGAAATCTTAAAGTGGTTGCATAATGTATTTAAGTGTTTAATGGGGATAATATCGTATTGTTGCTCATATTGATTGTAAGTACTTCTTGCAACATTTAGTACTTTGGCAATGTCTTCTTGGGTTAATTCGTATAAATCTCTTAAATCTTTTAATTTTATTCCATAATTCATATTAAAACTCTCCATGGAAAGATTATCGCATTTATCTTTCTTATGGAAAAATATTGACTGAAATGTTGAAAATAATGTTGATTTTTATTCAATTATACTGTATATTAGAAATATATAATAGTTAAAATATACCTATGGAAAATAAACAAAAAGAGAAGTTTTGACGAAAGGCATGTAATATCTATTAAATTGTGATATGATGGACAAGAAAAGAGGAAAATAAAATGCAAATATAAACACTAAAAAGGAGTCATTTGAAAAGATTTTGTTAAATATTTTGAAGAAGGAATGGATATGGATGTTACTATGCCTTCTGTTTATACTAGAGGAGATATAAGTGAAGTAGAAGATGTAGTAGTTGGATTAGAATTCTTATTTTCTAGTGTTCCTGATATTAGTGAGATAATATTGGAAGATGATATTTTAGAAGAATAGCGTTTTGTTATTCTTTTTTTCTGTGTTATAATAGGAATACTTTTGGAGTTGATGTTATGAAAGAGTTACTAGCTCCGGCTGGATCGATGGATGCATTAGTGGCAGCGATTAAGGGTGGTGCTGATGCAGTATATTTAGCTGGTAAATTATTTGGAGCTCGTAAATATGCGGCTAATTTTACAAATGAAGAATTAAGGGAAGCAGTAGATTATGCTCATTTATATGATGTGAAAATATATGTAACCGTTAATACCATTATTTATGAAAGAGAATTACAAGATTGTTTATCTTATATTGGTTATTTATATGAAATTGGAGTAGATGCTTTAATTATGCAAGACTTGGGAATGATCAAGCTTGTTCGTAAGTATTTTCCCGATTTTCCAATTCATGCATCTACCCAAGCACATACGCATAATTTAAGACAGATTCAGTTTTTGGAAAGTCTTGGTGTTAAAAGAGTCGTACTAGCAAGAGAAATGAGTATAGATGAAATAAATAAACTTGATACTTCTATGGAACTTGAAGTATTTATCCATGGGGCTTTATGTATTAGTTATTCGGGTGAGTGTTTGTTTTCTTCCTTTTTAAGGGATCGGAGTGGAAACAGAGGGGAATGCGCCGGATTATGCCGTCTTCCTTATACATTAAAAAAAGAAAATCAAGAAATTTTAAAAGATCAATATTTGTTAAGTCCAAAAGAACTTAATACCACTTCTTATATGGAAGCATTAAAAGAGTCAAACATTGTTAGTTTTAAAATAGAGGGAAGGATGAAGAGTCCGGAATATGTTTATTTTGTAACCCACATTTATCGTAAACTTTTAGATCAAGAAAATTATCATTTAACGGAAGAAGAAGTTTTTCAATTAAAAAGTTTATATAATCGTGGATTTACCAAAGGATTTTTGTTTCATGAGAGTGATCGTGATTGGATTAGTTTATCTTCTTCTAATCATCAAGGGGTTAAAATTGGTGAAGTAGTAGAAGTAAATAAAAAGAAAATAAAGATAAAACTAACGCATGATTTATATCAAGAAGATGGCATTCGGCTTCCAAATCAAAAAGGTATGATTGTTAATTTTTTATATGATAAAAATATGTTGTTAGTAAATCATGCATTAAAGGGATCTATTATTTATGTTGATAATAAAGTAGAATTAAAAGAAACTGGTGATGTTTTTCTTACTACGAATAAGTATTTAATAGAAGAAATTAAAAAGATACCGAATCCTGTTTTGAATGTACAATGTCGGGTGGAAGCATTGATTGGTCGTCCTTTAGTTGTTTCTTATCAATATAAAAATATTGTGATAAGAAGGGCAAGTGAAGTTGTTTCTAAGGCAAAGAATGCTCCATTAAGTGATGAACGTTTAAAGGCTGCTTTAACGAAACTTGGTAATACACCATTTGTTGTTAGTCATATTGATGGAAAGATGGATCCAGATATTTTTATACCAATGAGTCTGCTTAATCAATTACGAAGAGATTTAATTCAAGAATTAACTTTAAAAAAGATAGAAGTAAAAAGAGAAAAGATTTCTATCCCTTTATTGAATTATCCACACATAAGAGCAAAAAGAAAACCAAAATTAAGTATTTTAGTACGGAATCAAGAGCAGTTAGAAGTTGCTATTAAAAACCATGTTGATATTATTTATGTTACTGATTATAATTTATATCAAAAATATAAGTGTGATTCGGTGTTTTACCGGTTAGAACGTGTTCAAGAACAATATAGGGAATACCAGGATTGTCATTTACTTATTGGAGAGACGGGAAGCATTTCTTATGCATCTTGTAATGAAGTTGTAAGTGATTATTATCTTAATGTTGTTAATAGTAAAATGGTGGAGTTATTACATGATTATGGAGTGAAAAGAGTTACTTTAAGTCCGGAATTAAAGTTTGATGATTTTCATTTGTTAATTGATCACTTAGATGATGATCTAGAAGTAGAAGCACTTCTTTATGGTAGAATAGAATACATGATTATGAAATATCGAATGAAAGATGTTCTTCATTTGAAAGATGATGTTTATTATTTAGAAGCAAATCATAAGAAATTTCCAATTGTTATGGATCAATATACACATCTGTTTAGTGAGCAAGCTTTTAGACTAGAGTTTATTAGTTCTAAAGTTGATGTTTACCGAATTGAACTATTTGATGAGAAGGGTGAAGAAGTAGAGCAATTGATTTGCATGATAAAAGAGAAGTTAGATTAGGTTCTAGCTTCTCTTTTAATTAGTTTCGCATGCATGACGACTTTATCGGTTTTATTATAACAGGTAGATAATGTTAATATTTTGTCACTTGCATTTACAGTTGTATCAAAAGTAACAGCACTTCTTTTAATTAACATGTCTAAAAATTCTTGATATTCTTCATCACTTCTAAACTCAGTTTGAATGTAGTCATTCGTAGTTTTGATATGATAGACACTAAATACTTGCCATAAGGTATTTTCTGTTGGTGTTGATAGTTTAATAATATGATTATCGGTATTGTTATACCAAGAACTACTAAGAATGTTACGTAGGGAACCAAACATCGTTTTATTATTCATACCATGAGCATACAGAATGGTGTTTTTATCATAATTTACAGTATCATTTCGATAATCCATAAATACCCATCCGGCTTGATTATAATTTTTGTTATAAGAATGGGTTAGATAGTAATCATTATTGTCGGTTTGAACAAAAGGGTAATTGATGTTTGTTCCATTTACTTGAATCCAGCCTTTGGTTTCATCATTTAATTTTAATAATTCATCAAAATTGACGCTTATTAAATTCATTTTAATATAATCCCAATATGGATTTGATTCAGGAATTTCATCTGTTTGTTCAATAATTTCTGTATTTTCGTTGTCGCTTGTTTCTTCAATTTTAACTGCGTCTTCTATTTCTTTAATCTCGTCATTGGTTTTATTTGTATCGATAAAATAATTGATTAAATCTACTCCTGATTTGATTAAGAAAATAAAAGCAACTAAGAAAATGATAACTGCGATTAAATTTTTCCATTTTAATTTATACTTTTTTTTCTTATGTGCCATTTCTTTCACCATGTTTATTATATCACGAATTTTATTTTCGAGAAAATAATTGTCAAAAAGTTAGTATTTACAGCCCCAACAAGAGATGAAAGAAAAGATCTCTTGTTTTTATGTGAATAAGTAAGCAAAAGTTG
>CALVQH010000035.1 GCA_944358115.1 uncultured Bacilli bacterium
TTATTATTAATCCAAAAATTATCAGTCATAGTGAAGAACAAATTTATGTTGGCGAAGGTGAAGGATGCTTAAGCGTTAACCGGGAAGTGGAAGGCATTGTTCCGAGATATGCTCGCGTTACAGTAGAAGCACAAGATATGGAAGGTAACCATTTTCGTATTCGTGTTAGAGAAGATATTGCCATTGCTTTTCAACATGAAATAGATCACTTAAACGGAATTTTATTTGTCGACCATATCGATCCTAAAAATCCTTTTAAAGATGCAGAAAAATATCGAGAAATATAATATGGGCAGAAATATCTGCTTTTTTTATTTATAAAAAAGAAAATGCCAATTTTAAGCATTTTCTTCTAAATTTACACTTACAATTTTACTAACACCAGATTCTTGCATGGTAATTCCATATAAGACATCAGCATATTCCATTGTTCTTTTCTTGTGAGTGATTAAAATAAATTGACTCATACTTTTTCTTTCTTGCAAGTATTTACCAAAGGTATCGACATTTGCTTCATCCAGAGCTGCTTCTACTTCGTCTAAAATGCAGAATGGACTTGGTTTTACATTTAAAATCGCAAATAATACGGCGATCGCTGTTAATGTTTTTTCACCACCAGAGAGTAAACCAATAGAATTTAGTTTCTTTCCTGGAGGTTCTGCTTCTATTTCAATACCTGTATTTAGTAAGTCATTTGGATCCGTAAGACGAAGGGTTCCCCTTCCGCCTTTAAATAAAGCACGAAAAACATGATTAAATTCTTTACTAATTAGATCAAATGTTGTTTTAAACTTTTCAATCATAATTTTATCCATTTCTGTTATGATATTGTTTAATTCTAGACTGGAATCTTCTAGATCTTTACTTTGCTTTAGTAAAAATTCATATCTTTCATTAATCCGTTCATATTCGCTAATAGAACCTGTATTTACTTCGCCAAGACTACTAATTTCTTTTTTTAGAGTATCTACTTTTGCTCTGGCCAAATCTTCTTCCATGTCTAATTCATAATTACTGCAAGCATATTCGTAAGTCATAGAATAACTTTCGGATAGATTTAACAGTAAATTATCTAATTTTACATCATATTTACCGAGTAATACTTCTTTTTCTTTTAAGGCATTTTGAACTCGATTGTATTCCGAACTAGCCTTATGATTTTTGGCCTCAATTTCACTAATTAATAAAGATAAATCGGATTTTTGCTTCTTTAATTTGGTTAATTCGACATTTACTAGATCTTTCTTACTAGAAACGGAGTTTGCTTCTTCTAAAATACTTACTAGTTTTTGATCCAGTTTATTAGTACCAATTTCTTCATTTCCTTTTATTTCTAGTTCTTTTTTAGCCAAATTATCTTCAATGGTTCTTACTTTATTTGTCCTTGTATTTAAGATTTCATTTAAGTTAATTAAATTTTTTGATAAATCATTGGCTTTTTGTTCTAACGCACTAAAATTATCATTAAAGACACGATATTCTTCATTTAAATTTTCTAATTCTACCTTCGTTATTTCTAATTTTTCTTCTAATTCATTTACTTTTAATTTGTCATTTAGGGAAGTATTCGCATTTTTGGTAGAACCACCAGTAATAGAACCACCTACGTATAATACTTCTCCTTCTAAAGAAACAATTTTATAGCGATAATCTAATATTTTTCCAGCTTGATTTAGGGCATCAATATCTCTTACTACTAAAACGTTACCTAATTGATTTTTAATAATATTATCATATTCAGGATCATATTTTACTAAATTACTTGCAATATCAATCATACCTGGAATGCTTTTTATTTTTTCTAAATCACTTTTTAACACTTCTCTAGGTTTAATAATATTAATAGGGAAAAAAGTTGCTCTACCGAGATGATTTTCTTTTAAATACTCTATGCATTCTTTACTTGATGCTTCATCATCAACTACTAAAAAGCTGGATGCAGCTCCTAGAGAAGTCGATATGGCTAGTTCATACATATTTTCTGTTTCGATGATATTCCCAATAATATTATGAACTCCTCTTAAGCGCATATTATTTAAGACGCTTCTAACAGCATTTGGAAGTTTAGAATTATTTGCGATGTTTTCTTTTAATATTTCTATTTTATTTTCTAAGACCAGTATTTCTTTCGCATGATCATTGATTTTCGTTGTTAAATTGTTTTTCTTTACTTTTTCCACAATTATATCATTATCAATTTTGTCTTTTTCAATTGATTTTTCTTTAATATCCTCAATAATATCATCTAATTTTGTTTTTTCCGTTGAAAGTTCTTTTTTTAAAGATAATTCTTCTTCTTTTAATTTTATTAAGGCTTGCTCTAAATTATTTTGATCGGCATTATATTTTTTTCGTTCCATAGTTACCAATTTTTCGGCTTCTAGGCTGGCTAAATTTTCAGTTAAATCTAAAAATTCATTATTTTTCTTGGTAATTTCTTCTTCTAATTTTAGATTTTCAAGCTTTAATTTTTCTAATTTCGAAGTATCTTCTGCTCCGGTAGAAGTCATTTTAGTAAGCTCTTTTTCTAGAGTTTCTACTTCGGTTTTAATTTTTTTATAATTCAAATTGATTGCCGCAACATCACTCGCAATTAAAGCAATTTCAATACTTTTTAATTCTTCTTTTAATGCTACATATTTTTTTGCTATTTCACTTTGTTTTTTTAATGGTTTTACTGTCTTTTCTAGTTCATCAATTACTAATTTAATTTTTGAAATGTTTTCTTTCGTTTTTTCTAATTTTTTAAGACTAATTTCTTTTCTTTTTTTGTATTTTAAGACACCCGCGGCATCTTCAAAAATTGTTCTTCTAGCTTCTGGTTTACTAGAAATAATATCAGCAACACTACCTTGGGATATGATATTAAAAGAATCGTTACCCGCACCAGTATCTAAAAAAAGATCGGTAATATCTTTTAAGCGCACTTTACTATTATTTATGTAGTATTCATTTTCACCTGTATTATAAATGACTCTTTTAACTTCAATTTCGGTAAAATCACTATTTAAATAATGGTCAGTATTATCAAATACTAAGGCAACATAAGCTCTCGTTTGTGGTTGTCTTGTTTTAGAACCAGAGAAAATAACATCACTCATCGTATCGGAACCGCGTAATGACTTAACAGATTGTTCTCCTAAAACCCACCTTACGGCATCGACAATATTACTTTTTCCTGAACCATTTGGCCCAACAATTGCCGTAATTCCTTTTTTAATCTCTAAATCTATTTTATCGGCAAAAGATTTAAAACCATAGGCTCTAATATTTTTTAAATACATAATTCACCTACTTTGCCCTTTTCTTTAAAGCATCATAAGCTGCTTGCTGTTCTGCTTCTTTTTTGCTTTTACCAGTACCTTTGCCATAAACAATACCATCAATTACTACTTCAAAAACGAATGTCTTGTCATGAGAAGGTCCTGTTTCACTAATAAGGCGGTACTCTAATGATTTTTTATCGGTTTGAACCATTTCTTGTAATTTTGATTTATAATCACCTAGAAAAATATGATGTTCTAAAACATAAGGGCTCAATACTTCTAAAGCATATCTTTTAGCAACATCAAATCCTTGATCTAAGTATATTGCTCCTAGAACCGATTCAAATGTATCTGCGATAATCGTATCATTGATATTTTTAATTTGACCATTTCCTACGCGAATATGTTTATCGATTCCAACATCTTTGGCATATTGAGCAAGGGCTTCTTCACAGACAAAGCTAGCTCTAATTTTGGATAGTTCCCCTTCCTGAACATGGTATTTTTTGTAAAAATATTCGCTTGTAATTAATTGAAGAACGGCATCTCCAAGAAATTCTAGTCTTTCATAGTTTTCACCACCATGTTCATTGGAATAACTACTATGGGTTAAAGCTGTTTCTAACAATTGTTTATCCTTGATTTTTACTTGATATTTATCTAAAAAATTCATATTATCACTCTTTTTCTTCGATTTTACTCATTCATTATAACAAAAAGTACAAGAAAAATAAACACGTTTGTGTTTATTAAATCCATTTTGATATATATATTTTTCTTGTTTGTTCAAATTCCACTCTATGAAATATTTCAATAATACTTTCTACAATCGTTCCTACTATATCCGTACAAGTTTTTTTAACTTTTACGCGTAATAATTCTTGTTTTAAGGTTTTACGGAATAAATAATCATCTATGTACCTGCTCATGATCTTATCAATTTCTATTGCATTTGCTACTTCTTCTTCATTTTCTATATCTATTTCAAAAATATAATCTTTGTATATCTTTACTAATTGAAGTGATAATGTATCCCCTTCTAAAAAATCTGTATTGGTTATTTTTTCAAAATTTTTACAATAATTTAAAACTAGTTTATTATTTTTCATATGATCATCCTTTACTTATTACTTTACAATTCCATATTACAATGAAAAAATAGATTTGTCAAATAAAAAAAACTTGGTTATAATAATAATAGGTGATCATTGTGAAAAAAACGAAACTAAAACTAAAGAAAAATGTTTGGATTGCTCTTGGAGGAGCGCTTGTTCTTATTGTTGCTATTTTTATTGGAGTTAAAGTTTATCAAACTGTCCAATATCATAAGACAAATGAATACAAACTTTTGGAACTAGGATATACAGAAGATGAAATTCAATTGTTGGAAGATTGTCTTACAGAAGAAGAAGTTACTACACTTGCCTCTACAGATAAAGATGAATTTCTATTAGAGCTTTTGCAAGATCCTTATTTTATCAAAGACTATTTAAGTAGATATCAAACGTATCATACAGAAAATGAAGGAAAAACAGCTAGACAAGTTGTTTCAACAGTTAATACGAATACCGATTATGCTTATTATGATTACAATTTAGATACTGATACGAATCAAGATTATCTCATGATTGTTAATAAGTATTATCATTTAGATTCTTCATATCAGCCAAATGACTTAGTTAATATTAGCAATCAATATTATTATGGCGAAGGACATCAAATTCGAAAAGTTGTTTATGATGCTTTTGTTGATATGTGGAATCAAGCTAAGAAAGATGGTATTTATTTTATTGTAAACTCCAGCTATCGAACTTATGCAGAGCAACAAAGCGTTTATGACGGTTATAAGAATTCTTATGGTACTACTTATGCTGATAGTATTGCCGCTCGTCCAGGATATTCAGAACATCAAACAGGATTATCTTTAGATATTTTTAGTACTGAATATACAACAACTTCTAATTTTAAAGGTTCCCCAGCTTATGAATGGCTAGTTAATAATGCTTATAAATATGGATTTATTCAAAGATATAAAGAAGATACAGAAGAACTTACTGGCTTTTCCGAAGAAGCTTGGCATTGGCGGTATGTAGGTGTAGAAGTTGCTACTTACTTACATGAACACGATATTACTTTTGATGAATATTATGCTTACTTCATTTTAAATGGGTAAGCTTTTTCTTTGGAATTATTTTGCTAAAAATAGACATTAAAAAATCCCTTATTAGGGATTTACTATCTTTTTTGGTGATCAGTACGGGATTCGAACCCGTGAATGCTGCCGTGAAAGGGCAGTGTGTTAAGCCGCTTCACCAACTGACCAAAAAAATGGTGGGACTGGGGGGACTTGAACCTCCGACCTCACGCTTATCAGGCGTGCGCTCTAACCAGCTGAGCTACAATCCCACATATTTATTTTATGCACTAAATTAATGGTGTCCCCTTAGGGATTCGAACCCTAGACCCACTGATTAAGAGTCAGTTGCTCTACCAGCTGAGCTAAGGAGACATCAATCAAATGCTCTTTAATTATATCATAATTTTGACAATATGCAATACTAATTTCATCATTTTTTCACTTTTTTGTCATAAATTTTGTTTTTATGCCCCTCTTCCCTCTTTTTTTATCACTTTCATTTTAGGAAATTTAACTTGCATATATTCATCCGGATACCATTCGTCTATTACTTTAAATACCATATTGGTTGCCTCTTCTTTATTTGCTCGATCTGAATAACGAATGGATGCTAAGGCTGTTAGTGAAACATTCGCTATCATAAATACTGTCATAATAATTGTAGCAACCTGATAAATATTTTTATTGATTTTGGAAATTACCTTTTGAAATAAAGGATACAAAAAGTCTACACAAAAGACTGCTATTATTCCCCAAGCTAAGCAATAAGGCAAATAAATGCGGCCACCAATGTTTAAATTAAAATGGGAATAATTCCAAGTAGATGTACCAAAAATGTATTCTTGGAATAAACTGCCAAAATATTCAAATGCACTTCCTAATATTACGCCAATAATAAATTTTTGCCAAAACTTTTTCTCACGATAGTTATTCATAACTAGGACAACAAATATAAGACCAAATCCATAGATTGGTTTAAATGGTCCATACAATAATCCTTGTTTGTTTATCCAACTTCCATTTTTAAAAAAATGCCAAATTGTTTCTAGAGCAAAGCCTATTAAACAACCGATTACAAATAACCAAACAAGATCCGAAAATTTTATTTTTTCTTTTTTCTTTTCCATTTTTATCACTCTTTCATTATATCAATTAAATTATTTTCTGTAAATTATTTTCATTTATTAAATTATATGATAAAATAGGAAATAGAGGTGAAATTATGCGTAATTATTATTATCATCAATTAAAAGGAGAAGAAAAAAAGAAAATAAAAGAAATTTATCGTAAAGAATACGCTAAAAGTGATTTTCAAAAAAGATTAATCCGACTTAGTATTTATAGTTTTCTTGGTTTTGCTTTTAGTATCTTTTTAGTTGTTTATTCTCTTGTTGTGCAAAAAGATATTGTTAGTAATCTATTGATTGCAATTCCTCTATTTATCGCGGCGATTATCTTTTTAATTGGTAGACATTATGCAAAATTAACGGTTTTAAACAAGATTGCTTTAAAAGAAAAAAACTGAGAAAATCAGTTTTTTTTGATGTCATTTAAGATAGACTCTATTTCTTCTTTATTCCGGAAGCCAATTTCTTTTTTTAGTAAATTTCCGTCTTTAAAGAAGCAAATTGTCGGTATACTCATTACGCCATAAGAAGCAGCTAGAGTTTCATGGGTATCTACGTTTATTTTTAAAATGTTTTCATTTATGCTTTCTAATACAGGTCCAAGCATTTTACATGGTCCGCACCAATCAGCATAAAAATCTACGATCCAAACTCCTTCTTTTATTACCTCATTTAAATTTTCTTTTTCTAAGTATTTAATCATTTTCTCCCTCCTCAAATGTATTTAATATGGCTTCTGCTCCCGCAAAATTTAGTTTATCACTATCAATTAGTTTGCGCGTTGTATCTGGTGTGATTACATGATATCTTAACATAATGCTTAAGATTTCGCCATTATAAGCTGCTTTATTATTGCTTCCTTCATATTTATCTTGTAAGTCACTAATTTCTAAAATAGCTTCATAAGTATCATTTACCATAGAACCAATTAGAGGTGTCTTATCTAGGATACTCATTGCTACACTACTTTCTTTGATCCATGTATGAGTAACATTAAATTGCAATAACACAAATAGAATAATAAAACTAAATACAACTGCTTCTAAGAAACCTAAAACGGCTCCAATGATTTTGGAAGGAATTCCCAGAATAATTGTCATTGTAAGAACTTTTTCAATAATTCCTGTTAATTTTAGAATTAAAGATAAAACGCTATATAGAACAACAAAGACTAAAACATAAGCAATTGCTTCATATAATAATATGTTTAATGTTACTAATCCTTGCCAACTGCCACTAAAATCAAAGAATGGAACAAAATTATATAATAAATCAGCAACTGGATTTTTTAAATAGTAAGCAATTACTACAACCGCTATCGTTCCAACTAGTCCTACAAGACTTCTAATCGCTCCTTTCTTAAATCCTAAAACTGCTCCTAAAAGCAAAAATAATATTACAACCGCATCGACAATTGTCATTTCATCAACTCCTTATTATCATTATATACTAAAATTTTTGAAAAATAAAGTAATATATGTTATTATTATTTATGAGGTGTAAAAAATGACAATTGTTTTTAAAGTAAGTGATAATATTAAACCATTAATGATCGAATTTTATCGAGATCGGATGCTTGATAAGAAACCTCCCTACTCTATTTTTCAAGTGAAAGAATATGACTGTGTTATTACATTATATGAATCCGGAAAAGTCATGTTTCAAGGGATTGGTGCTGATATTGAGGCTAGTTACTGGATTGAAGAAGAAAGAATTAAGAACGGTCGAATTATCAATCCGGATGGTAGTGAAAAGAAAAATACGCCAGAAAAAAGAATCTTATTTCATGAGAGTACCATTGGCTCTGATGAGGTGGGAACAGGAGATTTCTTTGGCCCTATTGTAGTAACTGCTACTTATGTTTCCAAAGAAAATATTGATTTTTTAATTGATTTGGGAGTACGCGATTCTAAAAAAATAACCGATGAAAAAATCAAAAAAATTGCTCCTTCTATCATCAAGAAAATTCCTTATTCTACTTATATTTTGACTAATACTTCTTATAACCAAAATTGGAGTGAAGATCTGAATATGAATAAAATAAAAGCTATTTTACATAATAAAGTTTTAGTCAGCATGAAAAATAAAAATTATCCTTATGAAAAAATTGTTGTTGATCAATTTGTATATCCGCAAAAATATTTTGAACATATTAAAAGTGCTAAAGAAAAAGTAACTGATATTACTTTTACAACAAAAGCTGAAGATAAATGCTTATCAGTTGCGGCAGCTTCTATTATTTCTCGTTATATTTTTTTAGGAGAAATGGAAAAATTAAGTAAAGAATTGGGTATGACAATCCCTAAGGGTGCTGGTCCTCAAGTTGATCTTGTCGGTATACGGATTGCAGAAAAATACGGTTTTGATAAACTTTATGAAGTAGCAAAAATGAATTTTAAAAATAAAGATAAAATTAAAAGTGGCTTAAAAAAATAAGTCACTTTTGTTATGAACAAATATCTAAAATAAATAACTCTAAAGCATAATATTTATCTAGTTTTCCGCTTTTAATTTTTAAATCTAAGTCTGTTAATTTTACTAAATATTCTTCTAACTCTTTTATTTTATAAGGAAAAGCTTTTTTTAAATATTTTTCTAATTGCCAATCCATTAATTTTAGTTCATTTAAAATTTCATATTCTCGTTTATTTTGCTCTAATAATTTTTTGATATTTAGCATAATTCTAATATCTCTAGCGATTAGGGATATTAGAATGGTTGGCTCTACTTTCATAGTCTTTAAATCTTTTAATAGCGCTAAACTTTTTTCTAAATCACCATCAATAATAGCATCAACAAATAAAAAATTATTGGTATTCATTGATTTAGATACAATATTTTCAACATCACTTTTTTTAATATAGCTTGGTCTGTTATAATACAATATAATTTTTTCTACTTCATTCATTACCAAATCATAATTATTTAAGCTATTAGCAACGATATATTTAACTGTATCTTTATCAATTTTATATCCTTCTTTCCCTAAATATTTTTCTACACGATTTTCGATTTCATAGTATTTTAAAGTAGGAATCGTAATGATTTCATATTTATCTTTCATCGCTTTTGTTATTTTTTTTCTACTATCAATCTTTTCGTTACAAATAAAAATAATATTTGATAAGGAATTGGGGTTTTCAAAATATTTTAATAAAGAATCTGTTTCCTTTTCATTTAATTTTCCACTTCCAAAAAAGTTAGCATTTCTTACAATAATAAATTTTTCTTCTTCAAACATAGAAAAGTACCCTGCTTCCAATAAAACATCTTCTATTGTACTTGCATTCATGTCAAAAGAAGTAACATTTTTGTTGTCTTTTACAATCTCATTTATTTTTTCATTTATTAGTAAAATACTTTCACCTGTTATTAATACTATCTTCATATATACCACTTTTTAATTATATCATTAATTTAAAAAAATATATAGATTAAGGTAAAGAAAAGTTCATTTTTTTCAAACTTTACACCATTTATATTCTTTTACTATTATTCGCTTATCACTATAATATTCTATTACAAATTTATCGTTTTTCTTTGATATTGGTGTGACTCCCACTTCATTTGCTTTAGGACGTAGACCATTTTTTTGACAAATAATTTGCAGCTTTTTTATGGTGGGCAAAATTCTATTTTTAACTTATCTTCATTTATTTTAAACATAATACTTCCGTTTTGGTCAGTTCTATAAATTGTAGTGTTTTCTAAGTTTTCTAGTACTTCCTTATTTGGATGACCATATCGATTGTTTCTACCTACAGATATAATGGAATACTTTGGTTTTATTTTATCAATAAAATTAGAACTAGTGCTGGTTTTACTTCCATGATGTCCTATTTTTAAAATATCCATTTTTGGAAGATTATATTTTTCTAATATTTCTTTTTCTACTTCTACGCCAGCATCTCCCATAAATAAAATTTTAATTCCTTTTAAGTCTGTATATATGACAAGCGAATTATCATTTTCATCTTTATGTTCCTCTCTATTTAACAGATAAAATTTGTCACTTCCTAAGTTTATTTCTGCTTTGTTTTGGGAATGTGCTATCTTCTTTTCTATTAAAGCATTCATTAAATTTTGCTCTAAATCATTATACACGCCTTGATTAAATAAAACTTCATCGACTTGAAAATGATTGATTATGTTTAATGCTTCTCCCATGTGATCTATATCACCATGGGTACCAATTAATAAGTCTAATTTACTCAAACCTAAGCTTTTAAAAAAAGTAAGCATATTACTTGATTTATCATATTCTTTATTTTGCTTCTCCCAATTTTCTTTGACAAAGCTTATTTCTCCACCAGTGTCAATTAAAATTGCATAACTTTGATGTTCTCCAATTAATAAAGTAGCGTCTCCTTGACCAACATCTAGAAAATAAACATAAGTATTTGAATCCACATAAGGCAATAATTTATAACTAAAAATTAATATGATTAAATAAATTATACTTTTCTTATATCCTTTATAAAATAAATAGATTCCTAAGTAATATAGAATAATAAAAATAAAATTTATTTTCGGTACCACTAAATTTATTTCAAATAAATTTAAAATATGGCTTATTCCTTCTAATACCCAAATTCCTAAAGATAATAAGGGATCTAAAAATGGTAAAATAAATGTTAATAAGGTAAGAGGAAACAATAAACTTGTGACAAAAGGAACAATGATGACATTATTTAAAATGGTAAGCAAATTAATTTCATAGAAATTATAAATTGTAATAGGAAGACTAAACAAAAAAGCAATGGAACTTGTTATCCATAATTTTTTAAAGGCATTTCCTTTTATTTTTTCCGAAAATAAAATAAGGCCAAAAGAAGTTACAAAAGAATAGATAAATCCTAATTGGTATATATAAAAAGGATTGATGATGATTAAAAGGAAAAATAATATATATAATACATGAATGGTTTTCAAATTTAGCTTCAATTTTCGATTGAAAAGCAAAAATATATATAATAATCCTCCTCTTAAAACGGATGGTGTAAAGCCAATTAAAAACATATAAAAAGTGAGAAAACTTATGATAACTACATTAGATATTCCTTCTTTTACATGTAACTTTTTTAAAGCGCTGCTTAGAATTAGAACAAAGGCACTAATATGCATACCTGAAACTGCAAAGAGGTGGGTAGTCCCATTTGTTTGATATTCCTTATAAACATCATTTTCGATATAACCAATTTCCCCTAATATTAAGGCATATAAATATGCTCTAGAACTACCCACGTGATCAATTCTTTTCATAAAATTACTCTTTATTTGATTTAAAAAGCTAGTTTGATGAGAAATTTCAATTTTATCAGCTGTAAAAGTAACATAAATTTGATTATTATATAAATATTTTCTATAATTAAAAGTATTGGGAATGGTGTTGTTATATGGTGTCTTTATTTTTCCTTCTAGCTCTATTTTTGAGCCAATCAAAAGATTTTCTTCTAAATATTCTTTTTCTTCTTCACTGTTTATGTAATATGTTACTTGCACTTTTTCTTTTGCTTTTACTAACATACTTAATTTATTACCATCAATTGTATAAGAGATAATATTGCCAGTTAGTTTAGTAGTGCTTTCGTTTATCTTGCTGTCATATGTAATCCATTTTGTAAATATTAAAATATAAATAATGAGAAAAATTAAACTTATAATTAGAAAAGGCTTAGACTGTAATATAATCTTTAATCTTGGTAAATATTGCATCACCGATACCATTTACATTTAAAATATCTTCAATCGCTTTAAAATTACCATTTGTTTTTCGATATTCGATAATTGCTTGAGCTTTGGCATCACCAATTCCAGAAAGAGCTGTTAATTCTTCTTTACTTGCGGTATTAATATTAATTAATTTGTTGGTGGTGCTATCTTCTTGGTTTACAGAGTTTTCACCGTTTTTGGAAGGAATAATTACACTTTCAGTTTTTTCAACACAGTCATTAATATTATAAGAAGTTGTTTTACAAGTATTGGTAGTCTTTGTGGTTGTTCCACTATTTTCTGTCTTGTTTGAATTTGCCTTTATTTCATTTGTTGTATAGACATAAATTACCATTTCATCACTTACTTTTTTACTTAAGTTAATTCCTTCTTGATAAGCATCTTCCTTAAAGCCTCCCGCTAATGTGATGACATCATTAATGATGCTTCCTTCTTCTACTTGGTAAACACCGGGAGTAACCACCGCTCCTTTAATATCCACATGAAAAATAGCAGGATCTTCTTCTTCAACTATTTCCGGTTCTTCTTGGGCTAATAAGGATTCTTCTTGGATAACCTCGCCCTTTTCATTACTCTTATAGACACTATAACAAGAAATTAATATACTAAGACAAATAAGTGCCCCTAGAATTAATTCTTTTTTATAGTTTTTTAAAAAATATAATATGTTTTGCATCTTTTTTCTCCTTTCCGTACCCATTGTAACAGAAGAAAAATAAGGATGCAAATTGCCAATTTGATAGCAACTAGTAGTGAAATTGCCTATATTCGTATAGCAAAATGATAGGATCCTATCACCAAATCGATAGAATTAGCATTTTTTCTTTTTTTTAAATAAAAATGTAAAACTGAGTAAAATAATTAAAAAACAAATACTGGCTATCATAGGTGCCACATACTCTGGTAAATCTTGATTCGATTTTACTTCTAAGGAGGCAAAATAGTCTTCGCTATTAAGTACAGTACTACTTGTATTTTGATATACTTCTAAATAATAGCTCATCATTTCTTCATCATTATATACCGTTATCACAATTTCATTTTTTCCTTCTTTTATATGATTGTTAAAAACGGAAACCTGATCTGTATCTTCTGTTTCGTACGCTAATTCTAGTGATTCATCACTTGTTTTCATATTTACGGTATACCTCGTATTTAAAGGATCAAATTTAACGGATAATTCGCCATTTAATAATGTTAATTTTTTTAACATGTCTTCCACCTAAATTTAGTTTAAACAAAAAAAGAAAGTTTATGCTTTCTCTTAAATTAATTTTAATAATATTTCATTCATAACATATAGCTTTTTGGGATTAATATAAATATAGCCGTCTTTATAGATTAAATCGCCACTTTTTATTAAAGGTTTGATTGGAAAAATATTTTGCATATTTTCTTCAAATTTATCAAAGAAATGCTCTAGATTAATTCCTTCTAATTTTCTAAAGCCTAAAATAAGCTCATTTTCCATATTATCAACTTTACTCATTAGAGACTTACTACTTACAAAATTTCCTTTTAAATATTCGGTTAGACTTTTCGTATTTTCATAGCGAATAGCTTCGACAAAGCCACTTGCTCCGACACCAAAGCCATAATATTCTTCATTAT
>CALVQH010000036.1 GCA_944358115.1 uncultured Bacilli bacterium
GAAATTAATCATATTTTTGATACTTATCAAATTGCTTTTCGAGACATTCATTGCGCAAAACCAGATGAGGCAAGTGAAGTGATGGAAGTATGATAAAAATCATTTGTTTAGGAAAATTAAAAGAAAAGTATTTATCTGAATTAGTGAGTGATTATGCTAGTAGAATAAAGAAATATCACAAACTAGAGTTAATCGAATTAAAAGATGAAGAAGATTTAGAAAGGGAAGCAAATAA
Organism: uncultured Bacilli bacterium; assembly: GCA_944358115.1. Lineage (GTDB taxonomy): Bacteria > Bacillota_I > Bacilli_A > RF39 > UBA660 > Caccenecus. The sequence continues at coordinate 236 of CALVQH010000036.1, forward strand.
TATTTTAAAATATATTGGTAAAAATGATTATGTAATTACGTTGGAAATTGAAGGAAAAGAGATAGATAGTGTGTCTTTTGCAGAGTTATTAGATAAAACATTTATTACACATAGCACCATTACTTTTATTATCGGCTCATCTACTGGTTTAAGCAAAATAGTAAAAGATAGAAGTAATTATAAACTATCTTTTTCTCATTTTACATTTCCTCATGGCTTATTTAGAGGAATTTTATTAGAACAGATATATCGAGCATGTAAAATAAATAACCATGAAAATTATCATAAGTAGGAGGAATTATGTTCAAAAGATTTTTTCAAGATGAACAACAATATGAAATTAAAAATCTATATGTGGGGTATGTGGGGCCATTAAATAAAAAAATGAAGCAATATATTTGTGATGTAAATAAATCAAGGATCATTATCTTTTTAGCAAATGATAAAAAATATGAACCAGATCCCCAAGGAATAGATGTGATTACGCAAGTAAAATATTATTATTTTTACAATTATATTGGATTAAACAAGTTAATAGGAAGTGAAGTAATCTACCATTATGTTCCTCTGGCAAATTATCTTACACCGGAAGAATCAATAAAAGGATTTATTACACAAGCAAGAATAATAGAGATTTGGAATCATTTAAATTCTAAAAAAGAAGAGAAAGAAAAAGAAGTACAAGATCCTATTTTAAAAGTAATTTTAGAAACAAGTGCTAAAATAAAAAAAGGTACTTTAAGAGAAAATGATAAAAAATATTTATATGATTTATTAAGTGATTTAGGAAAATTTTATATTAGTGAATTAATCCAATTAAAACAAGAAACGGAAGAGATTAAATTACAAACGGTAAATCCGGAAGATGCATTAAAATTAGATGTCATTAATCGACTAAATATGATTGAAAATGAAATAAACAAAGCATTCATTACTGGTAATTTAAATTTAGACTACCAGCAATTTAGTCGAATATTAAATAAAAATTTTATGTGAAAAGAGGGATATGATGATAGGAAATGATTGGGACGAAAAGTTAAAAATAATTTGGGAAAGTCCAGGTTTCAAAAAATTTTATCATATAGTAGAAGAAGAGTATCGCCATCATACAGTATTTCCTCCGAAAGATCATATTTTTGAAGCCCTTAAACTCACCAGTTACAAAGATACAAGAGTAGTAATTGTAGGACAAGACCCATATCATGGAGTAGGGGAAGCTCATGGACTTTCTTTTTCTGTTCAAAAGGGAATTCCTATTCCTCCATCACTTCAAAATATTTATAAAGAATTATATGATGATTTAGGAATTCCCCCAGCTTCCCATGGTGATTTAACAAGTTGGGCTCGTGAAGGAGTATTAATGCTGAATGCTGTTTTAACGGTTATTAAAGATACTCCGGCTTCTCACCGAAAACTCGGCTGGGAGCGCCTAACAGATTATATTATTCGCCTTCTAAATGAAAAGAGTGAACCAGTTGTCTTTATTTTATGGGGTAATTTTGCCAAAGAAAAAGCTAAGTATATTACCAATCCAAGACACTTAATTTTAACCAGTCCTCATCCATCCCCATTTTCGGCTCGTTATGGTTTCTTTGGCTCTAAACCATTTAGTAAAACCAACGAATTTTTAAGAAAAAACGGACTAAAAGAAATTGATTGGCAAGTAAAGTAGGAATTATTTTGAATGAAGAGTTAATAAAAAAAGCAAATAGAAGAGGGTAAATTAGAAGAAGCTTTAGAATACTGTAACCAACCTATATTTGTGAATAATATTCCCGTTCAATTACAAAAAATAACTATTTTAGTAAAACAAGAAAAATTTGAGCAAGCCCTAAGAATATGTAATAAAGACCGATTTAAAGATGTTATTTTGATTCAACAAAAGAAAACAGAAATTTTAAATTTAATGTATCACAAAAGACAAGAAAAACGAAAAGAAAAAGAAGAACAATTGCGCTTGTTCCTTCAAGTAATTTCTAAGATCTCAATAGAAGAATATGATCAAATAAAAAATGATATCATAAAAGCCAAAATAAAAGAATGGCAAAAATTAATTTTACTGGTAATGTTAGAAGAAAAAATGAATTATCCAATGCAAGCGCTAATTAATGATTTGAAAACACGTTTAAAAATAGAACAAGAAAAAGAAATGTTAAAGATAATAAAAATGTTATTAGAACATATTAAAAATAAACCTCAAATTTTAGATATTGCTTTTTATGAAAAATTACTAAATCCAAACAAAGAAAATAGACGACTTACATTTTGAAGTCGTCTATTATTTCATCATCCATATCTTTTCCATCAAAGAATAACTTAACTTTAAATCCATGAATTTTAGCAATAATATTAGTAGGGAACTTTCTTACAATTGCATTTTCTTCACTCGTATTTTTATTATAATAATTTTTTGCCGCTGTAAGTTTTTCATCTAATCCTTTAATTTGCTCTATCTCTTTATTGATTTCTTCATTATCATTTAATTTTAAATCATCAATCATTTTTAAAATCAAAGTATAACCCTCATTTAATTTTCGATCCATATCAAAATTAGTCATGTTGGTATTATTTAATTTTTCATACTCCCGAAAATAATTTTTATTACTATCCATATGCGTTCTAATATGATTACTAAGACGCATTAAAGTATCATACTTTGTCCTTAATGCCTCATCAATAATCACTTCTGCTTCATGAATTTTTGTCTTCAAATCATTTAATGTATTAAAAGCAATCACATAATAAATACCAATTAAACAAACAATAATTAAAATAATTAAAAAAATGGATAACCACAACATATTCTTCACCATAAAAATTATAACAAGAAATTTACATTTTTTAAAGTGGTTTGATTAAAAAATCACATATTTTAACAGATGTTAAGAAAAGTAGCGTGAATTCCAATAAAAATTGATAGTAAAAAATACTAATTTTGTTATAATAGAGGAGAAAAGGAGAGAAAAAAATGAATATTGGTATGACAATAAGTGAACTGAGAAAGAAAAATAATTTAACACAAGAACAGTTAGCTGAAAAGCTAAATGTTACTAGACAAACCATAAGTAAGTGGGAGTTAAACGAAACTTCACCAAGTTTAGAAGATGCTGGGAAGTTAGCTGAAATCTTTAAAGTAAGTTTAAATGAATTAGTTGGAAGCAAAAATGTATTGGAAGAAAAGGTAAGCAATGTCGAACGACTAGCTGGAATCATTATTAAAATTCTAAAAGTAATAGGAGTATTAATTATTATTTACTTCATTTTTTTAATCGTAGCTATCATTGCTTTTACTACTTTTAGTGGTAAAACAGAAGAAGAAGTAACCGGAAGTATTACTTGTACTTTAAATAATGAAACAGAAACTTATCAAGTAACTACCAAAGATAATAAATTAGAAATAAGTAAAAATGCTAGTAACATCATTGATGTAAATTCTTATAATAATGGGAATGACGTCTTAAATGCCATAATAGATTATTATGAAGAAAATAATGGAACCTGCAAATAAAAGAAGTTGAAAAACATCTTCTTTTTTGTTATGATGATACAGGTGATAAAATTGAAAATAGAACATTTAGTATTAGGTCGCCTAAGAACCAATTGCTATATTGTAAAAAAAGATAATAAGTGTATCATCATCGATCCGGCTGATGAAGCAAATGTTATAAAAGAAGCATGTAAAGGTTATGAAGTAGAAGAAATTTTAGTAACGCATCATCACTTTGATCATATTTTGGCCTTAGAAGAATTAGAAAAAACATACCAAGTAAAACATAATACTTTTTTACGAAAAACATTTAAATATGAAGTGATTAAAACTCCTGGCCATGCGAGTGATTCCCTAACTTTCTATTTTAAAGAGGAGAAGATTATGTTTACAGGTGATTTCTTATTCTATCATACAATTGGCAGATGTGACTTAGAAACATCTAGTATAGAAGATATGAAAAACAGTTTAGTTAAAATAAGCAAGTACCCTGATGATATCCTAATTTATCCTGGCCATGGCAGACCAAGCGTTTTAGGTGAAGAAAAAAAGTATTTTGATCAATATTTTTAAAAAAGAAAACGTTCTAATTAGAACGTTTTTTCTGAATAATCATGACTATAATTAATTCTTTCTTCAAAAGTAACATAATCTAAATAAATCATTCGGAGTAAATACCAATCTCCGGTTTTCGGATCACTCATAACTAAATGATCACGTCCAGCTTCTTCAATCACCCCATCATAAATTTTATCACGCCATTCATTAGCATCCGGATAAGTAAAGTAAGCTTTCACCTTTTTGCCTTTGTTTAATCTTAAAATGTTTTCAATATAACTTTGCTCCATAGGTAAACTCTCAATGTAACTATAATTACCAGGAGGACTCGTCATATTCGATGTACTATTATTTGTATTCGTTGGAAATGTAGGGTTTCCAAAAAAATTACCGTTCATCTTTTCACCTCTAGTTTAATATATGTCAAACAAATTTTATTTATGTTGACTTTTAAAGAAAAGAAAGCTATTATTTAATTAGAGGTAAGAAAATGAGAGATATATTAATCGGCTTAGTAATTATTGTTGTTGCATTTATTATCATTGATTTTTTATACACAGAAAAAAATACATGTACAATAGAAGAAAATCATATTACTACAGAAGCAAAATGTGGCGTTATAAAAAAGCAGTTAAATATTGATATTAATTTATTTGATCGATACTGGTAAGCACTTCGGTGCTTTTTCTATTGACTTTTCATTTGTTTCTAGGTATTATTTTAATAGAAAGATAGGGATACTATGGACATATCAAAAGTATTAAAAAAGGTATTAGATAAAAACAGAATACCACGATTAGTTTTAATGATTTTGGGTACTTTTTTATTAGGATTAAACTACAATGTATTTTTAAAACCAAATGATTTAATCGTTGGTGGCACCACCAGTTTAGCGATTATTTTTAATGATTTATTTGGCTGGAATGATCAAATCTTTATTTATGTAACCGCCATTATTTTAATTGGCATTAGTTTTATATTCTTAGGAAAAGAAAAAACGATGAAAAGTATTTTTGGTAGTATCTTATATCCAATTATGATTACCTTAACAGCTCCTTTAGGAGAACTACTAGCAACCAAATTTGTTTTTGATGATATGATTACAACAGTAGCCTTCACGAGTATTTTATATGGGATTGCCTATGGTGTAGTTTACAAATTAGATTATACAACCGGTGGTAGTGATATCATTATGCAAATTGTTTGCAAATACATGCATATGCCCGAAGGAAAAGCATCCATTTTAAGCAATGTCTTCATTATTTTATTCGGTGGTATTGTTTTTGGTATACCTAAAGTTGTATATGGAATCATTATTTTATATGTTTCTAGTATCATTGTAGATAAAATGGTAATTGGTATATCTGAAAGTAAAATGTTTATCATAAATAGTAGTAAAGTGAATGAAATTGAGAATGTTATTATTAATGAGTTAAAATTAGGAGTAACAAGGCTAAAAGCAGAAGGTGGATACACAAGTAGGGAGCAAGATATTTTATTATGTGTAGTTCCTAATAGAGATTACTATATGTTTAAAGAAATTATATTAGAAATTGATAAAAATGCTTTCTTTATTATTAATGATTGCTATGATATTGAAGGAGGAACCACACGTAAAAAAAATATTGGGTTAGATAATATACTAGGGTGATAAGCATGAATGACTACAATTTAACAGAAGAGGAAGTTTTAAAAAAATTAGCCACAACCAAAGAAGGATTATCGGAAAAAGAAGCAAAAATAAGACTAAAACAAGATGGCTTAAATAAATTAAAAGAAACGAAAAAAGATTCAAAACTAAAGAAATTTTTAAGTCAATTTAAAGATTTAATGATTATTGTCTTATTAATCGCATCGATTGTCTCTTTTATTATTTCTTACTTAAATCATGAATCTTATTTAGATAGTATTATCATCTTACTTATCGTGTTTATTAATGCTATTTTAGGTTTTCTAGAAGAATTAAAAGCTGATCAAGCAATTGATGCTCTAAAGAAAATGCAAACAACCAAAGTAAAAGTAAGAAGAGAAGGAAGAGTAAAATATTTAAATAGTGAGGAACTAGTAAAAGGGGATATTGTTTTATTAGAAGCAGGAGATAAAATATCCGCCGATGCGAGATTATTAAGTACAAACTATTTAAAAGTAGACGAATCTTCCTTAACAGGAGAATCAGATGCCGTTTTAAAACAAACACATAAAATTACCAAAGAAGTAGTATTAAACGATCGAAATAATATGGTTTATGCAGGAACGAGTGTTGTTTATGGCAAAGGAGAATGCGTTATAACCGCAACCGGGATGAATACCGAAATTGGTTTAATTGCCGGTAGTCTTGAAAGTACGAAAGTAGAATTAACACCTCTTCAAAAAAAGATAAATGGTATTAGCAAAGCTTTAACCGTTATTATATCCATTGTCATTTTAGCAATGTTTATTATAAGTATTATCAAAGATATGAAATTAACGGAAGCACTATTACTTGCCATATCACTTGCTGTCGCAGCAATCCCAGAAGGCCTACCAGCCGTCATTACAGTCATTTTATCTTTGGGAATGAGTTCTCTAGCCAGTAAAAAAGCTATTGTCAGAAAAATGTCTAGCGTGGAAACACTAGGAAGTACAGAAATTATTTGTACTGATAAAACGGGAACCATTACCCAAAATAAAATGGAATTAAAAGAATTATATTATAATAATGAATCTTATAAAAGAGATCATATACTTGAAACAGATTCTTTATTCCTATATAACTTAGCGTTAAATAATGATGTAGCTAAAAATGAAGAAGGGTTTATTGGGGATCCTACCGAAATAGCCATCATAGAATATTTAAACCAAAATATAGATGCCATAAAATTAAAAGAAAAGCATCCCCGTATGGATGAAATTCCTTTTGATTCGGAGCGAAAAATGATGTCGGTAGTCTGTCAAATAAATAACAAAAAATATTTATTTACCAAAGGAAGTTTTGATTCTGTTATCAAATGTTGTTCTAAAATAGAAATCAATCACAAAATCATTCCTTTAGATCAAAAAGAAAAATCAAACTTAGAAAAAGTAGAAAAAGAAAAATCAAATCAAGCCTTAAGATTACTCACCTTTGCTTATAAAGAAATGAAAGAAGAATCAATAGAGGAAGAAAATCTTATTTTCCAAGGTTTAATTGGTGTTATTGATCCTCCAAGAGTAGATGTGAGAGAAGCCATTGCACTATGCAAAAAAGCTCATATTAAACCGATTATGATTACCGGCGATTCCTTAAATACAGCCATTGCCATTGCGAGGGAAATAGGAATATTATCTGATAATAAAGAGGCTATTAGTGGTGAAGAGTTAGATCAATTAACCGAAGATGAATTATATCAAAATATCGAACAATATACAGTTTATGCCAGAGTAAGTCCTATGAATAAATTATCTATTGTAAATGCCTGGAAGAAAAAAGGAAAAGTAGTAGCCATGACTGGTGATGGAGTCAATGATGCTCCAGCAATCAAAGCAAGTGATATTGGAATTGGCATGGGAATTACGGGAACAGAAGTAAGTAAAAGTGTTGCAGATATCGTTTTAGTCGATGATAGTTTCTCAACCATTGTCGCTGCAGTTAAAGAAGGAAGAAAGATATTTGATAATATTAGAAATGTAATCACTTATCTTTTGATTGGCAATATAACAGAAGTAATTACCGTATTTATTGGCCTAATCTGTGGATATACGATTTTTATTCCGATTCAATTATTATTTATTAATTTAATTACTGACTCCATTCCTGCTATTTCTCTAGCCTTTGAACCAGCTGCTGATGACATTATGGATCGCAAAGTTCGAAAAAAAGATAGTTCTTTCTTTACGCCATTTCTTATCAGCAAAATCATTGTTTCTTCCATTTTAAAAAGTATTGCCATTCTCTTAATTTTCTTTATTAATCTTCATTTGGGTGGCATTCTTGTTGCTGAAACAACCGCCTTCTTATGTCTAGTGATTTTAGAATTATGTTTTGCTTATTCTTGCAAAAATATTAAAAAACCAGTAATTAACAATAAGCTATTTAGTAATTCAAAACTAAATATGAGTATTTTAGTAATTGCCGTCATTAGTATTATCATTTTTGTATCCCCATTAAAATCAATATTTAATTTAACAAGTATAACTTTAATAGAATTTTTGTATTGTATTATCATCATTGTAGTAATGATCATTATTGATGAATTATTAAAACCAATCTTATCTAAAAAATTTAAAGATTAACGAATTAGCAAGTATTATCTTGCTTTTTTGTTAGAGAAAACCCCCAGATAGTCTGGGGGTTCAGTATAGCTTTAGCGATGAGTTGAAAAGTAAAACTCCTTCTAATATAATATTTGTTGCGACTGCCAAGAAGCAACAAAAATATTAGAAGGAGGACATTTATAATAAAAGAAATCAAAATAAATGATATTAAAAGTTTAGCACATACAACGTGGAATTGCAAATACCATGTTGTATTCGCGCCAAAATATAGAAGAAAGGTATTTTATGAAAGTAAGAGATTAGAAATCGGTCAGATTTTGAGACAATTATGTGAATGGAAAGGAGTAACAATAATAGAGGCAGAAGTATGTCCAGACCATATACATATGTTGATAGAGATACCACCGAAATATAGTGTTTCAGATTTCATGGGATTTTTGAAAGGCAAGAGTAGTATCATGATATATAGTAAATGGGCGAATATGCGGTATCAATATCAAAATAGAGAATTTTGGTGCAGAGGATATTATGTAGATACAGTAGGGAAAAATACAAAAAAGATAAAAGAATATATAGCAAATCAATTAAAAGAAGACAGATTAAGTCAACAGATGACAATAGAAGATTTTGACCCTTTCAAAGGGTAGCAAGTAAAAGATGCGAATGGCAGTCGAAACAGGCTACTTCAGTAGAAGCCAGTAGTAAAGCCTTTTAGGCGAAGCAGAAAAACCACCAGCTACGCTGGTGGAAATTTATTATTGTATTTTGTCATGAATATAAAAAATGGGGACCAAAAAGATTCAAAAGTATTTACAGAATAAAGGGAATATGCTATAAATGAAAAACAAGGAGTATTTATGCAAGAAGAACAATATTACGAAGAAATTGAACATTTAATTAAGAAAAATGAAATAGGAAAAAGAGCAAGAAGAATAGAGGAAAATTATAGTTTAGTAGAAACATATTGGCGTATCGGCAAAATTATTGTTGAAGCCCAAGGTGGAAGTAAAAGAGCAAAGTATGGAAACAAATTAATTAAGAAGTGGTCAATTAAATTAACTACAGCTTATGGGAAAGGCTATGATGAAACTAATTTAAAAAGATTTAGGAAATTTTATTTATGTTTTGAAAAAAGTGGCATGCTGTGCCACCTTTTGAGCTGGAGCCATTATCGATATTTAATTACAGTTAAAGATGAGAAAAGGAGAAATTATTATATCAATCTATGTATTAAAAATAATCTATCAGTTCGAGAACTTCGAAAAGAAATAAAATCAAATTCCTACGAAAGATTAGTAAATAAACTTGAGAAAATTGAAATAGAAATGCCTAAAACATACTCTATTACTACTGATATGAAAAATCCAATTATTATTCCTATTCAAAGCAAAGTAAATAATGAACATGATTTAGAACTAAATATTTTAGCAAATTTAGATTATTTCTTTAAACAATTAGGGAATGGTTTTGCCTATATTGCTCATCAATATAAATTAGTAAAAAATAATCATAATTATTTTGTTGATATTTTACTCTTTAATATTGAACTTAATTGTTATGCAGTACTTGAATTGAAGTTACGAAGTTTAAGAAAAGAAGATAAAGCCCAAATGGAATTTTATATGAAGTTGGTTGATGAACAAGTTAAAAAGTCATTTCATAATAAAACAGTAGGGATTATTATATCCAAGGAAAGTGATGAATTTATAGTTAATTTCATTAAAAGAGAAGATATAATCCCTCTAAATTATGAATTAAAAGAGAGTATGAAAGAATAAAAGAAGAGAAATATTATGAAATTTGTGTCAAATATGACAATGAATTAATTAAAAAAGGAAAAGACAAAAGAAACAAAGTTTCACTCAAGAAAAAGATGTAATTCCTATAAACTATTACTTACAAAAGGATAGATTATCCCACTAAATTTTGATAAAATAAAATAAGGAGGTAAAAATATGTATGCCTACTGTATTATAGAATATCCTGTAAAATCATTAGATAAAGCTTTTACTTATAAAATACCTTACCATCTTCAAAATAGATTGAAAGTAGGAATGAAAGTAGTAGTACCATTTAATAATCGTCAAGTACATGGAATTGTTTTAAATATAACAAATGAAGCTAGTAAAGAATATGAGTTAAAAGAAATTATAAAAATAGAAGATGAATTTTTAGTATTAAATGAGGAATTAATGTTATTAGGAAAAGAAATGCAAAATCTTACTTTATGTAATTTAATAACTGCCTATCAAACGATGCTTCCGAGTGCCCTAAAAGTAAAAGAGCAAACCAAAGATTATAACGAATATGATTATTTTGTATCGCTAAATGAATCAGCAGAAATAATCAACGAATTTATTAAAACTCATCGCAAAAGTAATAAAACAACAATTTTAGAAAAATTATTAAAAGAAAAAGAAATTAATAAAAAAGAACTTAATAGCACTAGCGTAAGAGAATTAATAAAATTAAATTTAGTAAAAATAGATAAGAGAATAAAAAAGCATACCAACAAAAAGCAAATAATAATAGATAATAAAATGCTAAATGCCGATCAACAAAAAGCATTTGAAAGTGTTTGCACATCTTTTAATACTGCTAAAACGTTCTTGCTATATGGTGTAACGGGAAGTGGCAAAACATTAGTTTATGTTCATTTAATTAAAGAAGTGATAAAAATGAATAAAACGGCTTTATTATTAGTCCCCGAAATTAGTTTAACTGAACAAATCGTAAATATTTTCTATGACAATTTTGGTAATGATGTTGCCATTTTACATAGTGGCTTATCCAATAAAGAAAAATATGAGGAATATCTAAAAATTTTAAATGGAGAAACAAAAATTGTTATTGGTACTCGTAGTGCCGTTTTTGCTCCCTTAAAAAATTTAGGAATTATTATTATAGATGAAGAACATAGTGATACCTACAAACAAGATAATAATCCACGTTATCATGCAAGAGATATTGCTATAAAAAGAAGTGAATATCATCATTGTCCAATTGTATTAGGAAGTGCAACTCCGTCTTTAGAATCCATGGCTAGAGCTCAAAAAGGAGTATATGAATTAATCACTTTGAAAAAAAGAGCAAACAAATTGCCATTACCAGAAGTTTTAATTGTCGATATGAAAGAGGAACTACAAAAGAGAAATTTTGTAATAAGTGAATTATTAGATACTAAAATAAAAGAGTGTTTAAATAAAAAAGAACAAGTTATCTTATTATTAAATAGAAGAGGATTTTCAACCATCATTACTTGTAGTAATTGTGGATTTACCTATAAGTGCCCTCATTGTGAAATATCTTTAACTTATCATAAAACTTCTAACACTTTAAGATGCCATTATTGTGGTTATACGAAAATAAAAGACGATATTTGTCCAGAATGTCATGAACATAGTCTAAATTACATGGGCATGGGAACCGAAAAATTAGAAGAAATGATAAAAGAAAGATATCCAGAATCTAAAGTAATTCGTATGGATGCTGATACAACAACAAAAAAAGGAGCACATGATAAAATCATTCAAGCCTTCCGAAAGGAAGAATATAACATCTTAATTGGAACTCAAATGATTAGCAAAGGCTTAGACTTTCCTAAATGCACTTTAGTAGGAGTATTAAATGCTGATAGTAGTCTAAATATACCAGATTTCCGAAGTAGTGAGCGTACATTTAGCTTGCTGGATCAAGCTGCGGGAAGAGCTGGAAGAAGTGAAATACCTGGAAATGTAATCATTCAAACTTTTAATCCCGATAATGCTATTATAAAGGCCGTAAAAAAACATGATTATGATTTATTCTATCAAAATGAAATGAAAGTTAGAAAAATATTAAAATATCCACCATATTATTACTTAGCAACGATTAAAATTGGGAGTATTGATTATAAAGAAGCAAGTAAAGAAGCAACTAAGGTAAAAGAATATTTACAAAAAAATCTAGATCCTACTAGTATAATTCTTGGGCCAACTACTGCCTCTAACTTTAAAAGAAACAATATTTATCGGTTTAGTATTACGATAAAATATCGCTTTGATCATTCCTTAATGAATGTATTAAAAGATTTAGATGGAATTTATGCAACCAATAAGCGTGTATTTTTAGAAATTGATATTAACCCTCTACGAATCTAATAGATAAAAAAGAAAAAATAATTGCATAAAAGAAAGACTTCTTTCTCATAAATAAAAGGAAAGGAGTTTTTATGGCAAGATATAAAGTAGACATTACTGGTATAAACACCAATGAATTAAAAGTGCTAAATAGTAGTGAAATGGTAAAACTATTTGAAAGGTATCGAAATGGTGATTTAAGTGCCAAAGAAGAGCTAATTAATGGTAATTTAAAATTAGTCTTAAGTATCCTAAGAAGTTTTAATAAAGGCAACTATAATATGGATGATTTATTTCAAGTAGGAGTGATCGGTTTAATTAAAGCAATTGATAATTTTGATTTATCCTATAATTTAAAGTTATCTACTTATGCTGTACCATTGATTCTTGGAGAAATTAAAAGATATATTCGCGATAATAATAGTATCCGGATTAGTAGATCAATTAAAGATTTAGCTTATAGTATCTTAAAATACAAAGAATCTTATTTTAATATTCATGGATATGAACCAACAAATAGTGAAATAGCAAGTGTACTTGGGGTAGAAGAATATAAAATTGCTCAAGCCTTAGATAGCTTAAAAGAACCGATGAGTATTTTTGAGCCAATCTATAATGATGGTGGTGATACGATTTATTTAATGGATCAAATTGCCGATAAAAAAGATTTAAATAGTGATAAGGATATGCTTATTTCTTTAAGAAGGGGATTAAACAAAATAAAAGAGCGTGAACGTGAAATACTAATTGCCCGATATATTATTGGAAAAACCCAAATGGAAATTGCTGAGTCTTTAAATATAAGCCAAGCCCAGGTGTCAAGAATAGAAAAAAATGCTATCTTAAGTTTAAAAAGAATGATTAAATGAACATTTGTAAATGATGTGAAACCAATTTTTAGTAGAAATGACTCTGATAGTTGAGTTATTTTTGTTGTTAAA
>CALVQH010000037.1 GCA_944358115.1 uncultured Bacilli bacterium
CAAAGGCCAAGCAGTCAAAATAGCGGAACCGCAAGTACAATAAAAGGAGTACTAGATAATTGGTATTCAACTAATATAGCCAATAAAGGATATGATGATAAAGTAGTAAGTACACCAGGATTTTGTAATGATCGAAATACCAGAAGTGGAGACAGTTGGGTAAGTAGTGGAACCACATTCTATTATGCACCATACGAAAGAATTGTTTCAACACATCAACCAACATTAAAGTGTAGTAATACAAATGATATCTATACCACAAAAGTAGGACTCATCACCGCGGATGAAGTGATGTTTGCTGGAGGAACAACAAGTAGTAATAGTAGTTATTACCTCTATACAGGGCAGCATTATTGGACCATTTCTCCGTATTTCTATAGCGGCCGCGCTTCCGTGTTCCTTGTGCGTTCGTCTGGCAACCTCAACTACTACTGGGTGGATAGCGCGACTCCTGGTGTGCGCCCAGTATTAAATCTGAGTGCTGATGTTACCATTTCCTCCGGAAATGGCACGTCAGAAACACCTTACGTCGTTTCGTGACGTGAAATTCAAAAACAGGCATGCAAAAAGAGGGCAAATTGTCCTCTTTTTGCATGCCTGTTTATTTCTTTTTATATGACCGACAATTTCATTGCCGATCATACCGGTACTACAAAATTTATTTCTTGCAAAGCATTACTTTGCAAATTGGATATAATTTGTTATATATAACTTTAGTTATTTTGAAGAAGCCCATAAATGTAATGTATGATAAACTGAGATACACAGTTTCTTAAAAGCACTTTGGCTTTAATCAATATGTTTTTATTTCTTTTAAATAATGTCGAAATAAGTCAATATATAAATATGGATTTTTAACTCATAATTTGATACAATAAAAAAAGAAATGAGTGATAAAATTGAATCCAGTCATGTTTACTATATTTGGAATAGAAGTACATTGGTACTCTGTTTTAATATTAATTGGCATTATTATTGGCCTAATTTTATTAGAAAGAGAAGCTAAAAAATTTAAATATCCTAAAGATTTAATTTTTAATATTTGTTTTTGGACTATTATCTTTGGTATCATAGGAGCACGTCTTTATTATGTAATCTTTAATTTTTCTTATTATCAAAATGATTTATTGGAGATATTTGCTATATGGAATGGTGGTTTAGCAATCCATGGTGGTATCATTGCAGGTGTACTAACCGTTATTTTCTTTGCCAAAAAATATCATTTAAATTTTCTAAAACTATTAGATATGGCTGCCCCTAGTTTAATTTTAGCACAAGCAATTGGTAGATGGGGGAATTTCTTTAACGGGGAAGCACACGGTATTGCTACTACTTATGCTGAATTAAAGAGCTTGTTTGTACCGGAATTTGTTATTAAAGGAATGAATATTGGTGGCGTCTATTATTTACCAACCTTTTATTTTGAATCTTTATGGTGCTTGCTTGGCTTTATTGTCCTCATCATAATTCGCCGTTTAAAATATACTAAAATAGGAACTACTACTTGTATTTACTTAATGTGGTATAGTGTTGGCCGCTTCTTTATTGAAGCATGGCGCACGGATTCTCTCATGTTAGGAGGATTTAAAGTAGCTCAAATTATATCAGTTATACTCTTTATAACAGGATTTGTTTATTTAATTTATTTAAGCCGTAAAGGAAAATACGAAAATTTATATAATGATATTAACGAAAAAAGAGTAATTAAAAAGGAAGGTAAGAAAAATGTATGATCTAATTATTATCGGTATGGGTATATCAGGAATTACTGCTAGTATCTATGCCAAAAGAGCAGGTATGAAAGTGCTCTTATTAGAAGGAAGTGCTCCTGGAGGAACAATTAATAAAATTAGTACCATTGAAAACTATCCAGGATATGCTTCAATTGCGGGACCAGATTTTGCCTATAATCTATTTGAAGAAGTAAATAAACTCCAAATCGAATATAAACTAGAAAAAGTAACAGATGTTATTTTAGAAGAAACAACTAAACTTGTAAAAACAACAAGTAATGTCTATGAAGCAAAATATCTTTTAATCGCAAGTGGTCGGCATCCTAAAATGCTAGGATTAAAAAATGAAGAAAAATTCTTAGGAAGAGGCATTAGTACATGTGCTTTATGTGATGGAGCTTTATATAAAAATAGTGATGTTGCTGTAATAGGGGGAGGCTCTTCTGCTTTAAGTGAAGCTCTCTATTTAGCAAATATTGTAAATAAAGTCTATCTTATCCACAGAAGAGAAGAATTTAGAGGAGAAGACACTCTTATCAAAGAAGTAAAAGAAACAAAGAACATAGAATTGATTTTAAATAATGAAGTAACTGAACTAAAAATTGAAGATGATACACTAAAAGGAATTGTATTAAAAGACGGAAAAGAGATAAATGTCAAAGGAATATTTATTTATGTTGGTTTCTTACCAAATACTGCATTTTTAGAGAGAACTGATCTAAAAATGGAAGATGGCTATATCGTTGTTGATAAATATCATGAAACCAATATAAAAGGTGTTTATGCTAGTGGTGATGTTACAAAAAAGGAAATATACCAAATTGTAAACGCTGCTAGTGAAGGAGCAGAAGCCGTCGTATATATGACAAATAAATAAAAAAACACCTAAAAGATTCATAAGATATGTTTAAAATAGAATTAAAATAATCTATTCAAAAGAACTATTTTGTGCTATACTTAAATTACAATTTGAGGTGGAAGTATGAAAAAGAAATTAAAAAAGAAGAATATAATTATTTTATTTGTAATTGCCATTTTACTTATTGCAGGTATTGCAACAACTGTTATTTTATTAACCAAAGATAAACCAGTAGAAGGAAATAATAGTAAAAAAGAAGAACCGAGCAATCCGGAGGAACCAACTGTTCAAGTAGTAGATTTAAATAGTAAATCAAGACCTTATGCCGTAATGATCAATAATATTGGCGCAGCAAGACCATATCATACGGGGTTACAAGATGCCTATCTAGTTTATGAAATCGTTGTAGAAGGTGGAATTACAAGATATCTTGCCCTATTTAAAGATAAAACGAATGAAGTAGTAGGAAACATTCGTAGTGCTAGACATTATTATATAGATTATGTTTTAGAAAATGATGCTTACTATGTTCATTGGGGTTGGTCTCCTCAAGCCGAAAGTGATATTGCTTCATTAGATATTGATAATTTAAATGGCTTAACTTATGGTTCTCCATACTTTTTTAGACAAAACATAAGTGGTGTAAATATCGAACATAGAGCTTTTACTAACTTAAAAGAATTAGCCAATTTAGTTGACAAACTAGGATATCGTAAAGAAACGAATAAAGATTTACTATTAAATTATAGTGCAACATCAGTAGAATTACCAGAAAGTGCCACCGAAGCAACTAATATTGATCTAAAATATTCAAGCAGTTCGACAACCAACTATGTCTATGATAGTGAAGCAAAAGTATATAAACAATTTGTCAACAATAAAGAACATACTGATTATGAAACAAAAGAACAATATACGGTCAAAAATATTATTGCTTACCAAGTTGGTAATACCTCTATCGCTGGAGATAACAAAGGCCGCCAAGATTTAGATAATATTGGAAGTGGTAAAGGCTATTTTATTACTGAAGGAAAAGCTGTACCAATTACATGGGAAAAAACATCTAGATCCAGTCAAACAATTTATCGCTATGAAGACGGAACAGAAATAACCGTAAATGATGGCAACACTTGGATTCATCTTGTACCAACAAGTGGTAATATTAGTATTTCATAAAAGCATAAAATAAAATAGGAGGTTTCAAGTGGATACATTAATAGATTTTTTATTAAATAATTATATTTGGTTTCTAGTAATTTCTTTAATTTTAATTTTTGCTTTAATTGGCTATTTAGTTGATTCTGGTGCTAATCATGAAAAAGAAAAAAGAATAATAAAACCAATCGCTCCTATGAAAGAAGAGAAAAAAGTGAGTGTTCATCCCTCCGTTGAAGTATACACAAATGATGAGTTTGATGATCCTCTAATTAAAGATAAGAATGCCTAATGAGCATTCTTTTTTCAACTTAAATAAAAAGATTTAATATGACTTTTCAAATTTTCTAAAATGCTTCCAATTCATCATACCAACCTTCTAACCTTTTTAAATAAAGAGAATGATAAGTAAAAAATTTAGTATCATAAACAAATTCTCTTAATTGCTCTATCCAAGAAATCACTTGAGCAAGCATAAATTCATCTTCTTCTAAAATAGCAGATGAAGAATAATAATAGACAAGACGAATATCCATTCCTGTTAGCATAGCATCATAAATAAGTTTATATTTTTGATTCGTTAGAATATTCAAAATTTTCGTATAATAAAATATTTTTTGTGGATTTTTGGTACAAAGAGTTTGATAAGACTGACATATTTGAAGAAGTGATGCATGAACATCGATGTGAAGCTCTTGATATAAATTTTTCATAAAGTGCCCCCAAACTTACTAAATATTATATCGGATCCCTTTTTTAATGTAAATACTCTTTTTTCTTACTTTACTTTTGATGCGAGTTTCGTTATAATAATAAACGGAGGTAATAAATATGGAATTAAAAGGCTCAAGAACAGAAGCTAACTTAATGGCTGCTTTTGCTGGTGAATCACAAGCAAGAAATAAATATACCTACTATGCATCACAAGCAAAGAAAGATGGATATGAACAAATCGCAGCTATTTTTGAAGAAACTGCTAACAATGAAAAAGAACACGCAAAAATGTGGTTCAAAGAATTACATGGAGGTAAAATTCCAGATACTTTAACAAACTTACATGATGCTGCTGAAGGAGAAAATTATGAATGGACAGAAATGTACAAAGAATTCGCTGAAGTAGCTCGTGAAGAAGGATTTGACCGTATTGCTAATCTTTTTGAAGGTGTAGCAGCAATAGAAAAACATCATGAGGAAAGATACTTAAAATTAGTTGGTAATATCGGCGATCATTTAGTATTCGCTCGTGGTGAAGAAGTAGTTTGGATTTGCCGTAACTGTGGACATATCTATGTAGGTAAAGAAGCTCCAAAGGTTTGTCCAGTATGTGCTCATCCACAAAGCTTTATGGAACTAAAAGCAGAGAACTATTAATTTAGTTCTTTTTTTTGAACTAAAAACATGCTAAAATAAAAAATTAAGAGGGATTTTTCATGAATGAAACCATTTTAAATTTAGCTTTAGCAACCCTACCAAGCAATTTATTAACTGATTTATTCTTCCAAGAATTATGTAATACGATTCCTTTAGAATCAAAATTGTGTGATAAAATCGGTATTTCTTTATCCATGTATGAAATCTTCCAAAAAATGAATAAAAGATTAATCAATTATTTTAAACCACTACATAAAGAAGAAGACCAAATGTCTTTAATAGCTAACTTTCAAAATCAATTATTCATGCTTTCAATCAAGCAAAAAAACGATACATTTATGATCACCTATAAAATAACGAATGCTAATTATCTAAAAGAATTAATATTTACAAAGCATACGAGCTATTCCAAAGTAAAAATAATAACGCAAACCAAAATAAATGGCTATATCACTTCTTATCAAAATGAAGTTCATTATTATAGTCCAGCTTATAAAGAACAAAAATCATCTCTTTCCATAAAAGAATCACTTGCCGATTTTAGTGAATTATTTGGAATACCACAAAATTTTGCTCTCTATTTTTATCAAAATTTCGCTAAATATCAAAGAGGGTTAAATCGTTCAAAATTAATGAAAGAACTAGAACTAGATAATTTAACAAGGCCAACCAAAGACCTTTATCATTTTACTGCTCCCATCTACTTGTTAAACTTAATAGAAGAGATAATCAAATATAATTATAATAATTTACAATTAAAGACAAGAGCAAATCACATCATCAGCTTACTAGCAAAAGAGATTGATATCAAAGAAAAAATAATCATGTCTAAAAACATACTAGAAAGTATTTTAAAATACATAGTAGGCTTATCATTGGATATTTTGCTAACTAATGGATTAATCATTTGTAAAAAAGAAAGGGAATATGAACAAAATGAAATTACTATGAATGAACAGAATATTCAAATTAAAAAAGAAAGATTACGCGTAAGTGAAGCTCAAGAATTATTTTATCGAAACGAAAACAACGAAGATAAAGAAGCGTTAAAAGAATTTTTTGGTATTACCAAAACACGATAGCAAAGTCCCAAACTAGGACTTTTTTCTATGAAATTAAAAAAATTTTAAAAAAAGTAAAATTTACTAATACTATCGATTTGCTATATGAAACATATCAATTTGGTAATAGAATACCCAGAGTTTGCTTAGCCAATCGCATCAAATCTGCCATTTGCTTTTTCTCTAACTTTCCGATATATTACTGGAAGAAAGGAGGACAAATGGAGAATAATACAATCAATCTTTTAAGTGAAAACATCAAAAAATTATTAAATCATCCAAATAATAAAAGACAATTAGAATATTTCTTAGCAACTTTTTTAACAATTGATAAAGCAAGCCTTCATGGTAAACTAAAATCTTATTATAATACGATTTTAAATACAGTTACGATGACTGATGATGGCATCAAAAGTGATTTAATTATTATGTTTGATGATACAGCTATCAAAGTAAGAATTTATCAGACAGAGGATGACGAATGTGTAATTCACATTTTATTAGGATCTTTAGTTGAAGAGTGTGGTAGATTAGTAGAATTAAGATATACTAGTAAAAATGAATATGAAGACATAGTAGAATCTTTTTCTCTAAGAAATATTGATAATCCAGATGATGATCTTTTAAAAGATTTAATTAAAATTAAAGTAATTGACTTAAGTAGATTAAAAGACCTTGATAATACTACTCCTCAAAATAGATGGATCAAATTTATTGGCGCGCAAACAAATGAAGAAAGACTAGAAGCGGCTAGAGAAGATGAATATTTAATGGAGTTATATATTTGGTTAATGAATAATTAAAAAATCTTGGCCATTTAAATATCACCTCCCCCTGTGGTTAAATGGCCAAGGCAAAAATAATTAAAAAGATATTTTTACTTGCATTTCAAAAGCTTTGTGATAAAATATTTCTTGATTGGAGAAGTATATATGAACGATTTAATGGAACAAATTTTTGAATTATTGCCAATTAGTTTAAGAGAAAATAAAGTAGTAGATCAAACTTTAAAAAATTTGAAAGATTTTTTAGTAAAAAATATAACATGGATTGGCTATATTGTGGTATCCCCAGAATTATATGACAAAGTAACTGCTAAACTTCCGGAATGGAAAGAGAAAATAGAAATAAATTCAGATAATATTACTAGTATATTAAACTTTTTCGTGCAAGCTGGACCTAGAATAACTTTTACATTAAAAAATTATGGCCTTGCTCAAAAATTGCAAATCCAAATGTTTTATGAAAATGGTTTACACAAGAAATTATTGATAGAAAATGTAATAAATGGATGCGTTATATCTATGACAACAACCGAAGAAGAAAATTCAATAATAACAAGTTATGAGCATGAATTACATTACTATGACAGCTTTGGCAATTGCTTAGATAATCCTGATAATGAAATAGAAAAAGATAAACTATTTAGCAAAGAATTTCTAGTTCCTTTAGAAAAAGCTAGAGAATACCGCACAAATTTTAAAAAATACCAAAAAGAGATTAATCAATATCGTTTTGAAAATTCGAGTAGAGAAATAGAAGAAAATTTGGTTGATAATTTATTTCATTCACCATTTCATTTAGAAGAACTAGAACCCTTTGTTCGTGCAGAATTACTAGATGAAATGAGAAAAATAAAAGGCCCATCTTATGAAGATTTTTGTGGGGATACCGGGACGTTAAATGATATGATCAATTCTTTAACAAATTTAATGGGTGAAAGTGATGAATTAATTATTTCTGATCATTTCTATAATATCCTTGTAAATTATTTATTAGGTATTTTTGATCAAAGATTATATAATAAAGGCATTATAATTAAGAAATTAAACGGAAATTATACACTATATTATATTCATTTAGATAATAATCAAATATTTGGCATTCCTAAGCAATTAACTGAAAAGGATATCAAATTAATTCTAGAAAGGAATGAACAAAATTTAAATGTAGAAAGCCTTCAAGAATTCTTTGGCTTTGGCAATACTTTAAAATAAGAATTGCATTTTAAAAAAGATAGTGATAAAATAATGGCATAAACGTTGATGAAGTTTTAAGTAGTAGTTAATAATTCTTTAAAAAGAGAAAAAGTAACTAGGCTGAAATTACTTTTAGATTAAGATTAACTATGAATTTCAAACTTAGGAGTTTTAATAGTATGTCGTGCTATAAACGAAAAAAGTGCTAGCAAGTTCTAGAAGTTGGGTGGTACCGCGAAATAATTCGTCCCAATGTTCTAGAACTTTTTTTAATGAAGGAGGAAAAAATAATGGAAGAAAAATTAACAAAACTAAAAGAAGAATTAACAAGTGTTTTAGCGACTGCCACCAAAGAAGCTGATATTTTAAATATCAAATCGAGTTATGTTGGTAAAAAAAGTGAGATAGCAGGTATCTTATCAAGCTTAAAAGATATGAGTATTGAAGATAAGAAAAAGTATGGAAGTTTAATTAATAATACGAAAAAAGAAATGGAAACGATGATTAATGATCGCTTAGAAGAATTAGAAAATAAAAGCAATATTAATTTTGATAGTACCATTAATTATGAAGTAGAAACAGGTTCTCTTCATCCAATTACAATTATTGGTAAAGAAATTACTGATATTTTAAAAAGAATGGGATTTAGTGTCGTTACAGGTCCAGAAATGGAATCAGAATATTACAATTTTGAAGCCCTAAATGTTCCTAAAGATCATCCAGCAAGAGACATGCAGGATACATATTTTTTAGATAATGGTATGCTTCTTCGTACACAAACAAGTGATAATCAAATTCATGCGATGGAAAATTTTGGTGCTCCTCTTCGTATCTGTGCTCCTGGAAGAGTATTTCGAAACGAAGATTTAGATGCTAATCATGAAAATACTTTCTTTCAAATTGAAGGAATGGTTATTGATAAAAGCGTTACGATCGAAAATTTACTATACGTAATGCAAAATCTCTTAAAAGAAATATTCCATGAAGATGTTCGTGTTCGTTTACGCCCAGGTTTCTTTCCATTTACCGAACCAAGCTATGAAATGGATATGTCATGTTTAATTTGTGGCGGAAAAGGATGTCCAACTTGTAAAAATAGCGGTTGGATTGAAATGGTTGGTAGTGGTATGATTCATCCAAACGTTTTGCGGGCTGGCGGTATTGATCCAAATGAATATACCGGTTTTGCCTTTGGCTTTGGTCTTACTAGACTTGCGATGATGAAATACAAAATTAATGATATCCGTGTATTAAATAGTGGTGATATCCGTTATTTAAGTGAATTTAAAATAGATTAGGAGGGAAAATTATGTTAATATCATGTAATAAATTAAAAAGTCATATTAAAAATCCTGAAGACATTGATTGGTTAAATATTTGGGATACATTTACTTTAAGAACTGCGGAAGTAGAAAATGTGGAAGTAAAAGGTAATAAATTTGATAATGTTGTGATTGCCAAGATTGTTGAATGCACCGATCATCCTGATAGTGATCATATGCATGTATTAAAAGTAGATTGTGGTGAAACTGAACCAATCCAAGTAGTATGTGGAGCTCCTAATGTAAGAGTAGGTCTAAAAACTGCTTACATCAAAGTAGGTGGTCATATTGATGGGGCAGAAATCAAAGCAAGACCATTAAGAGGAATTGTATCAAATGGTATGTGTTGTAGTGGACGCGAATTAGGAATTAGCGACAATCATGATGGAATTATTGAATTACCAGATGATTTTCCAGTAGGAGAAGATATCAAAAAGTATTTACCAATTGATGATATCATTGTCGAAATTGATAATAAATCTCTTACAAATAGACCAGACCTTTGGGGGCATTACGGAATTGCTAGAGAAATATGTGCGATAACAAATCATGAACTACTTCCTCTAGATATTTTAGAAATAGCAAATAATAAAGAGGATTTAAGCATTGTAATTAAAGATGATAACTTATGTTACCGTTATACTGGACTTAAGATTGAAAACATAAAAAATAATGAAACCCCACTAGATATGCAAATATTCCTATATTATGTTGGTATGCGTTCCATTTCTCTATTAGTTGATTTAACCAATTATTTAATGATGGAACTTGGTCAACCAATGCACGCTTTTGATGCTAGAGTCGTAAAAAATATTGAAGTAGGACTTGCAAATGAAGGAGATACTTATACAACCCTAGATGGTGAAAAAAGAAAATTATCAAGTGATACCTTAATGATTAAAAATGGAAATGAATATTTTGGTATTGCTGGAGTTATGGGAGGACTTGATAGTGAAATCCTTCCTGATACCACAAGTGTATTTATTGAAAGTGCTTGCTTTAATGCTGCATCTATTCGCAGAAGTGCAGCTCGTCTAGGCCTAAGAACAGAGGCTTCTGCTCGCTATGAAAAAAGCTTAGATCCTAATATGACCGATTTAGCCATCAAAAGACTAGCATATCTTTTAAAACAACAAAATCCTGATATGATAATCGCTTCTAATTTAACGGATGTTTATCCTAAAGTGTTAAAAGAAGGAAATATCATATTAGATAAAAAAACATTAGAAATTTATATGGGAAGAGTACTAGAAGATGAAACAGTAGTAAGTATTCTCGAAAAATTAGGTTTCAAAGTAACCGTAGAAAAAGATTATTATGATGTTGTTGTTCCTACTTTTAGAGCAACTAAAGACATTAAAATCAAAGAGGATTTAATTGAAGAAATTGCTAGAATTTATGGTTTAGAGAATTTTGCACCAAAACCATTAAAACTAGATTTAACAGTAAAAGAATTAGAAACAACTTATAATGAAGAGTATGAAGTAAAAAGACTATTAGCAACCAAATATGACATGCATGAAGTTCATAGCTATATCTGGTATGATACTGAATTGTTAAAAGAATTAAATATTGAAAAGAAAAATGTTTCACTTTTAGGAAAAGATACAAATAACATTTTAAGAGATGATTTAAGCTTATCTTTAATGAACATAGTAAAAGAAAACTTCAAAAATAAAGGAGAGTTTAAATTATTTGAAATTGGAACGGTTATTCAAAATAATGAAAACAAGAGAATGTTAAGTATTATTCTAGCCGATCACGAAAAAAATCTGGAAAGCATTTATTTAGAAGCAAAAAAGATAGTAAAATATATTTTTAGAGTATTAAAGAATAAAGAAGTTACTTTTACCGAAAATGTAAATGAATTAGCTTATTATGATGAATCATTAGGAAAAATAATTAATGTGGATAATAATCGAATTGGTGTATTAAACGTTTTAAAGAAAACTTGTACTAACAAACTAAGTAAGAAAAAATGTGTTGTTACAGTAGATATTGATTTTGATAAATATGTTGCTTTAAAAGAAGAAGAGATGGTTGCTAAAGAAATTAGTAAATATCCAGAGGTAGAACTAGATTATACGATTATTCTTGAAAATAAAAAGTATAAAGATCTAAAAGAAGTATTAGATACTTTCATGAGCAAACTAATTAGAAGTTATCGTCTAGTAGAAGTATATGAAAACAAATATTTAATAAGATATACTTTAGGAAGCGATAACAAAACATTAGAGCAAAAAGAATTACAAACATTTAAAGAAAGATTTATTAAACACATCAAAGATCATGGCTTAAACATAATTGAATAAAATTTTATAGTTTAAAAGTTGCATTTAACTATTTAAGTAATAATTAATTTTAAAATAATTGTTAATCATTAGTTAAAATGTCACCGATTTGACTTTAAAGCAGAGAGTATGGATTTTGTTTTGAAGTAGAATGATAAAGAAAATAACTACTTAGTAAAGGGTAAAATGTACTCTTCGAGCCCTTGACAAAGTAGCTATTTTCTTTTTTTAAGTATCTAACAAAACAAAAGCAGAAATATAAAGTCTATTCGTGCTTTAATATTGCTTGTACTCTTTCATCTCTCTCTTTTAAAATTTGTTCAAGTTGTTTTTGATTGTCTATTCTTAATTGTTTTCTTTTTACTGAATCTTGTCTATGTCCTTCTATTTGAATAGTACTATACAAGTGATTATAATACTTTACCTTAACTACTTTAGTTAAAACATTTTGATAAACTAATAATTTTGTTCCTTTAAATATTTGCTTAATAGAGCCATCTTCATTTATTAGTTGATAATAATTATTTTTCCAAGAAATAATATTACCATCAAGCATTTTTCTATCTTCTCTAACACACAGAATATTTGATAAATCAATATTGTCTAATGGGACAAAACTTGATTCTTCCTCCTTAGGTTCGTAAGCATATTTTTGATTTAGATAATGGCAATAAAAATCATTAAAAAATTTGTTTAGTTCATCAACTGATTTGATATTAAATCTCTTAATATCATTTACTAATCTGTTTTGTATTGTATTATTCCATTTTTCAACTTTACCTTTAGCTTGTGGAGTATTTGCAGCGATCATATTGATCCCTAGATCCTCACACATCTGCCCAAATTGTGTTAAATTACCGTCTATTGGGCTAATAAGTATGGTATGTTTATCACTATAAAGATTTTCGGGGATACCATGTTTAGTAACTAATATTTCCAACATATGAACATATCCTTCCAAACATTCTGTGGGCATAAACCAACCACATAAAAGTTCTCCAGTAGCATCATCAATAGCAATATGTAAAGATGATTTTCTACCATTATTAAACCAATCATGAGGGGTACCATCAATCATGATTAAAATACCGCGTT
The DNA here is from genome assembly GCA_944358115.1 of uncultured Bacilli bacterium. Lineage (GTDB taxonomy): Bacteria > Bacillota_I > Bacilli_A > RF39 > UBA660 > Caccenecus. Next base: position 12,867 of record CALVQH010000037.1, read on the forward strand.
TTGGTGAAGGCTCTCTTAAAGGGTGACGGTCATATTCTTTATTAAAGCATTTGTGTTTAATTGTTGATTTCCATCCTTCTTTACGATATAGATTTTCAAAGAAAGAATAACTTCTTTTTTGAAGATCATTTTCTTTAACTATTTTAATCATTTTAGGATTAAATACAATATCTTCGTGGAAAATATCCATAAATTGTTGTATACTAATATTCG
>CALVQH010000038.1 GCA_944358115.1 uncultured Bacilli bacterium
ACAACAAATGCAATTGAGAGTTTAAATCGTTCTTATCGTAAATACACAAAAACAAAAGGAGTATTTACAAATGATACTTCATTAATGAAATGTCTATATTTAGCAACTAAGAATATTGAGAAAAAATGGACTACTAGATATCCAAATTGGGATATGATATATAATGAATTAAATATTTTATATCCTAATCGATTAACTTGATCTTTGAAAACAATTAAGATTATGATAATATTATATTATCAAAAAAGAGACTGACATAATCAATCTCAACCATCTATATACCATAGGTTGGTAACTTTACACAAAGTTTTTTACACTCTCATTTGTCCATAAAAATGTGTCTAAAAACTTGACATAAGTCCATCCTATTTTTTCTTTCTAGTTCGTACTAATTCCTCTTTTACAATTTCTAAACTCTTTTTAGCTTCTGTTTGAGCTCTTTTAGGACTACTTATTGCTAACTCTTTTAATAATTCAAAATATCTTTTTTGAACCATTTCAAATTCTTCTACTTTTTTCTTTTCTTTTTGTTTTTCTTTTTGCTTGTAATAAGCATCCATAATACTGGCAATCATCACGCGATTGAATGCTCCCATAATTAGTATTCTTTCTGTTTTATCATTCTTAACAATATAGTTAATCAAATCTATATCTTTATTAAATATTTCTTGATCACCAGTTTTTAAATCTGTTTTTATATACAAAGGAAATAGTATTGATCCTTTCATTTTTATTAACTGGGTCAATCCCTTTATTTTTTGACCATGATAGACAAAGGGAGTGATTTCTTCATTCATAACTAATATTGCCATATTTATATCTCCTTTTCTTTATTTTAGCATTTCTTTTTCATCAAAGCAATTCTGTTTATATAGGTTGTTTATTAAATTTGAACAAATAATTTCCTTTATTATTTTTGGTTGTTATGTTACAATAACTTTGGGTGATATAAATGGAAAAATTAGATTATCCAAAAATTCAAACACTTAATCAAAAGTATAAGAAAAATCCACAAAATAAAATTATTGAGAATGCTATTAAAAATGTAGGAATTCATGACTTTTGTTTAAATAACGATGTTATTAACCATACTAACAATTTATTTAATATTGAACTTGCTAAATCTAAAATATATGATCAAGGAAATTCAGAGAGATGTTGGATTTATGCCGGCATTAATTTAATTAAAAGTAATATTGCTCATAATCTTCATGTTGAAGAAAACGAATATGCTTTATCTGCTAATTATATATCTTTTTTAGATAAACTTGAGAAATCCAATGCTTTATATCAATATGTAATAGAAAAAGAAAATTTTGATTATGAGGCTGAAATCAAAAAAGATTATTTAAAGCTAGGGATTTATGAAGGTGGATATTTTGAATATTTTCGCTCTCTTGTTAACAAATATGGTATTGTTCCTGAATGTGTGATGCCAGAGGTTAAAAACAGTAAAAAGCCTTTTGAATTCTTACGCATTTTTAGTGAAAAAGTAAAAAAAGATGTCTTTCAAATTTTAACATGGAAAAAAGAGAAAAAGAAAGTGGAAGAAATGAATGTTTTAAAGGAGAAGATGCTAGAAGAAAATTATGAGCTTTTAGCTAAATGTCTAGGTGAACTTCCCTTCTCATTTGATTATGAATATACTGATCAAGATGGAAATTATAAGAAACTCACCAATCTTACGCCAATTCAGTTTAAAGAAAAATTTTTAACCATGGACCTTGATCAATTTGTGGGAATTGCTAATGTTCCTAGTTACAATAAAAAATATAATCAACTATATCGTAAAAAATATAGTAAAAATATCTATGAAAAAGAAGCTGTAGAATTTATTAATATGCCTATTACAACTTTAAAAGATTTAGCTGTTAAGCAATTAAAGGATGGTACTCCTGTTTACGTTGGATGTAATATGACAAAGATGGTTGATAATCAATTAGGTATTATGGATACTAATCTTTATAATTATCATGATGTTTTTGGAATTAATTTTTTAACAAAAGAAGAAGCTTTATCAATGTATGATATATCTTATCAACATTGTATGTTAATCACAGGTGTACATATTGAAGATGATCATATTATTCGTTGGAAAATTGAAGATAGTTATGGCGATCAAACACATAAAAATGGTTACTTTATTATGAATGATAATTTCTTTGATGAGTTTGTCTTAGAAGTGATGATCGATAAAAAATATTTAACAGAAGAAGAGTTAGCATTATTTAAACAAAAGCCAATTTTATTTGATATGGATGATCCTTTTTAAGAAAATAAATTTAAAAAAGCATCTTATTTTTGGTAAGATGTTTTTTTATTCAACTGATTTTAGAGATTCAACCATGTCTATTTTCTTTAATCTTTGATTAGTTATAATTTGAACGATAATTGTAAAGAAGATAATGATTAAGAATGAATAAATATAGCTTGGCCATAAAATATTATGTAAGAATAAAATATTGTCGGTTTCTGCCACATTAATGACATACATGTGTAAGAATATGCCGGCGGCTAAGCCTAAGAGAATACCAAATATCGTTAAAAATAACGTTTCTCTATAAACATAGCTTGATACTTCTTTATCGTAAAATCCTAATACTTTTAATGTCGATATTTCTCTTATTCTTTCAGCGATATTAATCGTTGTCAAATTATAAAGAACAATGAATGCTAACATACAAGAAGCCCCAATAATAAGTAAAACAATTAAGTTTAATCCTCCGACCATATTATCAAAAACTTCAATGTTATCTTCGGTAAAGTTAATAGTACTAATCAGTCCAGCATCCATCCACTCACTCGCTAAGTCATCATGATTTATATTATCAGTTAAATTAGCCATAATCATATTATATTCTACTTCTGTTTCAAAATATTTTTCATAAGTTTGTTCATTCATGTATACATAGTGCATCGTATAGTTTTCTACTATTTCAGATACTGGTAAGACAACTAATTCATTGTTGCTATTTCTTAGCTTAATAAAGTCGCCTATCTCTACATCTAATAAATCAGCCATTTTTTCACTAATTACGACGCCATCATGAGGGAAAGTAAATTCATCATTTACTTTACTATTAAAAGTAATAAATGTATTTATCTCTTCTGGGTTTGATAGAGTAATTACGTAAACATCATGTGTTAAATTTTTTGCTTCAAATGTGAATGATTCTTGATAAATGGGCATATATTCCGTAATTCCATCATTTGCTAAACGATTTTGAATATCGCTTGTTATATTACTAAAAGAATTTTGAAAAACAAATAAGGCATCATAATGATTGATTTTGCCATATTGAAGATCAGCTAAGCCACTAATACTATCACGAAGACCAAAACCAGTTAGTAAAAGAGCAGTTGAACCAACGACACCTAGTACGGTCATAATAATTCTTTTTTTATAACGGAACATATTTCTAGCTGTTACTTTACCAGTAAAGGATAATCTTTTCCAAATAAATTTGATATGTTCTAAAAATACCTTCTTTCCTGCTTTTGGAGATGCCGGTCTTAAGATCGTAGCAGGAACATTTCTTAATTCTTTTAAACACGAGATAATAGCAATTAATGACATTAAGCCTAGTGTAATTAAAATCATAATAAAGAATGGTAATAATTTCATATTAATTTGTAATTTTGGTAAAATATAATTAGCATTATAAATACTATAGATAACATTTGGTATTAAGGTATATCCTACTAATAAACCGATTGTTACACCAATTACAGTTGCAAAGAAAATATAGAATAAGTAACCATTAATAATACTAAATTTACCATATCCAAGACTAGATAATGTGCCTATTTCACCACGTTCTTCTTCTACCATACGATTCATTGTATTAAAGCACATTAAGGCAACAACAATAATAAAGAAAATTGGGAAAATCCCAGCGATAGCATCTACTTTAGCAGCATCATCCCATACACTTGAATAGCCATTGTTATCACTACGATCTAATAAATACCATTCAGGTTTTTCTATGTCATTTAAAGCTGATTTTGCTTCGGCAATTTGGCTTTCAACCTCAGCTTTTTGTTCATTTAATTCATTTACGCCATTTAAGTATTCTTGATAAGCAGTATTTAACTTAGCTTCATTTGTTGCAAGTTCATTTCTGGCAGAAGCTATTTCTTTTTTTGCCTTACTTATTTGGTCATTTAATTCTTGCTTATTAGCATCAATTTCTTTTTTTCCAGCGTCTAATGTTTCTTTAGTCGTGATTAAAGTTTGTAAGTTTTCTTTTTGAAGATTTAAGGTATCTAATGTGGCTTTTGTGCTAGCATAGCTAGGATCATCTTCAGGAAGTGTACTTAATACTTGGGTTAGTTCATCTATTTGTTTAGTCAGAGCATCAAATGTGGTTTGTAACGTATCTGTAGTTAATCCTAAAGTATTTAAAGTATTTATGAAAGTGTTATAATTACTTTGCCAAGTATTTAGGGCATTATTAATCTCGGTTAATCCATTTTGTTCTTCCTCATTTAGTGTGGTCTCATTGCGGTCTAATTCTTTTTTAGCTGATTCTATTTCATTTCGGCCTTTTGTAATTTCGTTTAAGGCATTGTTTAATTCTTCTTCGGCACTTGCAATTTTACTATCTGCTTCTTGTTCAATCTTGCGAACTTCAATCGTAGCTTCTTCTAATATTTCTTCATATCTTTTGGTTTCTCTAATTGGAGCTAGTTCTTCTAGTTCTGTTAATAATTCTTGTACTATTTCATCATAATTTTCTTCATAAGCAACAGCGGCTAAAGAGCCTTTGGCTGTTAAATAAACTTCCGTATAGTATTCAGAATTAAAGTTTTCTTTGGGAACAAAAATAAAAGATGATAATTCTCCGGTACCAATACTTGCTATCCCCATTTGTCTACTTAAATAAAGGGGTGAATCAGCAAGACCTACGACTGTAAAAGTAGTGGTTGTCAGAATTCCTTCTTGGCTTAATTTTGTAATTTTTAGTGTGTCTCCCAAGTTGTATTTAGTCCGATCAGCGACACATTCATTCTTATTTTCTGGCATTTTTCCTTCTTTTAAGGCAACCTTGTTTATATCGTTTTCTAAGGCATGAATACGCACTTCTTCTCCATCAATTAACGCATCTACGGAATAACTAGGTATTACTTTCTCGACATTTTCTAATTCTTTTAAAGAGGTAACATCATCTTCGGTTAGGCCACCCGTACTGACAATTTTAAAATCCATTAATTGATATTCATCGTAATAATGGTCAAGTGTTGTTTTAATATCAGGCGTTGTTTCTCTAAGTCCTGCAAAAAAGCCAACACCTAATGCCACAATAAATAATACTGATAAAAATCTACCAATATTTTTTCGCATTTTCATAAACGAAAGCTTATATAAAAGGCGCATTACCAATCAAGCTCCTTTACTTCTTTTGGCTTTTTATTAATTTTAATATCTTCAATAGTTCCATTTTTTAGGCGAATCACTTTATCGGCTATTTCTGAAATAATGGCATTGTGGGTAATAATGATTGTTGTCATTCCCATTTCTTTACATGATTTTTGAAGTAATTCTAATATTTTAATACCGGTTTTAGAATCAAGAGCTCCAGTTGGTTCATCGCATAATAATAATTTAGGATTTTTAGCAATCGCTCTAGCTATAGCAACCCGTTGTTGTTCACCACCAGATAGCTGAGCTGGAAAATTATTTATTCGGTCTTTTAATCCTACTTGTTCTAATACTTTAGTAGGATCTAAAGGATTTTTACATATCTGAACTGCTAGTTCTACATTTTCTAGCGCTGTTAAATTTTGAACTAAATTGTAAAATTGAAAGACAAAGCCAATACTATTACGACGATAACCAATTAATTCTTTTCTTTTTAATTTCGTAATGTCTTCGCCATCTACAATAATACTACCACTTGTGGCATTATCCATACCACCTAAAAGATTAAGAATGGTTGTTTTACCTGCTCCACTTGGGCCTAATATAACTACTAGTTCTCCTTTTTCAATTGCAAATGATACATGGTGGGCAGCAATAATTTTCACACTACCCATTACATACTCTTTTTTTACATTTTTTAGTTCAATATAGCTCATAGTATCCTCCTTTTATTATTATATCATAGTTTTTTTATTCTTCAATCTCGATTCCTTTGGCATTTACGATTTCAAGTAGGCCTAAGAGTGATAACTTAGAAGAGATTAGCTCATCTAAATTAATTTTAATATCTTCAAAGTGACTTGTTAGTAAATTACATTGTTTTATATTGGTATCAATAAAATTATCTAATATAAAAGAACATCTTATAAATTGATTATTGGTATATTTATTATGTCTGTGAATATTTTCTAACCATTTAATATTTTCAAAATTAGAATTATCAATCTTGGTATTTTCTATTTTCGAATATTCTACTAAACTTTCTATCATACTAACATTACTTAGGGTGGATTCAAAGATTGATATGTTAATTAACTTACAATTATCAAAGTCTACATTACTTAAATTTGATCCACTAAAAGCAACATTTGTTAATTCACAATTTTGAAATTTTACTTTACCAAAAAACGTATTATCAAACGTTATATTTGTGATGATGCATTTTTTAAAGCATACTTCTCTTAGGGTTTCAAAATTAATATATTCATTGGTAATATTTTCTTTTTCAAAATAAAGATAATTTAATGTTAAATCATTGTGATTTTTAAAAGTTTCTTTTCTGAGTTCTTGGTTAAATTCCCACTTCATTTTCATCCTCTTTATAAATTGATGTGAATAATTCTTTTTCTTCCTCTTCATTCACCGTTTCTTCTAATTCTGGTAATTCATTTAAACTAGCGAGACCAAAGCAATCTAAAAATTCACTCGTTGTCCGATATAAGTTAGGTCTTCCGGGCATTTTTGATTTTCCGGCTTCTTTTACAAGCCCTTTTGCTACTAACTTTCTGATGATATGATTACTACTTACCCCACGCATGGCATCAATTTCTACTCGGGTAATTGGTTGGTTATAAGCGATAATAGCAAGCACTTCTAGACTAGAGGGGCTAAGCGTATTTGCTTCGGGATTTTCAATTAGTTTTTGATAATACTCTTTATGACATTCTTTGGTTGTTAATTTAAAGGCATCTCCTAGATAACTAATACGAATTCCTCTTTCGTCACTTTCATAGCTTTCTTTTAACTTAAGGAGTAGAGCTTTTGCTTCATCCATTGTAATATTCATTACTTCGCATAATGTTTTTAAGTTAATTCCTTCATCGCCTACAACAAATAATATTCCTTCCAGAATTCCTAATTTATTCATGTATCTTTTTCCTTTCTATCATAATTGGCTTAAAATTATCTTCTTGAGTTAATGTTATTTCGTCATTTTTACTCATGGTTAATATCGATAAAAATGTTACAATTAAGAAGTCTTTGTTTCTTTCGGTGAATAAATCTAAAAATTCTACTCTGTCTCTTACTTGTAAAATTTTTCGTATATCATCGATTCTTTTTTCTATACTATATTCTTTCTTAGTAATTCTCGTATTTAAAGGTTTGTTCCACTTTTCTCTTTCTTTTAATCTTTTTAAAGCATTTACTAAATCATCTAGCGTGACATTACCAAAATTAATATTTCCATTTTCTAAAAAGCAGTCTAAATTCATGGGACTTTTAGTATAAAAATTATTTCTTTTGTTTTCTAATTCTACTAAATTTTCACTTATTTTTTTATATTTTTCATATTCGATTATTTTTCTTCTTAAATCTTCTTCAGAAGCAATAGAAAATTCTTCTTCATTTGCCTCTTCTACTTCTTGATCATTTACTAACATTTTACTTTTTAAATGAATTAGTTCTGATGCCATTACTAAATAAGAGCTGGCAATATCGATATTTTTGTTTTTTTCACTTTCAATAAACTTTAGATATTCATCAATAATTAATTTAATGTCAATATCATAAATATTCATTTTTGAAGTTTTAACAAGATGTAAAAGAAGGTCTAAAGGACCTTCAAAATCATTAATACTAAATTGATATTCCATTTTATCACGTCCTAATTACAGTCGAATCCAAGCGCTTCCATCTCAAAGCTTACTACTTTTGGCTCTGTATCTAAAGCAAAAGAGTCAGCGTTAAAAATGTAAGTGCGACTTGCTTCTTCTAAGTCTACAATTGTTGTAATATTGAATCCACTTGTGCTTGTAAAGAAAGTAGAGGTGATACCGGTTGTGGTATTATAAGAATTAGATAGGGTTTGATATCTACTATAGATATCAGTGTAATTTGTTTCAGTTGCTAGATATTCAATCGTGCTAGTAACCTGTTTTAATTTATTATTTGTAAATTGATAAGTAACATTTTCATGGTTACTTGTACATACCAAGTTTGCATTTCCTTCACTATCTGGTGATAAAGTAACTTCAGGATAATCATCGGTTGTTTTTTTAACTAATACTAAATAGCCTATGGTCGTTGCAGAAGATTCTGATATGTTTCTTGTAAAATTTGCGAAAGCATGAGGTGCTAGAATCGTTGTTGTTACATCCTCTCCTAAGCTTACTAATTTTACTCTTTCTAATAAAGTTTTATCAGCGTTATAAATTTCTAGATAGTAATTTAATTCTTCGATATCCTGATAATCATTTTCATTATTGGTTACACTATAGCTAAGAGTATTATTGGTAGCATCAATATTAATATCACTTACACTTATTAATTCTCGATCTATTTTTAAGCCAGGTGTATATTCATAAAATGTTTCATCGACATTTTCGGTTGGTTTTTCTGGTTCATCTGGCTCATTCGGTTCTGGATTATTTGGTGTTACTGGCGTTACTGGGGTTGGATTTAAATATTCATTTACTTTTTCAGATATTTCCGGCAAAAAAATGACAACAAGTACAAATATTGTTAAAATGATAAAAATACCGATAGAAGTTCTTTTACGGCTTTCAAAAGCACCAATCGCAATCGGTTTTAATTCTTCCCCTTCTACTTTAAAATTTTTATATTTCTTTTTTGCCATAGCTAGTCCCTTCTTACTATTTAAAATTATACCAAAAAAAACATAAAATAAAAAGGACTATTTAGTCCTTTGGCTTAAAAATTAATGCCACGATAGAAGCAAAAACGATCGATCCTACAATTGCAGTACTTGATTTAGTGAGCATTCCTGAAAAAATTCCTAAAATTCCCATTTCTTCATAACCTGCTAGTGCACTTGTATAAAGCATATAGCCAAAATTAGAAATGATTCCAGTCGCACCACCACCTGCTAGATCAATTAATTTATCATAAATTCCAAAGAATGCGAGTAAGCTTCCTAAAACTGTAAATAATGAAGTCACATGGCCGGGAGTTAATTTCGTGTTATCTAAAATAATTTGACCTAAGGCACAAAATAATCCAGCAATGATAAACGCCCAAATAAATGTCATGATAATACCTCCAAACTAATCGCATGTGCTATGCCAGGAATTCCTAACTTTTGATTGGCTAATTGAACTGATTGTAAAGATCCGGTCGCAATAATCAATATTTTCTTATATCTTTTACAACATAATATTTTATCAAATAGTACTAATGGCAAAGCAACAGGTCCACTAGCTCCAGCATATGTTTCTTGAGAATTTGTATATATTTCACACCCGGCATCCATATACTTTTTTAAATTAATGTTATAGTTTTTATTTAGCATTTCTAAAAATATTTCTTTGCCAACTAATCCTAAGTCTCCTGTTAATACCAAATCATAATAATTAATATTACGTTTCAAATCCATTAAGTGGGTATATAAAGTATCGGCAGCGGCAGGAGCCATGACGGCACCCATGTTATTGGTATCCGTAACTCCCATATCAATTGCCTTACCAATTGTAGCACTTTCAATTTTAATATTTGTTTGTTCACTCGTAAGAAGTGTTGAGATAGCGGCGGTTGTTGTAAATGTTGTCGTATGTTTTTTTACCGCTCCATATTCTACAGGATAGCGAAATTGTCTTTCGGCATTTAAGTTATGGGATGAAGTAATTGCTACAATATTTTTAGCTAGTTTTCCGCTAAGAAGAGATGCTCCAACAATTAATTCCTCAGCATATGTAGCACAAGCACTATAAATTCCTAAATATGGGATTTTAAATTTACTCGCGTTGTAACTAGAAATAGAAATTTGATTAATTAAATCACCACCAAGTAAAACATCAATCTTACTTTCTGGCAGTTTATTTTTATTTAGCAAATTATCTAAGACAATTTTTTGCATTTTGATTTCCGCTTGTTCAAAAGTTTTTTCTCCATAATAGTAATCATCAATTACTAAGTCATAATTTTTAAGTAATCCATCTCGCTCTAGAGGACCTACTATTGAAAAATTATCTTTGATATAAGCGTTATTAAATTTTTTACTAGCCACCAATAATCACTCTCACAATCACTAAAATAAAGGCTGATAAGATCCCATATAAGATAACACTACCGGCTAATTTAAAAAAATTTGAACCAAGCCCTGTTATTAGACCTTCTTTTTTGTAGTCTAAGGCACTACTTGATACCGAATGGGCAAAACCAGTTGTTGGTATTAATAAACCAGCTTTAGATTTTGTCATCCAATTATCAAAGAAGCCTAAAGCTGTAAATAAGGAAGCAGCAAAAATGACGATTAAACAAGTCCAAGCTCCAGCGATCATTCTTGATAAATTAAAAAAGTTCATCAATAATACAATAATTCCTTCTGTAATGAAACCTACTAGTCCACCAATTAGAAAAGCATAAACGACATTTTGAAATTTATTTTCTTTTGGTTCGTATTTCTTAACTAATTTTTGATATTCTTCTTTGTTCATAAATAACCTCCATTTTTATTATGAAAGAAAAATATCAAGTTATACCTAAAGCAATTAAAAACTTAATTTTTTTCTCTGTTAGGTTAATTATTGATATTTGAAAACAGTTCTTTTACTTTTTTGTATAATATTTAACTTGAAACATATTATTTTAATGAGGAAAGTTATTTACACTAATTGACAAAGGTAAAACAATAGTGTAAAATAATAAATGCAAGTGGGAAAGCAGTATTATTCCACTCGCACGGGGCTTTAGCCAAGTGGTAAGGCATGGGACTGCAACTCCCCGAGCACCGGTTCAAATCCGGTAGGCCCCTCCAATTTTTGCTTATTTTAAAGGCTTTGATAGTCTTTTTTTATTTTGACCGACAATTCCTCTATGGGCCCGCCAAATGATAAATTAGTAACTTATATTTTTAATTTTTTCCATTTGGATAAAACAATATAAAAAAACTCATCCATTACTGATTTATGAGTTTTTTAAATATTTATTTTTTTCTTTCTCTGGGGTAGTCATTATCTTCTTGATTAGATTCTTGTCCTAAAGAAATTAATAAATCTGCTAGTCTAGCCATTTCTTGTTCTAAGTAAGCTCTTTTTTCTGGAATTGGCATGTATTCATATTTTTTTGTTGGCTCTTTTTCTAAAACATCTTGCTCTTTCATTATTTTTGATTCAACTGTTTGTTCCTCTACAAGTTCTTCCTTTTCATCTTCCTTGTAAATTTCATTACTTTTAATCATATTTTCTTTTAAATCTTCATACATTTCACTCAAATTAATTTGAATTAAAAGTCTATAGATAATATAAATATTTAAGATAGGTGTCAAAGAATATAGTAATGTTTTTAAAGCAAAAATTAAATGAACAAAAATGGTATCTTTTTCTTTTTCCTTATATCCCTCTTTTTTTAATTTATTTTCTAAATAAGCAGTTATAAGGCATATACTTCCAGCACAAAGTAATGAAGCACCTAAATAAATGTTTAATAACATATAAACTTCCTTCTTTCATTTCTGGCTAGTATATCATAGATGTTTAGTACTGTCAAATTCTAAAAGTTATACTTAAAGCTGATTTAAATAGATTATAATCCATCGGCAAAATTGGTATGTTCTTTTAATTCAACTTGAGGTAATCCATATTTTTCTTTACCTAACGCTATTGCTTTTATTAAAAATGCCATATTTCTTCCTAAATTTCTCATGGTTTGTAGACCTTCTAAATCTTTTTCAACGTCTTCTCTTACTTTACCATGAACTTCATTCCAATAACTACTGGTAGCGATTGGCATATTGCTTATACCAAAGTATTTATAAATTTCATCTAATGCTGAAGTACTTCCCGCTCTTCTAGATGAGATAACAGCAGCGCCTACTTTCATTGACTTATCAAAATGCGTACTATAAAATAAGCGATCTAATAAAGAGATGAGCGTGCCATTTGAACCAGCATAATAAACTGGTGTGGCAATTATAATTCCATCTGCTTCGGCAAATTTAGGAGCGATTTCGTTTACAATATCATTAAATATGCATTTTCCATTTTTGTAACAACTTCCACAAGCAATGCAACCTCTGATATCTTGGTTTCCTACTAATATGCTCTCTGTTTCTATTCCTTCTTCTTTTAATATTTTTTCTAATTCTTCTAGGGCTCTTGCTGTACAACCATTTGCACGAGCGCTTCCATTTAATATTAATACTTTCATTATACCTCCTATTTCTAATAGTATTATATCACATAGTATGATTATTTTTTACTGTTCTTTTATTTTTGTTAATCCTTTTTTAAAATGTCACCATATCATTAGTTAAAATGTCACCAAACATATGTAGTATAATATATCTCTG
>CALVQH010000039.1 GCA_944358115.1 uncultured Bacilli bacterium
CAACTTTTGCTTACTTATTCACATAAAAACAAGAGATCTTTTCTTTCATCTCTTGTTGGGGCTGTAAATACTAACTTCGAACTTAGCATAATCAATAACATGTAAATTCACACATAATTTACATCAAGATACTACATATGGATCAGACATAGTTCCTGAACCAGAGAATGAAACATCTGCAGAAAGATTAATAACAGGACGAACGCCATATTGATTGTTTAAACTGCCTCCACCTTGAAGAGTTGAGTGTATAGCGTAAACAGTTGCAATTGAATTTCCCAAGCCAACAAAATTATATGGCGAAATAGACCAATAAGAAGAGCCACTATATAAATAATAATCAATATTTTCAGTTAAAGACGCACCCCCAAACATAGCTTCTTCAGCCGTAATCAATCCTATTTTAACTAAATAAAGATCATTTTCATTACTGCATTTAAGCGATGGCTGATATACACGTATTCTATCATATGATCCGAAATTTAATAAACCAGAAGATGATCTGTAACTTCTATCATTGCAAAAGCCAGGATTACTGACTATTTTACTATCATAACTTTGCAAATTATTTTGATACCACGTATCTAACATACTTTTAATTGTACTTGATGTAGTTCCATATGTAAAACCAACATATATACTAGAATTATAAACAGTATTATAAACGCTGGTTCCAATTTGACGATCTGTAGATGATTCTCCATTCGTATGTGTACTTGTTCCATCATATATTAATCGAATTGATCCATCACCATTGATTCTTATGATCCGCCAGTAGTATCCTGCAAATGATACATAGTTATTGGTTACTGCTCCTCTAAAGTAATAACTCGTTCCCAAATTATCCTCTGCTGTCCATACTCCTTCATCTGTTGTTGCTGGTTGACTAAAATCTGGTGTACCAGAATTAATCTCATTATCTGCTAAAATCACATCTTTAGCATTTGAACTATCCGTTTCTACATTTCTTGTTACTGTATTAGATGTTCTTCCCGATCTATCAACAACTTGTACTGCAATATTATAACTTGTCCCACTTTCTAAATTATTAAATGTATAAGTATAACTACTATCTGTAGTTGTTATATCTGTGTAACTACTTCCTCCATTACTACTGAATCGATACTCGCTAATTCCACTATGGGCATCACTTCCGCTTACTGTTACGCTTATACTATTTTCGGTTACGCTTGTGCTTGTTATGTTTATTGTTGGATTTACTGTATCTACATTGTATCTCTCACTGCATCCTTCTGTTGTTTGATTATATTCATCTATTACTCTTACACATACCTTTTGAGGTGATGCATTGGATGATAATGTCGTTGTAAAACTATTATTACTTATATTTGCTGGTGTATTGGGTGTACATGAATCACTTGTCGTTGTGCAATAATATGCTTCATATTTCCTTGTATGGGTTGTTATATTGGCTGTTATACTAGCACTTTGTACCCATCCATTACTCCCTGCTGTTGTACTTCCTGTTAATATTACTTGTGGTTTTTGATATTCATTTCCTTGTTCTATCGTAATGTTTCCACTAATACTACTTCCCATATCATCATTTTGATTCGCATCTAAATTTGGATATTCGATAACAATATAATAATATACTTCTTCTCCTTCTGGTGAAGTAAGAATGATTTCATCACTCTTTAATGTTGTTTTTTCCTCACCATTATTAATTGTTCCACTACTTATTGGTGTTCCTAAATTTTCTATATTATTACCTGTACATTCTTCATAATAGATTTTACTTGTTCCTAAACGATCTTGTTTTATTTCACAACTATAACTAGCATCGATATTAGCATCACTTTTATATACTGTATAGTTAAGTGGTGTTGTAAAAGTATTACTTCCATTAAATATGACATTGTACATTAAGGGTTCATTATTTCCTCTTCCTGTTACTCTAATGCTTGCGATAGCAGTATGACCTGGATACATATCTACATTATTAAAATCAATATTACCATCAGCTGTTATTCCTTGGGACGTTACAGTAGTTGTCGTTGCAGTAGCAACACCACCTTCTCCTTCAGCATTAGTTCTAGCTGTAAAATAGGCAAAGGAAATACCTGTTGAAAGTAATAATACTCCTACTAAATAGAGAGCAAATACTTTCTTATTTTTAAATTTCTCTAATAAGTTCATCCCTTTTATTTTTTCTACTAATTTCATTCTTTTTCACCTTTACTTCAACCATTCTACAACAAATTTAATTGTTTTTCATTCCATTCGACAAAACTTGTCAAAACTTCCTATATAGTTAAAATATAACTATCCTACTATATTAAGTATACAATAATATTTGCTAACATTCAACATTTTTGTGAAAATAAACTGCTGAAATAAAGCCTAAAAAAAGAAGTAATTTTTTTACTTCTCTACAGTATTTAATTTTTGTGTTTTTTCTAATGTAATCTCTTCCTCTCGGTAATTTAAAGCTAGTCCAATCGTAAAGATATAAGATAACAAATAAAGCCAAATCATCAGGACAACAATACTTGCTAAATTTCCATAAAAAACATCATATCGGGCAAAATTAGTTGTATATAAGGAATAAATATAAGTAACTACAACAAACCCTACAGTTGTAAATATGGCACCTTTATTTACTTCATTACTTCTAATCTTTTTATCAGGAGCCATCGTAAATATAATTTTAATAAAGAAAAAGATAATAAACCAAGAAATTGGTCCTTTTAAAACACTAATAATTAAAGTAATATTCGTAATAATTTTCTCGCTAATATCCATAATTTGTAACATTTCAATAATCTTATTACCAAATACACTAAAAATAAGCAAGAACACAAATAAAAGAATAATGATTAAGATCATAACAAGTGATTTTAATCTTCTTTTTAAAAAACTAGAATTTTTAATCCCATAAATCATATTAGAACTAGCAATGACACTAGCTGCTCCATTACTAGCGATAATATAAGCGATAATAAGTGTTAAAAAGAAATTCCAATCAGCACTAATCACCATATTCGTTCCTAAAAGCATATTAGCAAACTCTTGACTAAAAGCTTGTGTAATAAAATCATTAATAAAATGCAAATCAAAATGAAAGATCGAAGCAATATAAGTAAGTATGGTAAGAGTGGGTACAATTGAAAGGACAAAAGAAAAAGCAAGATGACCGGGTAAAACCTCCATCTCTGGCTTTCTAATTATTTTGAAAAAATTACTAGCGCCCCTTTTTATTTTTTCACGCATTTTCATCCTCACTCTTTTTCTTTTGCTTTTTCATTTCATCTGTTGCTTCTAATATAGCATCTTCAATCGTTTTAACATTATCCATAATCATCGAATATCCAAATTCAGCTCCATATTCATAAGGAAGCTTCTTAAATTCTTTATTCAACTTATGAATATAATTTGTCACTTGTTTTTGGGTAAATCCTACTAAATAAACTAAAAATTCATTTCCATCGGTACGCATAATATCACTATTATTAAGTTGTGTCTTAATTAAAATATTAGCAGCAGCTTTAATCTGTTTATCCCCTTCTTCATAACCTAATGTATCATTAATAAATTGAATATTATTTAAATCAATGACAATCATCGTTTGTGGATAAACAGTATTATTATTCCAATTATGAATATATTCATTCAAGTAATTACGATTCTTAAGACTAGTTAATTGATCGATGAATTTCATTTTATCATCTCTTTTAATTCGTTTTGCAATCTTTATTCTCTTGCTACTCTTATAAAAGATGATGAAAATAACCGCAAATACAAGTAAAGTAAGTAAAATGTATTTAGCAATCGTACCTAAAATACTTCCCGTTCTAACTGTCATAGAATGGCTATACATACCATCATAAATAACTTCATTATTATCAATTACCATGGCATATTTACTAAACAAACGGTAAAAAGCACTATCAGTTCTGGATTTAAACTGATAAGTATTTGGTAAAGAACTAGTATATCGCTCTGTATAATTTGATAGATTACTTCCTGAATATAAATCAAAAATATTCTTATCAATTACAATAATTACATCTTTACGATTTAACTCTCTTAAGTCTCCTTCATCTTCATATGTTTCAATATCAATACCATCAATACTAGTTAAATATTGATAAAGATAACTATTTTCTTCAACATAAACAGTAGACCCAACTAAGCTCTCCATACTATTGACAACTAAATTATTTTCATTACTAGCAACAACACTATAACGAATAACAAGATTAGAATCAGCCTCATAATATTGATCACTCAAATTATAATAATTAAAATATAAATCTACATCCCCATTATTAATTGCCTTTTCAAAACGATTTAAATTACGATATTTTGTATAATTAAATTCAATATCACTAAATTCACTAAAATCATACAAATACATGGCAATAATACCACCATAATTACCACTCATAATAACTTCATAAGGACTATTATTAATAAATCCATAATTATAAGTAACACTACGCATCGCATCTACTTCTGTCTCACTAATTCCTAGACTAGTAGTAAATAAACTAAATTCTGCTCTCTTTAAATAAGGATCTAAATTATCTTGATACCAGTTATTATAAAACTTCTCTATAATACTAGTTAAAGTATCATCTACCCCTCGAACCACATAATAAAACTTAATATCTGATAAATGATAATTAATATAATAATCTTGAGATAATATCTCATCTAAATAAATACTTAAAGGTACAATCATATAATGAATTTCTTCATTTTCTTGAAATGCTTCTAACAAATCATCTTTGGTATCATATTGCGTTAACGTTACATTACTAACATTAGCTAAATAACCACTAACATAAGAAGCATCATCTT
Source organism: uncultured Bacilli bacterium (assembly GCA_944358115.1). Taxonomy (GTDB): domain Bacteria; phylum Bacillota_I; class Bacilli_A; order RF39; family UBA660; genus Caccenecus. The sequence continues at coordinate 4,828 of CALVQH010000039.1, forward strand.
TTGTAAGACCAATCGTTTTTCCTGTTAAATCATCATAACCACTCAAGACCTCATCTTCTAATCCAACCAAAACATAATGATCCGTATAAAAAACAAAATCTTCTGCTCCTAAACTTCTTGTAATGCCAAGCGTAAGACCACTTGGATTTTCTCCATAATTAAAAGTAACTGGATTCATTTGGAGTCGATATTCCGTCTCAAAGTCATTTAAGAATTCATAAAAAACTCCCGTACCGGTATTTCCAAACAAATTAACATCGTTGACAACATTAATATTTTGAACTGTATTAATATTGTTATTGATCCAACGTCTTTCACTAGAAGTAAGCCTAGCTTCATCTGTTAAAACGCGATAAGTAAAAAGACCTATAACAACTACTAATAAAATAATAATAATCGTAATAATAACACTTTTTTTATTTTTCATCATTCTACCTACTCTTCTTGAGTTTCATCGTCATCCCCAAATTCGGTATTATTATTCCAAACAATACCACCAGTACCAGAAACATTTTTTGCTCCAATAATTTGGAATCCTTCAGCATCTTCTGTATCATCAGCTTGAATCATATATTCCAAATCATAGAAACTTAATGTTTCCTCACTAAAATAATCTAAGCTAGCTAAAGCTACACTTTGCGCTTCTACGAGTGTTGTGGCTGGAGCAAAGCTAATAGTAATATAAATAACTTTTCCACTTACCCGCATCGTAACATCTTCAACAATTTCATTTTCTTTTATTTGCGAAATAATTTCATTTTGCATATCTTCATCAAATGGATAATTCTCTATTCCATCTAATCGGTCACCATATTTAGAACTAGAATCCCCTACAAAATAGGTAACAACAACAATCGAAATAGCAATTAAACACGCAATTAATATAAAAAGTAATACAAATAATACACTATTTTCTTGCCATATTTTTTTCAATTTTTTCAAATTCTTCACCTCATAGCTAATTTATTATAACATTATTTCTCTTAGAAGACAATTTATAATTATTTTACAACAAATGTAAATAAAAATTGTAAACAGTTTACAAACTATCTACAATTTCTTTAAATTTTTCTTCGTTCCAAATTGGAATACCAAGTTCTTGCGCTTTCGTATATTTACTACCAGGTTCCTCCCCAACAATTACAACATCAGTCTTTTTACTAACACTATCAATACACTTTCCACCATAAGACTCAATAAGTTCTTTAATCTTATCACGACTCATAAAACTAATAGAACCCGTAAGAACAAACTTTTTATCAGTAAAATTCTCATTGATTTTAGCCTCAGACCCCAAATACTTCATATTGACGCCAAGATCTTCTAAAGTGTGAATAAGTTCTAAATTGGTTGGATTAGCAAAGAAATTAACAATATTACGTGCCAAAATATCACCAATATCTTTAATACTAATTAAATCATCATAAGTCGCATTTTCTAATCCTTGCATATCTTGATAAGCACTAGCAAGTAATTTAGCATTTTTTGCTCCAATTCCCGGAATACCTAAGCCAAAAATTAAACGCTCTACACTATTTTGTTTACTCTCTTCAATCGCTAATAATAAATTATTAACTTTCTTAAGTCCATATCCTTCTAATTCAATAATATCTTCTTTATGTTCATTTAAATGATAAAAATCAGGAATATTTCTTACAAACCCTTCATTATAAAAATCCTCTAATATTTCATCACCTAAGCCATCGATATTCATTGCATTACGACTAGCAAAATGGATTAATCCTTCCATATTTTTCTTAGGACAAGCATCATTCACACAAAAATAATCAACATTGCCCTTTTTAACAAGCTTGCTTCCACAAATAGGACAAGTATCAATCATTTCAAATGGTTTTTCTGTTCCCACTCTTCTCTCTGGTTTTGCTTCCACCACTTCCGGAATAACATCTCCAGCTTTTTTAATAGATACAATATCCCCAATTCTAAGATCTAGACTTCGGCAATAATCTTCATTATGCAAAGTAGCTCTCCTGATTGTAGAACCCATAACCAAAACTGGCTCTAAAACAGCATTAGGCGTTACTTGACCGGTTCTACCTACCGTAAATTTAATATCAACAAGCTTTGTCAAAACTTCTTCAGCCGGAAATTTATAAGCCGTTGCCCATCTCGGATATTTAGTAGTAGAACCCAGTTCTTGTTGCATTCTAATATCATTTACTTTAATAACAATTCCATCAATTTCATAAGGTAGGTTACTGCGCTTTTCTGTATACTCACGAATAAAAGCTAAAATGCCATCAATATCATGAACAAGTCTTGATGCCGGATTTACTTTAAAGCCTAATTCCTTCATATATTGAAGTGCCTCAAAATGGGTAGCAATTCCATAATCAAGAGGATTCGGTAAATGATAAATCCACGTATCCAAATGTCTTTTAGCAGCCACTTTGGGATCCAGTTGCCGAATGGAACCAGCTGCCGCATTTCTAACATTTTGAAGTTTTACTTCGCCCTTCGCTTCCCTTTCTCGATTAATACGCTCTAAAGTAGCTTTATTCATATAAATTTCGCCACGAACTTCAATATCAATATCTCGCTTTAAATCAAGAGGAACCGTTTTAATAGTTTTTACATTATGGGTAATATCTTCACCTATCACACCATCTCCACGAGTCGCAGCAAATTTAAGTTTACCATGTTCATAATGTAAAGAAACACTAAGCCCATCAATTTTAAGTTCACAAACATATTCTGGATGAAAACCAGCATTTTTAATTCTTTTATCAAAATCTCGAATTTCTTCTTCATTAAAAACATTGGACAAACTAATCATGGGAATGGAATGTCTTACTTTAGCAAACTTATCAATTGCTTCCCCACCAACTCGTTTAGTAGGACTATTGGGATCCGCAAGTTCTGGATATTTTTCTTCTAAATTAATGAGTTCTCTTAAATATTTATCATATTCTTGATCAGTAATAGAAGGATTATCCATATTATAATATTCATAATTTGCTTTTCTTAATATATTTGTTAATTCTTCAATTCTTTTTTTTGCTTCTTCCATGTTATTCCCAAAGTTTCTTTGGATATTCTCCTTTCTCTATTAATTCATTAATAGATTTTTTCAATCCCTCTAAATCCTCTTTATAAGTAACACCAAACCAAGAACTACTACTAGAAACATTTCGCAAAGTAATATTTCCATTTTGAATATTTTTCTCTACTACATCTGGTAAAAGAGCTTCATTAGCAAGAATATACTCATCATCATGTAAAAAATATTCCCTAAAAGCTTCTTCTAAATACTGAAAGAAGGAATGTTTAAAAGCAAAAACATTCATCGATACTGCCTGATCAAGTGGTATCTGAAAAGCCTCATCTCCACTTAAAGGTTCTGCTAGCGCATACCCATCTTGAGTTGTAATTTTACTTTCTACTAATTTCGTAATATTGCCATCCTGAGTAAAACAAACAGCCCTTTTAACACTTCCAAACAAAGAAGCTGTTTTAATATAAGGAAAAGTAATAGACGCATAAACATGATCGTTTGCTTCATTACTTAAAAACTCACTAGCTTTTACATAAGTATCATATCCATAGAAATCATCAGCATTAATTACAACAAAATCACCTGCAACATAATCCTGAGCACAAAGTACAGCTTGTACTGTTCCCCAAGGTTTGCTTCTTTTACTAGCTAAATATTGTTTACTAGGAATATCCCCAATTTCTTGAAAAGCATAAGCTACCTTTATTTTATCTTCTAGTCTCTTTCCAATCGTTTCCCTAAACACTTCTTCTAATTCTTTTTTAATCACAAAAACCACTTTTTCAAATCCAGCCCTTTTCGCATCATATACAGAATAATCAATAATAAATTCTCCATTAGGACCTACTGGTTCAATCTGTTTTAAACCTCCAAAACGACTACTCATACCAGCTGCCATAACTACTAATGTTTTTTCCATAAATATCCTCCATCTATTTCCCTAATTATATCAATTTTAAATAAGAAGAGCAACGACTTTTAAATAAAGATTCTTATATTTTCCTCAAACTTTTATGATTTTTCATAAGTTTACGAATACCAAAATTTTTAGCAAAAGCAATACTGACAAACTTATCATCTACATCAATTACTACTCCTTTGCCATAAATCGTATGCATAACTAAATCTCCCTTATTATAAGTTACATCTTCATTGGTATATAATTCATCTTTATTTAATACTTTTTCTTCTTTAATACTACTATTAACCGTTTCTAACACATCCCCTTGTATTTCATTAATAAAACGAGATGGGGCATTCGTTGTAGTCTTACCATAAAGCATTCTTTTTTTGGCATTGGTTAAATAAAGTCTTTCTTTAGCTCTAGTAAATCCAACATAACAAAGACGACGCTCTTCTTCAATACCAGCATCTCCCTCTAAAAAAGCATTTTGATGAGGGAAAATTCCTTCTTCCATTCCCGTTATAAATACAACAGGAAACTCTAGTCCCTTAGCACTATGTAGTGTCATCAAAGTAATAGCATTATCATCATCTCGATGCTCGGAAATATCGGCAATTAAACTAATTTCTTCCAAAAAGTCATTTAAATTAACGGAACCAGTTCGAGCTTCATAACTAGCCGTAATACTTTTAAATTCCATTAAGTTTTCAAGCCTTAAATCACTTTCTAAAGTATGCTCTTGTTCCAGTTCTTTTTTAAGCCCACTTTTATCTAACACATCATCAATTAATTCTGTTAAAGATAAATTAAGCGCATCATTTTGTAACTCCAAAATAATATTTTTGAATTCCAGTTCTTTTCCAGATAGAATGGCATCAAACATAGAGACTCCCAAATCATCCGCTTTTCTTTCTAACTCTTCAATACTTTTATTTCCAATCTTTCTTTTTGGCGTGTTGATAACTCTTCGTAAACTAACATCGTCATTCGTATTATTAATAAGTCTTAAATAACATAACAAATCTTTAATTTCTTTCCGATTATAGAAATAATAACTACCAACTACTTTATAAGGGAATCCATTTTTAAGCAATACTTCCTCGACATTTCTAGATTGCGCATTGGTCCGATAAAATATAGCAATATCTTGATAAGTATATCCTTCATTTAATAACTTTTTAATTTCATCAACAATGAGAGCAATTTCATGTTTTTCATCATAACTGCGCATATATTTCACTTTAACGCCATCACCCAAAGTACTATATAAATCTAAATCTTTTCGCTCTTTATTATTTTTAATCACACTATTAGCAGCATCCAAAATATTTTTAGTACTCCGGTAATTTTGTTCCAACATAACTACTTTTGTATCTTTAAAGTTCTTTTCAAAGTCTAGTATATTTCTAAAATTAGCTCCTCTAAAACCATATATAGATTGAGATGGGTCCCCTACAACAAAAATATTTTTATATTTATTTGCAAGCATACGACTTAACTTATATTGTACTTCATTCGTATCTTGATACTCATCAATCAATATATACTTATAATGTTCTTGATAATGATCTAAAATATCACTATTTTTCTTAAATAATTCAACTGGTAATTTAAGCAAATCATCAAAATCAACCGAATTATTCTTTCTTAAAACCCGATCATACTCATGATAAATCTCCACTACTTTCTTTTCAGCCGGAGTATTAAAATATTTATCAATTTCTATATCACTTAATATTTCATTTTTAATAAAACTGATTTTATTACGAACAAAATAAGGACTAACTTCTTTTGGATCAATATCTCTTTCTTTCATAATCTTTTTAATCAAACTTAAAACATCATCACTATCTAAAATAGTAAAGTTTTTACTCATGCCTAAAGCATCTACATTCTCACGAATAATTTTTAACCCAAAAGAGTGAAATGTTCCAACAAATACATGATTACCTGGAACTAACACATTTAATCTTTCTCTCATCTCTTTAGCAGCTTTATTCGTAAATGTAATAGCAAGAATATTTGTATCAGGAATACCTTGTTCAAGTAAGTATGCAATTCTTGTTGTTAAAACTTTTGTCTTCCCAGAACCAGCACCTGCAATAACTAAACATGGCCCATCTATATGTTTTACAGCTTCTAATTGTTGTTCATTTAATTTATCAAACATCTCTATTACCACCTAACTACATATACTATTATACCAAAACAAATGTATTAAAAAAAGCAACTTTACACAAGTTACTTAATTTTATTACAATAATTAGTTAAATTCCGATAAGTATAGCAAAATATTGGAAATATCTTAAGAAATCACATAAGGATTAGAACTAGTACCATTTCCACTAGAAATTATAACATCTACACGTAAATTTAAAACTGGGCGCACACCATTCGTGTTATTCACGCTGTTCCAGCCAAGGGTACCATCCGACCACGAAGAAAACATATAAGCATAGCCATTTTCAGAATAATACGGAGACATCGTCCAATAAAACTGCCCTGTATATAGGTAATAACTATTATTACCACTCGTTGTTCCTCCGGCCATAGCCGCTTCATCGGCTGTGATCAAGCCTATTTTTGTGGTATACAAATCTAAGCTATTACTACATTGTAAGGTTGGTTGAGCTGATCCATATACCCGATCATATGCTGCATAATAGAAGGTATCTCCAGTTGATACCCAACTATTTCCACTTGCTGTATTTCTATCATTACAGAAACCCAAATTACTTGCTACTTTATCATCTAATCCCTGATTTAAAACATTAATTGTGTACCAATTATCTAATACTCCTTTAATTGTACTTGCTGTTCCACTATTTTGGATACTTGGTCTTTGAGCATTTATTTGATACGTATATCCTACAAAGTAACTTTGATTATGCACACTATTGTAAGCACTTGTTCCTATTTGACGATCGCTTGATGATTCTCCATTTGTATGAGCAGTAGTTCCATCATAGATAATTCTGATCGAACCGTTGCCATTGATTCGAATGATGCGCCAGTAATATCCTGCAAATTTGACATAGTTATTCGTGACTGCTCCTCTAAAGTAATAACTTGTTCCTAAGTTATCTTTTGCGGTATATACCCCTTCATCAGTTGTTGCCGCTTGACTAAAATCTGGTGTACCACTATTAACTTTAACATTTCCAAGAATAGTTTCTCCTGCATTAGCTTTCTTAACAAAATCTAAATAACATTTAGTACCTTTCGTTGTAAATGGTGTAATACTAAATGCCTTTGTATTACTATCATAATTGAAAGTTAATCCTTCTATTTTACTTCCGTCTTTATAAGTGCAATATGACGTACTTGCAAGTTCATAATTACCTTCCGGAATCGTATCACTTGCTTCCCCATCAACAGTGATAGCAACTATATTCAAATCTGCTAAACTATAATTAATTGTTCCGTTTACAAGTGGAATACTTTGTGTTGTTCTATATTTGGCTCTAGTAAAATTAAGTACAATAACACTAATAATTAATACTGCTACTACTCCTATAATAATATTCCTCTTTAAACGGCTTCTCTTTAAAGTTTCTATTTCCATTCATTTTCCTCTTTTCTTGTGCATCATATCACAATTTATTTAAGATTACATGCCATTCGACAAACGTTGTCAAAACTTCCTTTTTTATTCTCATATATTCTTCTATGATATATTTCTAGTATACAATAATATTGAGGATAAATCAATAATTTTATGTTATTTTGCAGCAACAAATGTGGCTATTCAGTAAAAATGTCCCAAAAAATTAATTTGTTATTCAATGAAAATGTCCCAAAATAGACGAGTAA
>CALVQH010000040.1 GCA_944358115.1 uncultured Bacilli bacterium
ATAACAAATGGACCTTTAATTTTAAGTTCCATTATCAGAGAGAATTCTTATTTACACAGAATTCCTTACACACTCATTTAATTCTTGATTTTTGCACAAAATATGCATTTTTTGACTTAAAATGTATATTTTAGTTACTTTTCTTTGTTTTTGAACCCTTATTGTTAGAAGATTTCTTAGTAGTATTTGCTTTTGTACTTTTAGAAGTACTCTTTTTATTTGTAGTCTTCTTTTTTGTATTAGTTGTTGTAGTCTTTTTCTGGCCTGTCTTAGTACTTGCTTTTTGTGTAGCTGTTTTTGATGATTTACTATTTGCTGTTTTCTTCTTCGTACCATTTGTTTTACTACGATTATTGGTTCCACTTTTCTTAGTATTTACTGGCTTCTTAGCAGTAGTTTTAGAACTTGTTTTCTTAGCTACTGGCACTTCTTTTACTTCTTCTTTTTCTTCTGTTTCCACTACTGATTCTTTCTTTTCTTCTACTTTTCCATCTTTTGTATCTAATTCTATTTTTTCTTTAGCTTCAATCTTCATTTTTTCTGGTTCTAATACTTTTGGCTCATCTTCTTTAGAAAGTACTACTTCTTTCATAAATAATTTTCTAAAGAGTGAAGAAGAAACAATTTTATTTTTTAATTCTTTAAAATTAAACTCTTTCTTTTGTCTTTCTTTCTTAACTTTTTGAGGTTTTTCTTTCTCTACTTTCTTTTCCTCTACAAAAACTTCTTTTTCATCTACTGAAGTAGCCGCAATTTCTTTTGCTTTCTCCTTCTTTTTCTTACTAAAATAAGTATATAAGAAAGTAATTCCAATACAAATAAGCGTAATAAAATACGTACTAATAAGAGCGATAAAAAAGATATCAATTGGATCAAACTTTCCCATATACAATTACTTCCTTTCTTTTAAACTTCTTCTATACTAGGTGTATATGAAGCAACTTCTAACTTTTGAGCATCTCTAACAAAATAAATTGTTCCTTCTGTATCATAACCTAAATCTTCTTTATATTCATAAGTCATTTCTACTTTAATAGCACTTACCTCTTCTTCATTTAAAGTATAAGTTGTATCTTCAATATTCAAGATAGTTACATTAGTAATTTCAGGTAAATCTTGAACGCGATCACGATAAGTATTATCAAGAATATCCCGATAAATAGTATCTTGAGCTTTTTGTCTAAAGGTATCAACCCTACTACTTAAAATATATTCCAAACTTCCTACATCATACTTATTAACTTTATTATTAAGTGTATAAAAATCAATAACAAATAATTTAGCAAGCGCTTCTGCATAAGCATGATAATCAACTTCTGGTACATTTAATATATCTTCTAACTCATGAAATACTTCTTTCATATAATTACTATCTCGATCATCTAAAGTATATCCATAATCAGCAATATTAGAAATGACACTTGTTACATTAACATCTGTTTTTTTCTCTTCTGAAGAATGGAAAATCTTAAAGACTCCTAATGCAATAACACCAACTAATAAAATACTAATAACAATTAACCCTACTTTATATCTTCTTCTCATTCGCTAGCTCCACTTTCTTTTAATTCTAAAACCGTATCCCCTTCATTTTTAATTAAATCATGAACAATAATAGCATTGGATACATCCAAAATCTTTTCTGTTTTTTCAAGTAAATTCGAAATATAATCCGTTGTAAGTTCTGCCCCTTCTTTTATAACTTTATACTGACCTTCAGAATTATTATAATAAATTAAATCAGTAACAAAATTACCATTAGGAAATACAACATAATTATCTTCTTTAATATTAAAAATATCATGTCCCATCGCAAATGGATTTTCAATACCAAGCATATTACCAAGAGTAGGCATGACATCATACATACCCATAATATAATCTACTTCTCCATGTAATTTACTACGTAATTCTTTATTTTTTGTCCAAATAATAAGTGGTGTATTCTTATTAAGTTCATGATCATAAGAATCATATTCAACATAAGTTGGATCATCTTCTGTTTTTACTTCTCCCGTACGATAATCATAATTATATAAGTAATTAACTTCATTTCTAGACAATTTAACATCATGATCCCCATATAATACAAACACCGTATTATCAAAATAATCTGAATTATTAACATAATCAAAGAATTCACCTAAAGCTGCATCAGCATAATGACTACTTGTAATATAATTTCCAACCGCCGTACCATATAAATAATTGGTTGTTACTTCCGTACACTCTCCAGTAATTTCATCACAATCCTCATAAGTTGTTGACATATCATACTCCCCATATTTATCTAGATAAATAAATGGTGAATGGTTAGATAAGGTAATAATAGTGCCCATATAATTGGTATGTGTTGCTTCAATATTTTCCATAATAGGAACAACTTGTTCAAAAAACTTTTTATCACTAATACCTAAATTAATATATTCCAAATTATTAGGATCTTCTGCATCTTTATTATATGTATAAGTATCTTCAAAATACATATCATCGTAACCAAAAGCTGGATGAACCGTAGATCGATTCCACATCGAAGCATAATTACCATGCATACTAAAAGTATAATACCCTTTTTCTTTTAATAGTTTAGGAATCGTAATATAATCGCGATCATAATATTGCGTAAATACTGCTCCACTAGCCGCTGGCATTAAACTAGTTGTTAAAGTAAACTCTGTATCACTACTTGTTCCAATACTAACTTGTGGATAAAAACGAGAGAAAAACATTCCTTCATTAGCAATTCTGTTTAAATTAGGTGTAGCTTCTACGCCATTAAATTCCACATCCATTAAATAGGTTTGTATTCCTTCCATATGAATAAATACGACATTGTATCCCTCTAAAATACCTGTATATTTATTATCTCCATCATAAAGATCAATATCATCACTTGTAAAATATTCAATAAAGCTCTGAGCAGCTTCATCATAGCCAAATAAACTGCTAAACTTAGGCGATAATGTTTGAACTAAATCATTAATTTGATATAAAACCAAACCAAATCGTTCTACAACATAAACACGATTCCATTGTTTAGCAAGTCTGGAATAATCTGTACTAGTCGCTGTAACAAAAGTATAGGCTAAAAAAAGCCCTCCAACTAAAAGTGTAACCATACACATTTTCTTTCCTTTTTCAACAACACTCATAAAATTATAATAAGTGCTTCGAAGTAATTTCTTATGAATAAAATAAAATAAGAAAGGAAAAATAATATAAATTACATCAGTTAATTTTAATCTTTCATAAACAGACCCCATAACTGTTTCTGTTTGACCAACTGTCCCCAATTCTCCAAAAGAAGCAAAAGAAGTATAAAAGGTATAATAAATCGAATTAATGACTTCCATTAAAGTAAAAATAAGTAATATTATCATAAAATATCGATACTGGTTCTTTGGCTTTACTAAATACCCAAAAGATCCAATCATAACTACCAAAGCTAAATCAGAAATAAATGTTTCAAAGCTCCACATATTTCCAATCGTAAAATTTCTTACTAGCATTAAACCAGCCATAGCTATAATAATATAAGTAATAAATAAACGATTAGTAGCGATATATTCAATAATGTTTTTGCGAAGTTTTCGGAAAAACAATTTAATTTTCTTTTTCATATTTCACCCTTCTTCAGACATAATTATATAATAAAATAAGGATTTTTGCAATTTTTCCTTGCATTTAAGTGTATAATTTGATAATATATTTATGCATGCAGGTGTAGTACAGCGGTTAGTATGCGACCTTGCCAAGGTTGAGACGGCGGTTCGATTCCGCTCACTTGCTCCATTGAGAAATCTGCTCGAACTATAATGTAGAGCTTTTAATAAATGTCAATTCTATCAAGAATTGATTTTTTTGTATAAAAATAAAAACTGTAACATTCTGCTACAGCTAGTTACTTAATTCAACATAACTTGTAAACCAATTTACAAATTCATCTACACTTTTATAATAATTAACATCTTCATCACTATTTGCATCTAATGCTTGAACAAACTCTCCTTCTTGAATAACAACAAATGATGGGTAATATTTAATATCATGAGATAATACTGTTTCTTTCATATTCGAAAAAGACATCTTATAAAAACTAATTTGATATTCTTCTGAAAATTCATTTAAAACTTGCTCAAAACTAGAAGATGTTGCACATAAAGGTTGATAAATAAAGATAGCAAATGATTCTTTATTTTCAATTAATTCATTAAATGTATCAACATCTAATTCTGTAATACTATTACTGTCATAGTATTTATCTTCTAATAAAAACTTTTCTTGGCCATTTCCACAGCCAACTAATAAGAAAGAAAAGAAGACAAGAAATAATAACTTTTTCACACTTCTACCTCATGTAAGTTATCAAAATCAATATCATGATAAGTTACTTTCCAAAAATCATAAGATACAGATCCATCATTATTTGTCTTTTTTACTTCTACATTATGACTACCTTCATAATACCAATAACCACCAACATTATAAATTTTTTCTTTATCCCAACCTAAATCAATTAACATATTCTTCATCATACCAGCATAACCGCCACCACCACACATAAGAAATATATTTTTATCTTTAGGAAAGAAATATTCTAATATTTCCATAGACTCTTCATAATTAGCTATATACTTCCCATCTTGATAAGTAAATAAAGTTTTTCCCGTATAAGTTTCCCCTACTTCTGAAGGAAGTCCTGTTACATTAACAATAAGTGGATAAGGAACAGCCTCAAATCCTTCTACAAATCCTGATAAATAAGAATCTCCTCCTATCGCTTCATAATTTCCTGGATCTTTAAGCAAACGCATATCACGGTAAACACTATCACTTCTTCCTAAATAATTATCAATTGTCTCTTCATTGATATTCTTATCAATTCCAAACTGTTCTCCTCTAATCCCTTCTGTTATTTCCGGTGTTGGCAAATCCACTAAAGCCTGATCACTTCCACAACCACACAAAAGCATACAGAAAGCAAAAACAAAACTAACTAAAAAAATTCTTTTTTTCAACAATATCACTCCTTCTCAGATTCATTATAAACCAATTAATAATAATAGCCTATAAAGATAAAGTTGAAAAAACTCAACTTGAAGTTGAATTATAAAATATTCTACCATTGTCTTTTCTATTTAAATATTACTTTTAGACGTTAATTAATCAAGGTAAACACAATATCAACAATAAACAAAATAATAAAGATAACCGAAATAATCCAAGGAATCTTTTTTTCAAAGCGATTAATCCAAGGAAAAACAAGATAATTAAAGAGAGTCGCAAGCACACCCCAAGTAATTGAAACCTCTAAACAAATATATTTTCCATAATTAAATCGCATCGTTGTATAATCCCAATAAGTGCGATGGAAAATAGTTTCAATGAGCATACCTCCCGCAAATTCTACTAATGTCATAAAAAGAGTAATACCCAAATAAAACAAGATAATTTCTTTCCATTTCTTTAAATGATACTGTTTTAAAAAGCGATCCCAAACAACAATTAATAACCCACCAATTCCATAAATAAAAGTCCAAGGCCCATATAAAATTCCACTATTAAAAGTACCATTAACAAAATAATTTAAAGCATTTTCAAATAAAAAACCAATAAGAGAAAAAATAAAGAAAATATTTACATAGTACATATTTAATCACCCTTTACTTAATATACCCATTTTGTACAATTCTAGTATCTTTTACGACAATAAATGCTTTGGGATCAATTTCTTTAATTAATTTAATTGTCTCTTGCGTATTTTTACTTCTAACATCAACAAGAATTAAATCTTTTGGCTCTTCTCGGTAACTACTTTTAAGAGAAATAATAGATAAAGCATATCCTTCCCTACGTAAAGCTCGAATTAATTTTTCATTATTTCTTTTAGTAGTAACTTCAATACTATTAACATTTTTGATAAACTTTCTTGATAAACATCCGCCAATATAAGTACCAGTTGCATACCCAAGAGAATAACAAATAGGAATAAACACACTATCAATATCTGTATTAAGCGCTTTTCTGGCCGCAATAAACCAAACAAACACTTCACAGAAAGCTAATATAGGTGTAAAAATACTTTTCTTTCTTACCATAATCATCGTCCGAAAAGTTGAAATAGAAACATCAACAATTCTAGCAAAAAAGATTTCTAAACATGTAAAAAGCATAATACCACCATTAGTATTATGCCAAAATTCTTTAATTACATAACTTTTAATATTGCTAAAATAACTAAGATAATAACAACGAGTACAATTAAAATAGCCCCTAAATATTTACTTTCTTTTTGTTTTTCAAAATTTCTATTAACCGGTTCTCTTCGATATTGATCGCTAAGTAAATTTACTTCTATTTTCGTTTTATCCTTTTCTTCTTGAAATTTTTTTTGCATTTTTATCTGTTCTTCATCCATCATCGCTCCACAACTACGACATACAAATCCCGTACTTGGTAGAGCAGCACCACACTTTTTACAATACATAATCTTCACCACTTTTATTGTAAATGATAACAAGCAATTTAGTAAAGGAATTACACATCATTTACAAAAAATTGACAATTATTATTAAACAGTTAAATTTCGAAAAGCATTCCAAAGATTGTAATCATTTACAACCAATTCTATATCCCGATTAACATCATTCCCATATTCATAGCCTAAACTATGTATAACTACATCATTTTTTAAAGCAGCAATATCTAAACCAACTTCTATTTGTATATCATTAACTTCCAAAGTAACCAAATAAACAATGGTATAATTATAACCGTTATGATAAAAATAACTATACTCATAATCCACTACTTCATAATATTCATAAAATTCTTCAAATCGATTTATAAATGTCCCATCAGCATTTTTATCTCGATAAATTTCTTTTATTGCATCTAAATCTTCGTTTGCAAATGCTTCCATAAACTTATCCGTAGTCACTTTAGCAACAGTACTTGACACATTAAGAAAAGGCAAATGATATTTTCCAAACTCTATCTCCCCATAATAAAGCTCACTTAAAGTAACTAAAATAACAAATAAGAAAAAGATAATAATAGGAATAATAAGTAAAACTTTAATAATAATATTTTTATAAACTTGTTTTTTATAATGTTTTACTCCATCCTCTAAGATTTCATCTGATTTTTCCTTAGAAACATCATCCATTCTTTCCCCATTAAGAAGTTCCGTTAAACTAACCCCTAACACTTCACTCAATTTTTTTAACAAAGTAATATCGGGAAAGTTAAGTCCTCTCTCCCATTTACTTACTGCTCGGTCTGACACATAAAGCTGATCTGCCAAATCTTTTTGTGTCATGTTCTTTTCCTTTCTTAAACTAGCAATAAACTTTCCCATCGCTTCATTCATAAAAATCCTCCTTACAACCTCATTATGAATGATAACAAGAAAAAAGTAAACAAACCATTAGTTGAATAAAACAAAAAGAACTATTTCTAGTTCCTTTCCTTTCTCTTTTGTATTTTATAAGCAATATATAACGATAAACGATAAGGAGCAAAACGATTCAAAAACAAAGTAAGTTTCATGAGAAATGTTGGCACAATAATCATTTTATGTTTAAATAATTTATCAATCGCATACTTAGCCACTTCATAACTACTTGCTTCCCTAATCGCAAAAGTTCCATGCGCTACATCATTAAACTCTGTTGAAACTGGTCCTGGACATAAAGCACTAACTGTAACATTACTTTTAGAAACTCTTAATTCTTCATTAATTGCCATTGTAAGCTTGGTAACATAATTTTTTGTGGCATAATAAGTAGCCATTCTAGGACCTGCCATAAAACCAGCACTAGAACAAACATTTAAAATATAACCAGCATCTCTTCTTACAAAATCTTGTAAAAATAACTTTGTTAAAATATGATAAGACTTAATATTTAAATCAATCATTTTAAGTTCAGTATCTATTTCTGTTTTCACAAATTCACCAAACAAACCAAATCCTGCATTATTAATTAAAACATCAATTTTTTTAGATTTCACTTTTTCATACAACTCATAATTATTTTTTTCAATACTAAGATCCATAGCAATCGTTGTAACTTTGGTATCTAACTCCTTTTTTAATTCGAGTAATCTTTCTTTTCTTCTTGCTACTAAAATCAAATCATACCCTTTTTTACTTAAAATACGAGCCATATCTCTACCAATGCCACTACTAGCTCCCGTAATAAGCGCTAACATAAGTCCACCTCTTATATATCATTCCCTAGTAAGAATGAATCATACTCTTTTTTGAATTACTTCAAGTAAAGCAGGAAGCATTTGTTTCTTCCGTGATACTAAATCTGGAATATAAACTCCTTCATGAGTAGCCTTTAAATCAAAAGCATCGGCAATAATGTCTTGTGCTTGTGAGTTATAAATAACATAACTACCATTTTGATAAACATCCGTAATAAATAAAGCACAACATAAGAAATTTCCACTACTAAGTTCATCTAACTTCTCAATATATTCGTCCATATTTGCTTCTATCTCATTGAAATCCATTGTCATAACCTGAGAAATACCAAGCATATGATTACCAACACTATAAGTCTTAAAGTCTTGATTAATAAGATCATTTACACTAATACCTTTAATACTAGATGCCGCCTTAAACATTTGATACCCATAATCATCAATATTGACTTTCGCTATCTTCGCTAGTTTCGTCGCTGCAAAAATATCTTCTTCCGTAGTTGTTGGTGATTTAAAAATTAAAGTATCAGATAAAATAGCACTAAGCATTAAACCTGCAATTTCTTTTGGGATCGCAATCTTTTTTTCAACAAACATATTATAAATAATGGTACAAGTACATCCAACTGGCATACTTCTAAAATTAATTGGTGTATTCGTCCCAATTGCTCCTAAGTTATGATGATCAATAATTTCGGTAATTTCTGCTTCTTCAATACCAATTGCACTTTGGGCTAAACTATTATGATCAACTAAAATAACTTTTTGTTTATGATAATTATCAGCATTAGTTACTTTAAGAAGACCTAAACACTCATTTTTATTGTTAATAACCGGATAATTCGTGTGTCCTTCTTTATTTGCAAGCGCTAAAAAATCAGTTCGATAATCTTTACTATTAATAGTAATTGGTTTAGAATTAATATTAATTAACCGAATTCGATTACTTAACATTACCTTATTTGCTGTTTCTAAACTATTATGTTTACTAACAATAATATTAACTTTATTCTTTTCAGCTTTCTTTAATAATTTATTTGGCAAAACATGATTACCAGTTAAAACAATTAATTGTACACAAGAATCAATCGCATAATCTAAAATCTTATAACGATCTCCCACAATTAAAATATCTTTATTTGTAAGAGTAACTTCTTCATGAAAAGTCTTGCTTTGAAAAGAAGCAACCATGACATTTCCTTTGATTTGTTCATCAAAACATAATAGCCCTTCTCCTTCTACACTCTTCAAAATATTCGCATAAGTAGTATCAACTCGCTCCTTATCACCACTAATTAAAAACTTAGCAATCTCTTTTAAAGTAACAAATCCTGTTAATTTTTTTGCTTCATCAACAAGTGGAACCGCCGTTACTCCTTCTTTTTGCATATGATAAAAAGTTTCATAAATAGAATCATCTTCATGTGCAATTGCCTTCTTATTATATTTAATATCTTTAATACGTACTTTGGTATCATTTAAATAATCTGGTTCTTTTACTTTAAAATAATTCATAACAAATTTAGATTCATTATTTAAATGTCCTAAAACTTTTGGCACTGTATTCTTACCAGTCTCATTTAAAAGATAAGATAAAGCAATACTAGCACAGACACTATCAGTATCTGGATTACGATGTCCAAAAATAAATGTTTGCATAAAAACTCCCTCTTTCGTTAATTAATAATAACATAAAATAAAGCAAAAAGAAAGAGAAGAATTTCTCTTCCCTTAAAAAGTGTGAGTTTGAGTTTATATGTTATTTTTCTTGTAAAGGTTTATAGAGTGTGTATGTTTAAATATTCTCTTTATCACTTCTCCTTTCATGATAACAGTATACAAAATAAATATGAACGTTTTGTGTTGATTAAAAGAAAAATATATGATTTACAAAGAATATAGATAAAAAAAGTCAATAGAAAAGGGAAGTAAGTATCCTTCCCTTAAAAGTGTGAGTTTGAGTTTATATGTTATTTTTCTTGTATAGGTTTATAAAGTGTGTATGTTTAAATATTCTACCTATCACTTCTCCTTTCATGATAACAGTATACTAAACGATTATGAATATTTTGTGTAAATTTTGTGAATATTATAGGGTTTACATTATTTTTTTATCTTAAAATAGAAAGTTGACCCTTTTTTAGCAACACTTTTTACACCATAATCAAATTTATGTTTAGAAAGAATTTCTTTTACAATAGATAAACCGATACCAGTAGATACAACATTTCGTTGATGTTTTTTATCTTTTTTATAATATTTATCCCAAATATATGGAATTTCTTCTTTCTTAATTCCTTTACCTGTATCTCGAACTTCAAATAGATATTCTTTCTTACTTTCTGTTAAAGTAACATATACTTTCTTATCATCACCCGTATAATTAATTGCATTATTAACTAAATTATAAATAACTTGCATGATCTTACTTCTATCAGCACGAACATTTGCTTTTTCTGGTAATGTTACAATAAATTCATAATCTTCTGTTGTTTTTAAAATTTCATAACGCTTCATAACTTCATGAATTACTTCACATAAATCAAATTCTTCTATATTTAATGTATCCGCATCAGCCTGCATTTTAGACAAATCCAAAATATCATTTACTAACACATTTAATCTTTCTGTTTCTTCAATAATGATATTTAAATCTTTATCCATTTTATCTTTATCCTTATAAGAAATATCTCTTACCATTTCTGCATAAGCCCGAATCATCGTAAGTGGCGTTTTAAGATCATGAGATACATTTGCCATTAAATCTCGTCTTAATTCATCGATCTTAGATAAATCTTTTTCCACATGATTTAAAGTATTAGCAAGCTCATCAATTTCTAATACATCACTTCTTTCAAATTCTATATCGTATCTACCTTCTCCAAGCTCTTTAGCTTTTTTGGTAATATTGGTAATTGGTCTTGTTATTTTAATAGATAAGAAATAAGAAATAAAACAAGCAATAACAATAATAATCAAAGTAATATAAATTAACTGTCCTTTTAAAACAATATTAGCACCATCTAAATCTTCCAAACTAGAATAAACAAAAACGTATCCATCATCAACTCGAATTCCTGAAAGAAGTGCTTTCGTCTCAGAAACATTATTAATTAATTTAATATTCGAAGTGTCCTTTTCAGATTCCATAGCTTCATTCATTAAACTCGTAATTTGACTATTATTTTTATTTAAACCACAACCCACCATTAATGTATTATAAAGAATTCTATCACCTGAATTTAAAGAGTATTGAATACAAACACTATTATCATAGGCAATTCCTTCTAGTTCTGTCACTAATTCATCACTACTAAATTCTCGAATACTGCTAACAATACTATTCATTTTATTTTCTTGATAATGCTCATAGGAAAATTTAAATAAAATATTTTGAGAAAGAAGTAATAATAAAAGAATCGTAACACTAAAAATAATAAGATATAATAGTGTTTTAAAATTAATACTACTAACCTTTCTCTTTAGCATCAAATTTATACCCCATTCCTCGAACTGTTTTAATCACATCACGATATTTACCTAAATTATTTCGTAATGTTTTCACATGTGTGTCAACTGTTCTTTCATCTCCATAAAAATCATATCCCCAAATATTAGATAAAATCGTATCTCTTGATAAAGCAATATTTTTATTTTGCATCAGATACTTTAATAAGTCATATTCTTTCGGTGTTAAAACAACAATCTTTCCATCAATCGTTACTTCATGGGCAAGATCATCTAAAACAAGTGATTCATATTGATAAGTAGCATTTTCTTTTTTAGACCTCTTCGTAACTGCTTTAATTCTGGCAATTAATTCTTTTGGTGAAAATGGTTTTGTTACATAATCATCAACACCAATATCAAAGCCAATTAACTTATCAAATTCTTCATTACGAGCTGAAAGCATAATAAAAGGAATATCTTTTATTTTCTTAATCTCTCTTACTGCTTGATATCCATCCATTTTAGGCATCATAATATCCATAACAATTAAATCAACATCGTTATTTTTAACAATTTCAATCGCTTCTAATCCATTTTCAGCTTCTAATACTTCATAACTCTCCAAAATCAAGTACTCTTTAATAACATTTCTAATTAAAGCTTCATCATCACAAATTAAAATTTTCACCAACATCATCTCCAAATACAAATATATTATAACAGATTTGTGAAAAATAGATGAAAAAAACAACGGTTCTAGAATTTCTAGTGTGAAGTAAATTATATGTCAAACCTAGATAGAACCCAACAAAAACAAGCATTTTTAAC
>CALVQH010000041.1 GCA_944358115.1 uncultured Bacilli bacterium
ACAAAAAATACCAAACACAAAGTGTTTGGCGATATAAATAATTGACTACTTCAATTATTTATATCTTTTTTTATGCGGTAATATTACTACTAGACGCAACTCCATATAACCACCCACTTCCTACAACCAAAACCCCTAGGAGGTAAGGAGGCAAAAAATAGTTAATCATATAAGTAAAAGCATTAGCCCCAATGCTCGAGTTACTATTATGAAGTAAGGCATAGAAAAAAGCAAGAATGTGCGGAGGGCAAAGTTCGACGCTTTTTGACGTTTATGTCGAAAATAAAAAAGAACCTATTACTTTAAATATTTAGGTTCATCTATTTTACCTAGAAGATAGTCAGCAGAAATGTTGTATTTTTTACAGATTGTGTAGAGGAAAGAAGTGATAATAAGTGTTCTTCCTTTTTCATAAGAAGAAATTACAGAGTGACTTGTATTTAATTCTTTGGCAAGTTTTTCTTGTGTTAGCTTTTTTTCCTTTCTAAATTCTTTTAATCTGCTACTTAATAATTCTTTATTAATTTCTTTTTTTAAATGTGGATATGTTTCATTTGCTATAAGGCCTAATAAATAATCTATGGAAACATTAAAATGATTACTTAATTTGTTTATTTGATAAATAGGTATGATTTTATCAGCAATTTCATATTGAGAATATAAGCCACGAGTAATTCCTAATATTTTGGCAATATCATTTTGGGTTAAATGATATGTTTCTCTTAATTGTTTTAAAGTTTTTGTATAATCCATTTTATTTCACCGATAACATTTTCTCATGTAAAATTATTTTTAAAATAATTTGCACCTTTATACGACATTTTTCTTGACTTTTAGTATATCCAAATTTATAATTAATATGTAAGCTAGGAAACTCATTACAGATTTATGATAATCTTTTTTGATGAAAAATAAAATGAAGCCTGGCATCACATAGAAAGGCGTTAGATATGAAATTTGAATTATTAAAACAAAGTCATTTAAAGAGAAATATCATAATTGGAGTAGTAGCAGTACTAATTATTAGTGCTATCATACTAAACTTTACTAGAGCAAAATATAGAGTGACAGAGTCTATTCCACTTGTAAATGGAACGATTAATTATAGTTTAGCCGATTTGAATATTGTTGCTATAACTGTTGATGGAGAGCCATCTGATACTATTCCAGAAGGTAATTATGAATTAACAGAAAATAGTTATTGTACAGTAAATGGAGAAGAAGATAGTAGTATTAGTATCAGCTATGATAGTAATACTCAAACTTTACAAGTAATTCCTTTTACTACCAAAGGAACAAAATGTTATTTGGAATTTGAGACATCAACAACAAAGAAAGTGGATACTGTATTGGGAACAATCGATGTAAATTTAGATACCCCTGATTTTAGTAAAACAAGTTGTACAAGTGGATGTGGAGAAGCAACAGTAGGAATCTATGAGACTACGGATAATCTAGGAACATCATACTATTATCGCGGAGATGTAGTAAATAACTATGTCCAATTTGCTGGATACTACTGGCGTATTACCCGAATCAACGGCGACGGTTCAATTAGGATTATCTATGACGGAACAAGTGCTCATGCGAATGGAGATTCTAGTATAGATCGTCAAATAGGAAAAAGTCTATTCAATAATTCAAACTATAATTATAGTTATGGAGTAGGATATACATATCAAATAGGTTATCAAAGACCAAGTAGTCAAAATAGTGGAACAGCAAGTACAATAAAAGGAGTATTAGATAATTGGTATTCAACTAATATTGCCAATAAAGGATACGATGATAAAGTAGAAAGTACACCGGGATTCTGCAATGATCGAAACACGGCAAGTGGAAGTAATTGGGTAGCAAGTGGAACCACATTCTATTATGCTGCATATGAAAGAGTAGTAACAAACAGAACACCAACCTTACAATGTAGTAACAATAATGATTTATATACCTCAAAAGTAGGATTGATTACAGCCGATGAAGTAATGCTTGCAGGAGGAACAACAAGTGTAAGTGGTAATAATAAATATTACCTATATACAGGACAATTTTATTGGACAATGACTCCGTCTTACTTTGATTCTGTGGGTACTGCTGATGTGTTCGGTGTGGTTTCGACTGGCCAGCTCATTGGCAACACCGACTTCAACTTCGTGGATTGGGACAATGGTGTGCGTCCAGCTATTAATATAGCATCAAATGTTATAATAACCGGTTCAGGAACCATATCTGACCCTTATGTAGTAAGTTAAAAATATTTGTGTTTTCTTAAAAATATGTTATACTTAATTTAGATATTTTTAGGAATGATGTTATGGATCAAGAAAAAATAGGAAATTTTATTAAGAAGCTTCGTAAAGATAATCATTTAACGCAAAAAGAGTTTGCAGATCTTTTTGGTGTTACTTATCAAGCAGTAAGTAAATGGGAAAATGGCGCTAATATTCCGGATATTGCTATTTTAAAAGAAATTAGTGAGAAGTTTCATGTTGATATTAATGAATTATTAGGGAGTAAAACTAAAAAGAAGAGTTATATTAAAAGATATGTTTTTATTGGCGTTTGTGCCTTATTGGTTGTTGGCTTATTTTTAGTATACCAATTTACTCATCATCATGATTTTACTTTTAAAACTGTCAGTAGTTCTTGCGAGGATTTCCGAGTTTTAGGTAGTATGGCTTATAGTGAAGATAAAACATCTATTTATATTTCAAGTATTGATTGCTTAACCATAGATGCTGAAGAATATACGAATATTACTTGTGTTTTATATGAACAGACTCAAAATACAAAGACAGAGATTAGTCGTAGTTCTTACGAGGGAGAAGCGATTACTTTGAATCAATATTTAGAGCGTGTAGAATTTAATATTGATGATTATGAAAGTACTTGTTCTTATTATCGAGATGATAGTTTATCGATTGAACTTAAAGCTGAAAATAAAGATGGAAAAATAATTACTTATGAAATACCTCTTGTTTTAAACAATAATTGTTCTAACTCAACTTCTAGTTGAGTTTTTTCTTAAAAAAGTCTTGACTTGGAGTGTACTATAAGTAGTATGATAGATTTAAATTGAGGTGGTTAAAATAACAATACAAGAAGTAGCAGAAAAATATGATTTAAGCAAAGATACGTTAAGGTATTACGAAAAAGAGGGACTTATTGGTCCAATCTCGAAAAATAAAAGTGGTATTCGAGAATATCAAGAAGAGGACTTAAATCGAATTGAATTTGTTAAGTGTATGCGTAGTGCAGGGCTTTCTATTGCTGTATTAAAAGAGTACATCAAATTGTATGATGAAGGAGATTCGACAAAAGATGCTAGAATGAAGCTTTTAGAAAAAGAGCGAGTTCTTTTAAAAGAAAAAATTGATTGTATGGAAGAAGCTTATCAGAAACTTAATTATAAAATTGAATATTATAAGAAGGAAAAGTAATATGAAATTAGTCGCTTATTTTTCTCGTAATGGAGAAAATTATACGAGAAATGGGATAGAGAATTTAAGTGTTGGTAATACAGAGGTTGTGGCTAAGAAAATAGCAGAACTTATAGGGGCAGATCTTTTTAAAATTGAGACAGTAAAGGATTATCCGGTTAATTATCACGAAACAACAGAGGTAGCACAAGTGGAATTAAGAAATAATGCTCGACCAGAATTAAAAAAATATTTAACAGATGTTGATAAGTATGATACAATTTATTTAGGATATCCTAATTGGTGGGGTACGATGCCGATGGCAGTATTAACATTTTTAGAAAGGGTAGATTTAACTGGCAAAACCATAAAACCATTTTGTACCCATGAAGGTAGTGGTATGGGAAATAGTGTAAATGATTTAAAGATAAAATTTCCTTATGCTATTATCAAAGATGGACTACCAATTCGGGGTAGTGATGTTCATGCATCAGACGAAAAAATTAAAAATTGGATAGGAGAGGATTAAATATGGAAAAAGCAAAAGTTTATTTTACGAAAGAAATTACACCAGAATCTTTAGTTAGGATTTATGAAGCTTTAGGTGTAGAAGCAACGGGAAAAGTAGGAGTAAAAATTTCAACGGGAGAAGCAGGAGGACACAATTATTTAAAACCAGAATTAATTAAGGATTTAGTAAACAAGTTAAATGCTAATATTTTGGAATGTAATACGGCTTATGCTGGAAAAAGAAATACAACAGAAGCACATTTACAAACTATTCATGATCATGGCTTTGATGCTATTGCTACGGTTGATTTAATGGATAAAGATGGGGAAATAGAAATACCTGCAAATGGAAAGCATTTAGATGTTGATATTGTTGGAAAAGATTTAGCTAATTATGATTTTATGATTAATTTGGCTCATTTTAAAGGACATGCCATGGGAGGATTTGGGGGAGTAATTAAAAACCAATCTATTGGTGTTGCATCAAGTAATGGTAAAACTTATATTCATACGGCAGGAAAAGCAAAGAATCCTGCTGAGTTATGGGATAATTTACCAGAACAAAATGATTTTTTAGAGTCTATGGCAGAAGCTGCTAAAGCGGTTAGAGACTATATGAAAGGTAACATTTTATATATTGATGTTATGAATAATTTGTCTGTTGATTGTGATTGTGATTCTAATCCAGAAGATCCATGCATGAAAGATATTGGTATTTTAGCAAGTTTAGATCCTGTTGCTGTTGATCAAGCTTGTATTGATATGATTTGGAATTCAAAAGATCCAGGAAGAGACCATTTTATCGAGAGAGTAGAAAGACAAAATGGCCGTCATATTTTGCCTTATGCTGAAGAAATTGGTTTGGGCACTAGAGAATATGAACTTGTAGAAATTGATTAAAGAAGGTTTGTAAAAAATCTTCTTTTTTGCTTGCCCATTCTTGACTTAGAGTGTACTTTAAATATTATAATTGAGATGGTGATATAGTTTGAAAAAGAAGCTTAGAATGATTGTTGATCCTATTATGTTTATCTTATTTGTGTTATTAATGGGATATCATATTATTTGTGATGAGTATCATGAAATACTTGGTGTATGTTTATTTCCTTTATTTATAGTTCATCATATTTTAAATGATAGATGGTATCGGACTTTATTCAAAGGAAAATATACGTTTACAAGAGGGTTGTTTATTATAGTTAATTTCATGTTACTTTTCGCTATTTTAGGTATTTTTGTTAGTGGTGTTTTAATGTCGGCTTATGTTTTTCAGTTTTTAGATATTCCAACGACAAGTTTTAGTAGACAGCTTCATTTATTGTCTACATCATGGGGATTTGTTTTGATGGGAATACACTTGGGGCTACATCTTAACATGATGCTTGGAAAATATTTTAAGAAATTAAAGAATTCTATTTTTGAGTATTTTGTTTATTTAATCATCTTTCTTATTATTCTTTTTGGGGTTTATGCATTTATTAAAAACAGATATTGGAGTGATATGGTTCTTTTAACTGACTTTAAATTTTTTGATTATGGACAAAGCCCAATTGTATTTTATTTAGAACAACTATCTATTATATTCGGGTTATCTTTCCTTACTTATGGGATTACCTCTTTGGTAAATAAAGGGAAGTTTCATCAATGAATAAGAAAATAATTTTTTTGGTAGTTGGAATTTTTTTAATAGTTAGTATTGGATGCATATATTTTTTAAGGAAAAATACTGAACTAAGTTTAAATAACAATGAAAATTTAGAAGGAGAGAGTGAAAATATGAATGAATTGAAAATTAAGATGGATATCAATGGGGTTAGTTTTAATGGGGTTAGTTTTACTGTTACCTTAATGGATAATGAAACTAGTAGGGAGTTAATTGATAGACTTCCCATTAGTATTATCATGAATGAATTAAATGGGAATGAGAAATATTATTATTTTGATGAGACACTTTCTAGTAATCCTAATCATATAGGAGAAATTCATGTGGGGGATCTTATGCTTTATGGGAATGATTGCTTGGTTTTATTTTATGATGATTTTGCAACTAATTATCGTTATACTAAGATTGGGTCTATTGATCATCCAAATAATTTAAAGGATATTGTTGGAAGTGGAAATATTAAAATATCTTTTACTAGGTAAAAAGTGGTGTAAAGTTTAATAAAAAGAATTGACTTAGCGTATGCTTTAAGTCTTATACTGGTAATATAAAGGAGGATTTTATGAGAGAAGTGAAAGTAAAAGGAATTTATAAGCATTTTAAAGGTGATTATTATTTGGTTGAAGATATTGCAACCTTTACAGAAACCGATGAAGAGTGTGTTGTCTATCGATCTTTATATGGGGATCATAAATTGTGGGTAAGACCACTTGCGATGTTTTTAAGTGAAGTGGACCATGAAAAGTATCCGAATGTAACACAAAAATATCGTTTTGAATTGCAAGATATTCCTAGTGTAGCAGCTAGTTTTAATAAATAGAGGAAAGGAAGAAAAAGATGAAATTAGAAGAAAAATGGGATAAGACGTTTTTTAAAAGTGAAAAAGTGAATCATAAGAAAGTGACATTTCATAATCGTTATGGAATAGAGTTAGTGGCTGATCTTTATGAGCCTAAAAATTATGAAGGTAAGTTAGCAGCGATTGCGGTATGTGGACCGTTTGGTGCGGTAAAAGAGCAAGCGAGTGGTTTATATGCTCAAGAGATGGCGGAACGTGGCTTTTTAACGGTTGCCTTTGATCCTTCTTTTACGGGTGAATCAGGTGGAACTCCAAGATATATGGCATCTCCAGATATTAATACCGAAGACTTTCAGGCAGCTGTAGACTTTTTATCTGTTCAAGAGAATGTTGATCCAGAAAGAATTGGTATTATTGGTATTTGTGGATGGGGTGGTATGGCTTTAAATGTAGCGGCATTAGATACGAGAATTAAGGCTACAGTTACTTCAACAATGTATGATATGAGTAGAGTAAATGCCAATGGTTATTTTGATCAAAGTGATAGTGAAGAAGCAAGATATGAGGCTAAGAAAGCTTTAAATGAACAAAGAACACTTGATTATAAGAATGGAACATATGAGCGTGCTGGCGGTTGCCTACCTTTACCGGTACCAGAAGGTGTGCCTTTCTATGTTAAAGATTATAGTGAATATTATAAAGGCAGAGCTTATCATGAAAGAAGCTTAAATTCGAATGGAGGTTGGAATAAAATTGGTTGTATGTCATTTATCAATCAGCCAATTCTATGCTATAGTAATGAAATTCGTAGTGCTGATTTCATGATACATGGAGAAAAAGCTCATTCTTGTTATTTTTCAAAAGATGCTTACGGGAATATGATGAAAGATAATAAGTATACTAATAATAAAGAGCTAATGATTATTCCAGGTGCTGTTCATACTGATTTGTATGATAATATGAATGTTATTCCTTTTGATAAAATAGAAGCATTCTTTAGAAAATATTTAGGATAAGAATGAAAAAGGGGATTATTATTTTCTTAATTTTTATTATCATTGTAGGAATTGTTTTATTTATTGTTTTAACTCAAGATAGAGAGGAGCAAAATATGAATCAAGATAAGAATCAAGATACTTCTAAATTCATTGGATCTAATTATCCTGATAATATCAATTTTAATTTGGATACAGGTACAGTTATTTTGAATAGTGGATATGAAATGCCTTTAAATGGAATTGGTACTTATAGTTTAACGAAAGAAGAATGTTATCAAGCCATTTCAAGTGCCTTAGATGCTGGAGTAAGACTTATTGATACTGCTTATATGTATCATAATGAAGAAGAAATAGGTCGAGCTATTCGGGATTCGGGTATTCCTCGGGAAGAAATATTTGTGATTACGAAAATTTATCCAACTCAGTATAATAATCCAGAAGAGGCAATAGAGCTTGCCTTAGAAAAACTAGATATTGGTTATATTGATATGATGCTTCTTCATCATTCGGGAAGCGGGGATGTGGATGCTTATCATGTTATGGAAAAATATGTAGAACAAGAAAAAATACTCTCCCTTGGATTATCTAATTGGTATATTGAAGAATTAGATGAATTTTTACCTCAAGTAAATATTACACCGGCTTTAGTTCAAAATGAGATTCATCCCTATTATCAAGAGTTAGAAGTTGTTCCTTATATTCAAAGTAAAGGAATAGTGGTACAAGGTTGGTATCCATTTGGAGGAAGAGGACATACTAGTGAACTATTAAACGATAAGACGGTTGTAGAAATTGCTCATCATCATAATGTAACAACAGCTCAAGTGATTTTAAGATGGAATTTACAAAGAGGAGTCGTTGTTATTCCTGGTTCTAGTAATCCAGATCATATCAAAGAAAATACCGAAATTTATCATTTTTCTTTAACGGATGAAGAAATGCAATTGATTCAAAACTTAAATCGAAATGAAAAACATGATTGGTATTAAAGGAGGAACCCATTTGAAATCAATTATTATTTATTATTCTTATGGCGGAAATACCAAAAGAATTGCTAATATGATTCATGATAAAACAGGGTATGATATAGTAGAGATTAAACCGGTTGTTCCTTATACAAGTGACTATCAAAAGTTAGTAGATGAGGAAGAAAATAAAATGCATCAAGAAGAAGTGGTTGAAATTGAACCTATTAGTGTTGATTTAAATAATTATGATGCGATTATTTTAGGTACTCCCATTTGGTGGTATACCATGACGCCACCTATTCGAACTTTCTTAAAAAATAAT
Organism: uncultured Bacilli bacterium; assembly: GCA_944358115.1. Lineage (GTDB taxonomy): Bacteria > Bacillota_I > Bacilli_A > RF39 > UBA660 > Caccenecus. The sequence continues at coordinate 8,677 of CALVQH010000041.1, forward strand.
GATTTAAGTGGGAAAGTGATTGTACCATTTGCAACGAATGGTGGTTGGCTTGGTAGTACGTTTGATGATATTAAAAAATATGCTCCGAATAGTAATATTCTTAATCCTATTAGTATTAAATTTAATGGAAGTGATCTTGCTATTAGTCAAGATGAATTAAATGAATGGATTTTAAAGTTATAAGGAAACTTGTAGCTTTTTCTTTTGTTACTAAATTGTAAGAAATAAAATTGGATAATTATGTTATAATAAAGAAGCTAGAGAGGTTTTATTATGAGTTATGTAGAAACAATTAAGACAGCAATTATCACATTCCCGTTTATTGCCTTTTTATTTACAATTCCTTTTATGTTGCATAATTATCATAAATATGGTTCTATTCATTTTTTAAGAGTATTTATTATTTATACATTTATTTTATATTTAATTACCATTTATTTCTTAGTTATTTTACCACTTCCTACTTTTGAGGAAGCCTTAAAGAATACAGGACCTTATATTAATTTAATTCCATTTAAATTTGTTACCGATTTTATTTGGGAGACTCCTTTTGTTTGGAATGATCCGGCAACTTATATAAAAACTATTCTTGATCCTAGTTTTTATGTTGTTATTTTTAATATTGTCATGTTTGTGTCTTTTGGTATGTATTTACGATATTATTTTAAATGTAGTTTTAAGAAAACGGTTCTTTATTCACTTTTGTTAAGTTTATTTTTTGAATTAACACAACTTACAGGTTTATATTTTATTTATCCAAATCCATATCGCTTATGTGATGTCGATGATTTAATAGAGAATACTTTAGGTGGTGTTTTAGGATTTTTCATTATGGGTGCAATAGATCGATATTTGCCTACAAGAGAGAAAATAGATGAAGAATCTTTGAAAATGGGAGAACAGGTTTCTGGATTACGCCGAATTACCGTTTTTTTCTTAGATTTGGTTTTATATTTCATCTTTACGGTTTTATTATCTATTTTTGTTCATAGTCGTTGGTTGTTTTTCATTTCTTTTGGAATCTATTATGTTTTGATTCCACTCATAAGAGGGAATGCAACAATTGGAATGAAGTTTTTGAATGTAAAAATGGAATATAAGAGATTAAGTTTTCTTTTTAATATTTTGAGGTATTTCTTTTTGCTTCTTTATTATTTTGTTATTCCATTTGGCTTTTTGACTTTTGTTCTTTATATTCGAAATTATTATGATTTGCAAAGTATTACTTTTATTATATTAGGTGGCGCTTTCTTGTTTGTTTTCCTATTTTATCTCATTCATTGTATTTTACTTCTTAAAAATAGAAGAATCTTTTATGATCGCTTTTTTGGATTTCAGTTCGTGAGTACGATTCAAATTAAGAAATAGAAAAAATTGTCAAATTTTTATTAATTTATGTTTTGAGATTGATTTTTAAATTTTCTCATGATACTATTTTATTGTAGAAGGAGGATTGAGGATATTGAAAAAATATCTCATAGGTTTATTTGTATTTGTTGCTACATTATTTCCTGGAATGGTAAATGCTGCAACAGCAATGCCGGAAGCTCAAGACGGTGTTATTAAGCTTACGGAAGATGTTACTCTAAGTGATGTTTTTAGAGTTGGAGAGGAGGAAGAAATTACCGTTGATTTAAATGGATATACAATTACTGGTACAGGAAATGGTTATACAATTGAAAATCGTGGTACTTTAACAATTGTTAATCATGGTGAAAGTGGTAAAATTGTTTGTGAAGCTTCATCATCATCTTGTATTCGAAATTTAGGCAGTTTAAAAGTTGATGGTGTTACCGTTGAAAGTAATTTCGTATCTATTAAAAATGATGCTGAAGGAGATTTCTATGGTGAATTAGTAGTATCTAATTCTAATATTACTTCAACTTATGATAAATATGATACTGGCGCTATTATGAACTGGGGCAATGCTATAATTAATAATAGTGTTGTAACTGCTGGAAGTAATGGTACAGCTGTTTATGTATCTAGTGGAGCAGATGCTGGAAAAGATTCTAAGACTGTATTAAATGAGGTCACTTTAAATGCTAAATATACCGTTTATAGTACTAAATATGCTACTCAAGATACAACAACGCAAGATATTGATATTGTTGGTGGTACACTAAATGGCTCTATATCAGCAATGACTTCAAAAGGTAATGATGTTTCTTTAACTGGAAATGTAGAAACAAAAGCTGATTACTTAAGTACAGTTTTAAGTTTTGCTTCTGAAGGGGCAAATGTTATTTTAACAAATGATTTAACAAATAAGAAAATAACAGTTCCTGAAGGTGTTACTTTAACAATACCAGAAGATGTTACTTTTACAGTTTCAGCATCTAGACAATTAATTGTTAATGGTTCTTTAAATGTGGAAGGTACTTTAGATGCTGCTGCCTATGTTACAGAAACTAAGACTTATTCAGGTACTTTGGCTAATGCAATTAAGTTAATTGGAGATGGTCATACTGTTACACTTTTAAAAGATTCGACGGAGACTACTGCTATTCAACCTTATGCTAATAAAGATATTTTATTAGACTTAAATGGATATGATGTAGCCGCTGATATGACTGTTGTTACAGGAACTAAGGTTACTATTCAAGATAATAGTGAAAACGCTGATGGTACTTATAACGGAACTATTAATAATAGTGGAGAATTAACTCTTCGAAGTGGTATTTTTGCTAATATACCAGTAAATTCTGCAGGTGCTACTATGACAATAGAAGGTGGGACTTATCCTGAGGAAATATTAGATGAAATTACAGTTAGTGATATTCAAACTGTAGTTAAGAATGAAGATGGAACAGTTACTATTACTTATAAAACTGCTGATTATTCTACTATTGATGCTCTTTTAGAAGAGATTGCTGCTTTAAATGAGGTGGAATATACAACGGAAAGTTGGGCTAAGCTTCAAGCTGCTATTAATAGTGTTGAGAAAAATTTACCAATTACAGAGCAAGACAAAGTGGATGAATATGCTGTAGCAATTGAATCAGCTATGAAGGGTCTAGAAAAACAAATTTCTATTGGAGATCCGGATGATTCAGAAGGAGAGCTTGGGGATTCTGGAACAACTACACCAAGTGAAGAAACACCAGAAGTTCCACAAACGTTTGATAGTTTAACTACTTATATTGTTGCGGGAGTAGTTAGTATTGCTGCTATTATTGGTGCAGTGACTTATATTAAAAGAAAACAAATTAATTAAATCTTAAAGTTTAGTGTTAGGGTAAGAGAAATCTTGCTCTTTTTATTTATTTATGTGATTGTGCTCAATTGCAAAAGTAAATTCCAGTTTGAAGAAGTAACTTCTACAGTTGAGTAAAAAATCCACATTTTAGTAAGAA
>CALVQH010000042.1 GCA_944358115.1 uncultured Bacilli bacterium
AGCATGTTTTGAAATACAAATTTATAAAATTTTAAAAAAATACTAAAAACTATTGATTTTTATTAGCAAGTTTTTGTAGCAAAATTTCTGCGACTTTATTAATGGGCCCAGCCCCAATTGTAAGAATAAGATCATCTGGTTTTACATGTTCTTCTAAATAAAGAGCAATTTCTTCATAAGTAGGAATGTGTTTAACATTCTTATTTTCTTTTGAAATTAATTTTACTAAATCATCTTCTTTTACATTCCAAATATTAGTTTCTCTTGCTGGATAAATATCACAAATAATAATATGATCAAACTTGCTTAATACATCTGCAAAAGCCTGTAAATGTTCATAAGTTCTACTATAAGTATGAGATTGAAATACAGCCCAAACTTCATGATGAGCAACAGATTTACTAGACTCATAAGTAGATTCAATTTCGGTAGGGTGATGAGCAAAATCATCAAAAATGTGTGCACCATGATATTCACCAAGATATTCAAATCGCCTACCAACCCCACTAAATTCTTTTAACGCTTTTTTTATAATTGATAGATCAATATGATAATTCATACTCATAGCAATGACTGCTAAAGCATTTAAAACATTATGTTTTCCTAAAACACCAAGCGTAAAGGTATCAAGATAGTTATCTTTAAAATAAACATCAAAAGTAGGGAATCCTAACTTGGAAAATACAATATTTTTAGCCATAAAATCGGCTTGATTTTCTATCCCATAAGTATGAACTTGGGTGTGCGTAGTATCTAAATCGCGACTATTTTCGTCATCCGCATTTACCACCAAAAATCCATCTTTTGGTAATAAATTAATATACTTTTGAAAAGATTTTTTAGTATTTTCAACTGTTTTAAAATAATCTAAATGATCATTGTCAATATTTAAAATAATTTCACTTGTAGGATGAAAATGTAAAAAAGAATCAACATACTCACAAGCTTCTAAAATAAAGTATTTTTTTCCACCAATATAATAATTACCATGAATTTTAGGAAGAGAAGCACCAATATGAATCGTTGGATTTAAATTAGCCTCTAAAAAGACAGAAGCGATCATACTAGTAGTTGTACTTTTACCATGGGTTCCACTAATACAAATTAAATTTTCATATTGTTTAGTATATTCTCCTAAAAATTCTGCTCTTTCAACACATTCGATGTGTAAATCACGAGCACAGACAAGTTCCGGATCATCGTGGGAAATTGCCGCCGTATAAATAACCAAATCACTATTTTTAACCATTTCGGCGTTATGACCAATCACAACAGGAATGCCAATACTTTCTAAGTATTCAGTATTATGAGATACTTGCATATCACTACCACTAACTACTTTGCCATCATGTTTTAACATAGCTGCAATTGCATACATACTAGCTCCACCAATACCAATCAAATGAATATTTTGATATTCACTAATTTCTTTTTTCATCTACTTCACCTCAAAACTTTATTATATTATATACTCTAAATTGTGGTTTAAGCAATAAAAATTCTTTTTTTTTACATAAAACAATGTTATAATTAGATTGGTTAATTTTAAATAATGTTTTTTAATATATATTGGAGGAGTTTATGAAGAGCTTAAAGTATTTAATATTTGCTTTGTGTTTTAGTTTTGTAACTTTAAGTAGTGCGAGTGCTGAAGTGTGTATCTATACAGGAACGGTAGATGGGCAAGAATTTACTTATAGATGTAATATAAGTGGAGCAATTAGTTGCGATTTTACAAACGCAACAAGATCTTATAAAAGTTACAATAATGGGGTTTTATCAAATACGAATGATAGTAGTATAAGGAAAATACGTAGAACAGATTTTATTGATAGTGAAGGCAATATTGATTGTAGTTTAGTGCCATCAATTAAAATAGATAAAAATATTACAGGTAATTTAACTTTAGAAATATATGATATTGGCGAAAATATTAGTTGTGGTATTGCAAGTAGTGTTTATAACAATAATAGTAGTGGATATCTTGAAAATGGAGTAGGCTGTACAACTTTTACCTTAGAAAGAACAAATGAAGAAGAATCTAATGGTGGAGGATCTTTTAATGAAGGCTCTGGTGGAAACAGAGGAGATAGTTCAGAAGAAAATGGCAATGAGTTTGATGTTGATACGTTTTGTACAGGAAGTGTTCAAGGTGTCTTCACAACCTTAGGATGGGTATTTTTCTTCTTAAAAATACTAATTCCTATTATCTTAATTGTCTTTGGATGCATTGATTTAGGAAAAGCTGTAATTGCGAGTAAAGATGACGAAATAAAAAAATCTACAAAAAAATTAGTAGTACGTGCAATCGCTGGTATTATTATATTCTTTGTACCTACAATTTTAGATTTTATTGTTGGATTAGTCGGTGAAGACGATTTATATAATGGTACTTTTGCAACATGTACTCATTGTATGTTAGAGCCAACTGATGATGCATGTAGAAAGTTGGTGAGCAAATAACATGAAGAAATATATGTTTTTAATCATATCATTATTTTGCTTAGGAATAATGAATGTCGAAGCGGAAGTAGACCGAAGTGTTAAAACACTTACATGTAATTATGAAAACGGCAATGATGAAGTAAAAATTACTTACTATAATGTTGGTGCGGCAACAGGAGATGCCGACTTATATTATCGAATTGAATATACAAAAAATAATGTTAATTATTGTTATTCTTCAAGTGTAGCTAGTAGATGTAATAGTGGAACGACGCCATTTAATACAGTATATGGAATTTATAATTATAATACTAATTTTATGTTTAATGGTGTCCAATATTATAGTATTTATCATAGACTTACAAGAAGTAGCTACCAAGAAGATAATAGCTTCAATACAGATGCTTGTTCCAAAGGAGTATTTGTTACTAGTGAATTAAGTGATGCAAAAGAAATTGTTTTATGTGAAACATCCAGAAATTCTGCTGCTTGTAATAGCAATTCTGATGATTTATTTACATTAAGTTCTTCTACAATCGGAAATAATTCTTCGGCGGGATCAACAGATACAAACTATAATCAATATTATAATGATACACGAGATGAAATAGAAAGATACTGTAGTGGAGAAGAATATAATGCTGAATTATGTGAACAAGCTCAAGCTAATTTGGAAGCAACAGAAGAAGCAGCAGCTGAAGCAGGTATTTCTAAAGAAGAATTAGAAGCAACATATACCCAATTTAAAAGTGGCTTAGAATGGGAAACTGGAAACAATTGTGAAAGCTATTTAGGATTAATAACAGATGATACAGATCCTGCTTATTATTTAAATTTTGCTTTTCAACTATTAAAATACGCTGCGATTGTGTTATTACTAGTTTTTACAATTGTAGATTTTGTGAAAGCTGTTACATCAAATAAAGATGATGCTCTAAAAAGAGCTTTACAAACTGCTGTAAAAAGATTGATAATAGCGGTTATCATATTCTTTTTACCAACAATTATTAATTTCATATTAGATTTATTAGGTATCATATCAACAGATCCAACTTGTGGTATTGAATAAAAAAGATAGGAGGGATAAACATGTTAATAGCTTGGTGGAATCCACTTGAGTCCATTGGAAACGCACTAGCAAGTTTCTTTACCGGAATATTGCTTTTCCTAGATTCAATTGTTTACTCTTTAATTAGCTGGGTTTATCAAATTATTTTAGTATTATGTAGAGTAGATATATTAGATAATACATTTTCTGTTGATGCTTTAATTAATAGAATCTATATTATTATAGGAGTAGTTGTACTATTTTTATTAGCATACTCTTTATTAAGATCTATGGTTAATCCAGATGATGCAGTTAAAGGGAAAAAATCTCCAGCTACAATTATAAAAGATGTAATTATATCCATTGTTTTAATTGCACTTATACCAACGATATTTAGTTTTGCTATGAGATTTCAAACATCTATTTTAGAAAATAACACAATAGGAAAATTAATTTTAGGAACTACAACTACCATTGGAAATCAAACTGTAAGCTCTGAAGATTTAATACAACGAGGTGGAATCGAAATTGCTTCCAATGTTTTAAGAGCTTTTCTACATCCTAACTATGCTAATTGTGAACAAAATGCAAATGGTGAATATGATTGCTCTAATATAGAAGTAGAATATTCGGCATATGGTGTAACTGGAACGGATACTTTTGATGCTTTTTGGGAATCGATGATTAATCGAGGATCATTAACAGCTATAACGGATTTAGCGGATAATATTGTTGATGGTGGTGTTACTTATTATTACATTATTTCAACAATAGCTGGTGTCTGTGTTTTAATTGTAATGATATCTTATTGCTTTGATGTAGCTTTACGTTTGGTAAAACTTGCTGTATTCCAGTTAATAGCCCCTTTACCAATCCTAGCAAGAATTATGCCTGGAGAACAAGGAAATAAAGTGTTTTCAAATTGGTTAAAAGCAACGATATCAACCTATGTCGAAGTGTTTATAAGGTTAGCAATATTATTCTTTGGTGTATTAATTATTAACATTGTAGTACAAAATTTCACCACAATCTTTAATGATGTTTGGACCGGTAGTGATGCTTTAACTATAAAACTATTTGCACAATTATTTATCATTTTAGGAATAATTTTATTTATCCAACAAGCTCCTAAAATTTTAAAAGATATTACTGGATTAGATAGTAGTAAATTTAAGATGTTTGGCAATATGAAAAATGCTGCTGCTTTTGTTGGCGGTGCCGTTGCTGGAAGAACCCCATTAGCAGGATTTAGAGCAATGAATGAAACAGATAAAAGTGGTAACTTAAGAAGTATTGGAAATCAACGTAGTAGAAGATTAGCTAATGCATTAGCAAGAGAACAAGGAGCAACATTTGGTGATAGAACAACAGATAGAATACGTCAAGCATTTGGCCTTGGTACAAAATTAGAACAAGCAGATAGAAATATTGAAAGAGGCCGCAGCATTAGCGGAAAACTTCAAAGTGTGACAAACGATACAGGTAGAGATATTCAAATAAGAGATGATAAAGGAAATATCATTGATACTATTGGAGCAAATTCCTCAGTAGTTATGGATGAACAAAGACTAAATAATTTACAACATCAAAAAGATTTAAATAAGCAAGCCATTTCTGGAATTGAAGAAGAGATTAGACAGTTAAAAGAATTTCAAGGAGTTAATGCTAAATTTATTGATTATCGCAGCAAAATAAAATCAGAAGCTAAAGATAAAATTGCTGAAGGAGATTCAGCTTTTACAGATGCTTTAACTTATGATGGAAAAGTTGTAGCTAGCGGTAACTATAAAGCATTATCAGACTTCTATCAAAGTAGAATTAATGCTGGTGCTTCTCAAACGGAATTAGCTGCTCTAAGCACACAATTAAAAGAAGCAGAAGATAGGCTATGGGTAAAATATGCTAATGCTGAAATTAGCAAAGGGCCTAATACTAAAATTGGATCGTTATTCCAACAAGCTGTAGACTTTTATAGTACTGTCAATGGTTACTACAATGCTACCACTGGAAAATTTGAACATATTGATCCTACAATCGATATAACTAATATGGAATTATTTGAAGGAAATGGTACAGCAAGTGGACTCGATAAATTATCTAAATCTAATAATTCTTTAATTGATACGAATATTTTTAATACAGAATTAACAAAAACACCTTATAATGACCAAAATACTCAAATTGATCGTTTAATAGCACAGTTAGAAGAGTTAAAAACTGCTGCAAAAACTTCTCCAGAATATCAAAAATATAAAGCTTCAGATAAGGCTAATAAAATTAGTGATAGTGGAAAGAAGTGAAAATAATTGGGAATTTTTGAAGATAAGATAAGGAAAAGTTTAGGATTAGGGACAAAAAAAGAGAGTCTTGATAATAAAATTCAAAATTATGAACTGGCAAAAGAAAATGAAATAAAATATATCATGGCTCAAAAACAACAGATAATTTCAAAAATACTAGAACGAATTCGACAAATAGAGCTTATAGTAGAAGATAATCAATTTTTTATTAATGCATATGAATTAATAAAAAATAAGGCTATAGAAAAAATCAAACAAAGAGATTCGGTTATAGAAAATAATTGGATTAACAAAAATGGGAAAGAGATGTTTCGTGCAAATTACAAAGAAATGAATGATTATTTGAATTCACTATTAAAAAAAAGAATAGATATTAATGATATTACATTTTTTAATAAAGAATTAGCCGATTTTTTAAATGAGGCATGGATATTATATGCAAATGCAATAATATTAGGAAAAGGAACTTTGAAGGTTGATGGAAAAGAAATAGATGATTGTTACGAAATTTATGTTACATATGTAAATTCATTAAATGCAATAAAAGCTGGAAAATTAAAAAATCCAAGCGGAAAAGCAGTTAGTTTAAGTGAAACAAAAATTGAATTAATTGTAAAAGCAAAGAATTTTTCTGAAAATGTAAATAATAGTTTATCATTACTTTTAAGTCAATTAGAATATAATTTAAGCATGCTTAAAAGTGATCAAGAAAATAATGAATATACATTAAAAACAATTAATGAAACTAGAAAACTTATGGAATCATCTGAAGAATACGTTAAAGCTAAAGCATCTCATGATTATTTAGAAGAATTTGGAAGAAAACATTAAAGTAAAACATGTTTTCTTTTTATTTACTACTATCCCTTTAAAAATAAATATGATATAATAAATAAGTAAAATTAGGAGGTAGTAGTGTGAATAATTATTTAATTCCTGCCAATTCTAAAAAGTCGCAACTAATACTAGGCTTTTTTACTCCCGTAGATCTAATATTATTTGGCTCTGGTGTTGGTATTACTTTAATCTTGTTATTAGCAATTCAAAGTGCAAGTATTGGTGTAATGTTACTCATATTATCACCAGCTTTAATTACCGGCTTTTTAGTAATGCCAGTACCAAATTATCATAATGTTTTACAATTTATTGTAAATATATATACTTACTTTAGTGAAAGAAGAAAATATTATTGGAAAGGATGGTGTTACCAAAATGGCGAAGATAAGTAGTTCACCTTTTACAGAAGATTGGTTACCAATTAAACAAATATTAAACGGAATGATACAGCTAGATAGTGGAGAATATGTTACTGGTGTAAAAGTACATCCTCGAAACATATTTATTGTTGATCAAGGCCTTCAAAACGCAATTATTGGTAATTTAAGAAATTTTTATAATTCAATTAGTTTTGAATTTTGGTTAATTATTGCGGATCGTCCCGTTGATATTGGCCTATATTTATCAAATCTACAAATATTATATAATAATACGGATAGCCCAATCCAGAAGAAATTAATCATGGAAGATATTAACAAAGCAAATATGTTTATGAGTGCTGAATATAACGTTGTTGATACTGAATATTTTATATTATTTAAAGAAAAGAGAATGGAATTAATTCAAAAGAATTTACATACTTTAATAAGTGGCCTAGCCAATTCTGGACTTAATTCCAATCAAGTATCAAACGATGATTTAAGAATGATTTTAGATAACTTCTTAAATGGTGGTGTTCATACAACATTTGGGACGGTGATGAGCTAATGGCAAAGATTAAAAGTGAAATTGCTCCAAAGGGAATGGAGTTTAAACCAACCGAATTTACGCTTGGTGGTAAATATTGTACAATTATGACTATTATCTCTTATCCTAAAAGTATTTATGTAGGATATTTATCAGATATAACAAGTATTAGTGGGGTAAAAGTAGCAATTAAACATATCCCAATTGAATTTAGTACATTACAAAGAATGCTAAATAAAGAAATTGCTGATTTAAAAATGCGTTATCAAAACGAAAGAGATAAAACCATTCAAGAACGTATTCGTCAAGACTATGAATCATTAGAGCAATTTATCTCCATGCTTGCTGCAACTCAAGCAAGAATCTTTGATTTCCAAATGCATGTTATGATTAGCACTGATAATAAAGAAGATTTAGAGTTAAAGAAAATGCAAGTACGTACTTACTTAGATGCCCTAGGAATGCGTGGAATTTCCTTAATGTTTGAACAAGAAAAAGTATTAAAATCAATTATTCCCATATTCCCTAAACAAGATATTGAATCAAGAATAGGCACACCAATTCCATCTATTACAGTTGCCGCTATGTATCCTTTTGTTTTTGATAGTATCAAAGACCCAGGAGATGCTACACTTTTTGGCGTTGATTTTTCAGGCGGTGTTGTACTATTTAATCAGTTCTTATATCAAATTAAAAAAGAAAACAATCGTAATAATGCCAATATGATTTTACTTGGTACATCTGGCTCTGGTAAATCAACGGCTGCCAAACTACTTCTTAGAACCCATTTAAGAAATGGTTGTAAAGTTGTATGTATTGACCCTGAAGGAGAACTAGAAGAAATGACTCGTTCTTTAGGAGGCGATTTCCTAGATTTAGGAAAAGGTGGCGACTTCGGTATGATTAATCCCCTTGAAGTAGTTGTTGATGCGGATGAAGAAGAAATTGCTCAAGGTTTAGGATATACCATTTTAACAAGAACGCTTCAACAATTAAAAGCCTTCATGAAATACTTATATCCAGATATTGAAGAAGATGTGCTAACCATGTTTAGTGAGATCGTTCAAGATACATATAAACGTTATAAAATCGATTTTGATACAGATTTCACTAAAATTACAAGTGAAGATTATCCAACATTCGATGATGTATATGCAACAATAAAGGGAAGACTTTTATCCATGCCTGATGCTACCCGTGAGCGGGATGTGATTGAAAGACTAGAATTAAAGATAAGACCATTAACCAAAGAATTAAGATACTATTTTACTGGTCATACAACCCTTAGATTTAATAGTGACTTTATCGTATTTAATATTAGAGAATTAATGAATAGTGATGAAAACATTAAAAATACACTTTTCTTCAATATATTAAAATATGCTTGGGGTCTATGTTTAGATAAAGACGTAAATACAGTTATGATGGTTGATGAAGCCCATGTCTTATTATCTAGTCGAAATGAACTCGGTGCTGAATTCTTGGCTCAAATCCAAAGACGTTCAAGAAAATACAATACTGGTACCATTATTATTACGCAACAGCCAACCGATTTTGCGGCACCAAATATGATTGTTCATGGTAAAGCAATATTTGACAATGCTTCTTACTATTTAGTAATGGGCTTACGTAAACAAGCAGTTGATGATTTAGCAAAATTAATTGATTTAAATGAATCTGAAAAGGATAGCATCAAATACTACAACCAAGGAGAAGCATTATTTATCTGTGGTAACAGAAGAATGAGAATTACCGTTATTGTAACCCAGGAAGAACTAGATTCCTTTGGCTCCGGAGGAGGTTTATAAACCTCTTTTTTATTTGTTAAAAACATGTAAAGTTATGTAAAATGAAGAAAATAAAAAAGGAAAGAAGAATAGTACAAGTAATAAATAATAGTAAGGAGTGTAACTTTTATAATTTATTTCATAGGAGAGTTTAAAAATGCAAAATGAAATTATATCAAAAGAAATTGATACTATCGGAAAATTAATTTATGAAATTCGTGGAAAACAAGTTATGTTAGATAGAGATTTAGCTAAACTTTACATGGTGGAAACACGAACTTTAATTCAAAAAGTAAAAAGAAATATAGAAAGATTTCCTGAATATTTCTGCTTTCAACTTAATTCAGATGAATTTATGAATTGGAAATCACAAAATGTGATGTCCAATAATGACAAAATGGGGTTAAGACGCCCACCATATGCGTTTACGGAAGAAGGTGTTGCAATGCTATCAGCAATTTTAAAAAGTGAAATAGCTGTAGAAATAAGCATTAAAATAATGAATGCCTTCGTAGCAATGAGAAAATATATTGGGAATAATTTAATGGAACAAAAATATATTAATAATTTGGTATTAGAAGATCATGAAAAAATAAAAGTATTGGAAGACTCTTTTAACAAGTTCGAAGAAAAAAGAAAAACAACAGAAATATATTTTAATGGACAAATTTATGATGCATATTCCAAAATTTTAGATATTTTTAAGAGTGCTAAAAAAGAATTAATCATTGTTGATAATTATGCTGATAAAACGCTTCTTGATATGATTAAAGAATTAGATATTAAAGTAACGATTATAACAAAAGAAAATAATTTATTAAATGTCCAAACAATAGAAAAATATAATAAAGAATATCACAATTTAAAAGTTTGCTATGATCATACTTTTCATGATAGATATTTCATAATAGATAATGAAATAGTATACCATTGTGGATCTAGTATCAATAGGATTGGTTATAAAACATTTTCTATAACTTTAATTGGCGACAATGAAGTATGCAAATTATTAATAAATTCTATTAATAAAAAAGGAAATAAGAGTAGTACAAGTAATAAATAATAGTAAGGAGTGTGACTTTATTTATAATTTTATTGAAAAAGAAAGAGGTGTAAAGAAATGAAAAATGAAATTATAATATTCGAAAATCAAAATGTAAAATTAGAAGTAAACATGAAAGATGAAACTGTTTGGTTATCGCTAGATCAAATGGCAAAATTATTTGACAGGGATAAATCGGTAATTTCTAGACATATCAAAAATGCTTTAAAAGAAGAATTAGAAGAAAGTTCAACTGTTGCAAATTTTGCAACAGTTGCCAAAGAAGGAGAACGTGAAGTAACTCGTAATATCGAATATTACAACTTAGATATGATTATTAGTGTTGGTTATCGTGTTAAATCTCAAAATGGAATAATATTTAGAAAATGGGCGAATAAAATATTAAAAGATTATTTAATCAAAGGATATGCGGTTAATGAAAAAAGATTAGAATATCTAGAAAAAACAGTAAAACTAATAGATATTGCCAGTCGTAATTTAGAAGGATTAGACGGGGTAGGGGCTAGTGATATCATAAAAGTATTACAAAGTTATACCAAATCACTAGATTTACTAGATGATTATGATCATAAAACCTTAACAAAACCAAAAGGAAATATTAGTAAAGAAAAAATCACTTATAAAAATTGCATCGATATTATCAAAACGTTAAAGTTTAATGAGAAAAGTAATTTATTTGCCCAAGAAAGAGATAGAGGATTAGAAAGTATTATTAAAAATATTTATCAAACATTTGATGGTAAAGATGTATATGAAAGTATAGAGGAAAAAGCAGCTAATTTTTTATATACCTGTGTAAAGAATCATGTATTCATTGATGGCAACAAACGAATCGCCGCAACACTTTTCATTTATTTCTTGCAATTTTATAATATTTTATATGTAAGTGATAGACCCATCATTGATAACAATACATTAGCATCTCTCACTCTTTTAATTGCAGAATCAAACCCTAAAGAAAAAGAAATACTAGTCGATTTAATTATGAATTTTTTGACATAATTAATAATAAAAAATCCAGTTAAAACTAGAAATATGTTATAATAACGATAGGTTAATCTATTCAAATGAAGAAGGTATGTCTCCGTATAACTTCAATTCTACGGGTAATGCTAACGTGTTCATTGTGAATTCGAATGGCAACTTCGGCAACAACAACGTGAATAACACGTGGGGTGTGCGCCCAATATCCTTTTAAACTTAAGACTTGATCATGGTTAAGTTAAAAAGCATTAGGATACAAGATTAATCTAAGGAAAACCTAAAAATATATTGTTGATGATAGGCATCTTGCATGCATTGATCTAACACAACAATAAAAGCCAAGAGAAAGAAATCTCTTGACTTTTTCTATGGTCCAGTAGGTCCAGTAGGTCCAGTTGGTCCAGTAGGCCCAGTCGCACCTGTAGGTCCAGTTGGTCCAGTTGGTCCAGTAGCTCCAGCAGCACCTGTAGGTCCGGTAGGCCCAGTAGCTCCAGCGGCACCTGTAGGTCCGGTAGGCCCAGTAGCTCCAGCGGCACCTGTAGGTCCGGTAGGCCCAGTAGCACCAGCAGCCCCTGTAGGACCGGGAGGGCC
>CALVQH010000043.1 GCA_944358115.1 uncultured Bacilli bacterium
TACAATAAAAGGAGTACTAGATAATTGGTATTCAACTAATATAGCCAATAAAGGATATGATGATAAAGTAGTAAGTAGTCCAGGATTTTGTAATGATCGAAATTCATATTCAAATACCAGCGGAACAACATCATCATGGGTAGCAAGTGGAAGTACCATTTATTATGCACCATATATAAGAGTGTATACCACACATGAACCAACATTAAAGTGTAGTAATACAAATGATATCTATACCACAAAAGTAGGATTAATCACCGCAGATGAAGTGATGTTAGCTGGAGGAGTAGGAGAAACAGCAAATCAAAGTTATTATCTCTATACAGGACAGTATTATTGGACGATGTCTCCGTCTTACTATCGCAGCGGTCTTGCTTACGTGTTCCGTGTGTATTCGAATGGCGGCTTCGGCTGGAACTACGTGTCTAGCGCGTATGGTGTGCGCCCAGTATTAAATCTGTCAGCTGATGTTACCATTTCTTCGGGTGATGGCACTATTAACAATCCATATTTAGTAAATTAAGTGTAAATTGTTTATTAAAAAAAATGCTTTATACTTAAGTTGTAGAGCATTAAGCAGGCATTGGTTGTTATCTGAAAGACCAATGCTATATTTAAAAAAATTGCAATTTTTTGCAATTTTTTCTTGACAATTTAATTATTTTGTTGTAGTATACATTCTCGAACATTTAATTTGTTTGAATATTCTTTTCCATTCTTTGATATACTTCCTTTACTTAACTAATATCAAATTCTACTAATTCAAACAATAAATGTTTTTATTTGTGAGTTAGCCCTTTATGGGCTTTTTTTATTGCTCTTTTTTCTCTACTTCATAAGTATTTAGAAGATCTTTTTTTATTTTTCCATTTTTTATTTTATAACTATATTCTTCTAACACTAATTTTTCATCTTCTTCTTTTTCTTCTAAAGCATAGATCACATTATCTTCTACTTTGGCTAATACTTGTTTTTCTTCATCATAGAAACAAGTTAGTTCTGCGTCTTCATTTGGACTGATATAAGTAATATTTTCATTTTGGACTAAAATATTTTCTAATAGTACTTTGCCATTATCTGACCAAACATAGTATTCTTCTTTTTTTCCTTCTATATTTGAAGCAATATCTACCAGTATATAATCAAGTTTATCATCATTTATAATTTGTAAGTCTTCTGCCTCAATGATTAAATCACTATTACTACTTTCTTTTCCTAAAGCTTCTTCAATATCTTCTACTTCTAAATTATTTAATAGATCTACAGTTTTGATTTCAAAGCCATCTAAATAAAGTGTTAGATTTATTTTTGTTGTTTCTTCTTCTGTTATTAGGCGATAATTTGTTTTTAGTTTATGTCTTTTCCCATTTAACTGGATATTATAGATTTCACTTAATTCGTTTTCAGTCATATTACTAGAAGCTTTTTCGATGCTTTTTGTTTTAATAATCTCTCTTGCTCCTTCAATATGTTGGTGTGTTAATGTATAAATAGTAAGTGTTGTAATTCCAATTAAAGCAATTCCTAATATTGCTAAACAAATTTTCTTCATATGTTATGCCTCACTTAATTACTATTATATCAATAAAGTTTCTTTTTTAAAACTAAAAAATAGCTACTTATGTTAAGTAACTATTTAAAAATGTTAAATAATTTAGCTTTTCCAGAACTACTACTGTTTAATCTTGAAAAACCAAGAGCTACTAGAAAGTCATCTAGTATTTGTTCATGTTCTTTTTTATCATCCAAATAAGGAATATTAAAGAATACTTTACTATTTGATTCATGTTCAAAATCACTAATATCCTTATTATTTAAAACACTTTTATTTAAAACAATTTTTTTATCTTTTAGTTTTTCGAAGGCTTCTCTATCTTGACGGATTAATTTATTTAATTTAATTAATCCTGGTTCAATTAAATAAATAATATCATTACATAAATTCGTTTGATTAGAATCATTTAAATCAATTAAGATCACTTCTGCTTCAGGATTATTGGCAATATTAAAAGCTAAATCAAGAGATGTTGTTGATTTGAGACTCTTATCATTAAAATATTTAAAGTCTTCTTTATCTACTTCGATGGCAACAACATTATAAGCAACTTCTAAGTGCTTTTTTAACATATAAACTAACGTTGTTGATCCAGCATGGGCTGTTACATTTTTAAAACCAACAATTCTTAGTCCTCCACTACCAGTACCAGTAAAGGTATCATATTCTAATACTTCATTATTATTTGTGCCATTTAAATTATGGTATTGAGCTACATCTTTATAAGAGTTAGGGTTATCAATTAAAAATTTAATGGCATTAATATTTCTAGTGAAATTATAGATTCCCATGGAAACCAGTCCAGATAAGTATCCTCCACTATTTACCATAGCTGAATCATCTAATAATAGTATTAATTTACTTGGATCAAAATTAACTGATAGCTTTTGAATATTTTTAATATTTTGATATCCTTTAATGGCTGTAATATCAATAATCATTTTATTAAAATAAAAATTGGTAAAAATACTTGCTAGTTCTTCCACTTCAAATTCACCATTTATGCTTTTTATGACATCAATATCAAGTGTTGCTAGCATATTTTGGTATTTATTGGATACGATTACATTCATGTTGTTCCCCTCTTTCTAATAACCTATCACATCTTCGTAATCTCTATCATCGTTAGATTGAAAATTACTTGTGCTTCCTTTAATTGTAAAGCTGGATGTATCCCCTATAATTGGTAAATTAAATTTGTAAAATATTGTTATTTGATAGTAATTCGTTGTGTTGGCACCACGATATTTCTTTACACAATAATAATAATCTACTCCTCTACGAGCAGGCTCTAGGCTTGTAGATGATAAATCTCTGGCACCATATACTCCTGTTTCATCATCTTCATCTGAAACGCATACTCCTTCTACATCATAACCAGTATAAACTAAATAATTGTTTACAAGTTCAATAGATGATTCATTTAGGCCTTCATATTTTTCAAACATATCAATCATTTCATTTTTAATTCTGACTGTTCGTGAATAATTGAGTGTTAGCACAATAAATCCGACAAATAGTAAAATAAATAAAATCATTAATTGTAAAAGCCATGTTCCACCAATTGTCTGTCTCATTTAATCACCCCTCGGGCAGCTGTTTGAACACCAGCAGTATTGCGTTTCGTCATAACGGCATTCATTTGGATCATAAATTCTTGGAGTTTCCCCATAGATACTAAATTCAAATAAACTATTAATTACTGGTAAATCTAATTGATAAAATACTTTTACTTGATAATATAGGGCATTTGGTAATTCTGAGTTTGAATTGGCTCTTACGGCTGTAACACAAAAGGCTGGATTCCTATTATCAATTAGTCCTTCTCTATTATAGCCAACCCAACCATCATCACAACTACCAGTACTGCGATAATTAGCTTCAGAAAAATAATCAGATATTTGCTCGGCAAAATTATAGCAGTTAGTACTATCCATAGTGTTAGAAGTACAAACACCACCTTGATTTCTGATTATATTTAAAATTTCATTTTTAACATTATATGCCTTAGAATAATTAATTGACAAACTAATATAACCTGCAAAAAGTAAAACAAAGACAATTACAATGTTAAATAAAGAAAAGCCACCTATTGCCTCTTTCATTTTACCACCTCAATTAACCTTTCCAAGCGCATGTAATATCATGCATCGTTCCATTGCTATCACGATATGTACAAGTTGCCTCTCCATTTTGCGGAATGGTTCCCTCTTTTGGGCAAACTGCTTCATCACATCTAGTGTTCTGAGCAAAGTTACTTTGAATGGTTGGCCAAAGAATTGAAAAGAAAAAAAGGGACAACAAAGCCACTATAATTACAACGATTACGGTTAAATTAAGTTCCCCTGTTGCCTCTTTCATTTCTTTCTACCTCCAATTTTAATACAACATGCTACTCTTCATCTAGTAAATCTGCGTAATAACTAGAGCAATCTAGATCTGTATGATCTTCTCCATCTTCGTCTGTATATTGACAATTCTTATAATTTTCGTCGCATCCTGTTGCCATGGAACAATAAGTACTGGCCTCAATTGATCTTTGAATACCTGGCCAAACAAAGGCATAAAAGAATGCGGCTACTGCTGCTATTGCAACTACAGTAACAACTGTCATGTTTAATTCTCCAGTTGCTTCCTTCATAAATAAATTCCTCCTTTTACTATCTGTTTATTATTATACCGAATTTTTTTGGAAATATCAATAAGGACATCCGTATTTTGTCAAATTCGTTTTAATTATGTTGTATCTTTCCCGAGTTTTGTGTTATATTTATTTAAGAAGAAGGTTGATCATATGGAAAGTATACAAATAAGGATATTAGAATTTTTAAAAGGATTAGGAACAATTTTACTTTATTTTATTATTACTTTGATATGTTCTTATTTTTTTGGAGATTATTATTATCATGATAATTTTATAATCGCTACGATTTTTCAACTTCTTGTTTATGTTATTATGCTCATTGTTATGGGATTCATTTATCATAAAAGATTAATTCATGATTTTAAGAATTTTAAAAAAGAATATGTAGGAATTGCTGTTAAAAATTGGCTTATTGGTCTTGGAGCTATGTTAATTGCCAATATTCTTATTTCTAGCTTTGTTGGAGGAGTCGCTGTTAATGAAGAGGCAAATCGAAATTTATTAGGAGCTTATCCTGTTAGTAGTTTTATTTCCATGGTTTTTTTAGGCCCTCTTGTAGAAGAAATTACTTTTCGGGCTAGTTTTAAGAAAGCATTTTCTAAATGGTATGTTTTTGCAATTGTAACTGCTCTTTTGTTTGGGGCAGCACATATTCAAACGTTTTTTGTTACTTATGATTATCAAGAATTATTATACTTAATTCCTTATAGTACACTCGGATTTTTCTTTGCTAAAGCTTTTTATGAGACGGATAATATTTATACTTCTTATCTTGCTCATATGTTTCATAATGGCATGTGTGTTATTTTATTACTACTGCTTTCATTGGTTGGGTGAGGATTATGGATAAAAAAGTAAAAGTGAGACCTAGAAAAGGTATTAAAATATTATTTTTTTTGATTATTCTGTTTGTTCTTTTGTTTCTTTATGCTAGATACATTAATACAAGTGGACTAGTAGTAAAAGAAATTGCAGTTGTAGATGAAGCCATGGATGCAAGTTATAATGGATTTAAAATTGTTCATTTTTCTGATATTCATTACGGACGAACAACTTTTGAAGAAGATTTAGATCATATTGTTGAAGAGATTAATAAACTAAAACCTGATGTCATTATTTTTACTGGTGATTTATTTGATCATAAATCTATTAGTGAAGAAGATGCTAAATTAGTTTCTAGTTACTTAGAAAAATTAGAAGCCAGATTATTTAAATTTGCTGTTATAGGAGATTATGATAAAAAATATTTAGAAGACTATCAGAGTATTCTTAATCGTAGTAATTTTATTTTATTAGATAATACTTCTAAACTTGTTTATGATAATAGTACTACTCCTATTCGTTTTGTGGGGCTTACTAATACTAATGATATTGGATCATTATATGAAAATAATTATTTTACGATAACCCTTGTTCATGAACCAGATTCCATTCGTGATATTGATCAAAGCAATCTTGTTTTTGCTGGACATTCTCTTGGTGGACAAATAAAAATTCCTTTTGTCGGAGGAATTATTAAAAGAGATGGAGCTCGAACTTATATTAATGATTACTACAAAGTGAATCATGAACAACTTTATATTTCAAATGGAATTGGTACGCAAGATTTTAGTTTTCGCTTATTCAATAAACCATCAATTACTTTATATCGTTTATATAACTATTAAAAGAGGAGATACATTACTCCTCTTTTAATATTTCGTTAATTTTGGTTGTGGCATTAATTACAGTTTCATTATCTGGCATCATTACATATAGTTTAGTCCCACCATAAGAATAGGTATAATCAAATGCATCTTTACCATTTAAGCTGATGTTTTCAATTGTCCATTTTGGCATTTCATCAATTTGCATTTTAATAAAGCTTGTAATATCATTTATGCTCATATTCGTGATGAATGAGCCGTCTAAAGCATTTAATAAGCTTGTATACTTAGTAATAATTGTTGGGCTAATTGCTTTATTAATTAAAGCCTCAATCATTGCAGCTTGATTTTCTACTCGAGTACGATCCCCTTCACTAAATGCAGAACGTTCTCTTACAAATGATAAAGCTTTTTTGCCATCTACACTATTATAGCCTTGATTGTAATAATAACCGTCTTTACTTGTGAAACTATATTTAGAATAAACGTTTACTCCTCCTAGGGCATCGACAATATCAATTAGAGATGTAAAGTTAACTTTAATATAGTAATTTATTTTTATATCTAATAAATTTTCAACTGTGGCAACACTTTCTTCAATTCCATATATTCCAGCGTGAGTTAACTTATCTTTCGCATTTTTAGTTGCTAGGGTTACGTAATAATCTCTAGGAATTGATGTAATTAAAATTTTATGGGTATTTGGATTTACCGTTATTACCATATTGACATCACTACGAGAAACACTACTTACAGAACCATATGTATCAATCCCTGAGACAAAGATATTAAAGGCATCTTTGGTAATATCTACTTCATTGGCAATATCTTCTGTTTCAACATCAAGAGAAAACTCATAAATTACTTTATATTGATCTATAAAAGTATTATCACTTTCATTCATCATTGCAAGCATCGAATTTTCAATTAAGATACTATCATAATCTTCATCTAAAAATGATTCTTTTAATGTGGTAATATTATCAGTTGTAATAAATTTAGGAGTAATATCCTTTTCAATTTTTTCTTTGGCTGCTTCTAAGCCATCAGAGGTAAATTCTAAGCTTCCCATGGTCTTTTTATCTAAATCTTTTAATTCTTCATAAGAGCTTGTTTTTAAAGCGAGAACGCTATAGTTTTCCGTTTTATAATCAGTAAATCCAAGTTTTTTTAGAAAACCAATTGTATTTAATTCATAAATAATGACTAATACTAACAATATAATATAGAGAATCGAAAACACGGTTCCAACAGCCCTTCGCTTTACTCCTCTTCTTACTAATATTAGGCAGGAAAAGACAACGTCTAGTAAGATTAATAATACACATAGAACTAAAAAATATTCTCCTGGTAATATATCAATAAATTTAAATAAACACAATGTTATAATTGTAATAATTGCCATGGCAATTGCTAAAAATTTAAAAAATGGCATAATTTTTTCTTTTCTTTTGGCCATACTACATCTCCTTTGTTTGTATCCTAATTATATCATAATCGACAAAATTTAGAAAATTTAAATGAAATTTAAAATAAAATAAGTAAAGAAAATGTACAATAATAAATAACTACTACCAAATAAAATAGCTCCTACTACATCGCTAAGATAATGGACCCCTAAATAAACTCTTGTATAACCTACGATTAAGATAAGTAAAACAAATATACTGGTAATTATTATTTTTAAAGGATTAGTTAAAGTACTTATTATAATTAAAAAGATAAGAAAACCATAAAAGATCGTTGCTGTCATGGTATGTCCAGAGGGATAGCTATAGCCTTCTTCTTCTACTAGAGGGTTGATATTGGGTCGATTTCTTTTAAAAATTCTTTTTAAAGTACCAATTAAAATCCACATAATTAACATATTGATTATAATTACAATGGCTACTTTTTTATTTTTCATAAAAAGTAAGAAAAAAATGCAGAGAAGCGCAACAAATTTGGCACTTGCTAGACAAGTTAAGATGCTCCATAACTTTGTTTTTATATCGGTTATTTTTATTTTGGAATAAAAATTAGCGTCTAACTTGTTTAGTTTTCCTTTTAACATTAAAACTGACCAAATTAAAAATAATATAAATAAAAAAATAAAACTGAATATCATAATCATCACTTTATTATTATATACTAAAACTTATGCTTTTATCTAGTATAAATAGAAATTTTATGTTATAATTGGTTTATCACATGCCTGTGTGGCGGAATTGGTAGACGCGCTGGACTCAAAATCCAGTGGTAGCAATATCGTGTGGGTCCGAGTCCCACCACAGGCACCAGAGGGAAATAGTCTCGAACCAAAATGTCGAGCTTTCAATAAATGTCAATTCGATAAGGAATTGATTTTTTTGTGATAGAAATTTCCTTTATTAATATAAAACTTAGAAAAAAATATGGTTGTCATTAGATAAATGCTGGCATGAGCGCATATATCTAATGACAATATATCAAATTTCACTTTTTTAATGAAAATACTCTATTATTTCCATATAAGCAATGATTGATTTCTTATCATAACAAGTTAGACAGATCCCTTTATCCACTAACTTCGCTGTGGTAAATTTTTTCACTTATTCACCGGCGTTATTTTATAAAAATTTGACATGTAATGTTGAGATTTAATAATTCCGCAAATTTTTGTCCGTCTTCTTTTGTACCAACAATTAGACCATAATGGGTTGGGACGGCTATTTTGGGTTTTATTTCATTGATAAGTTCTGCTGCTTCTTCATAAGTCATCGTGTATGTTCCACCGATTGGGACAAATGCAACATCACATTGAACCA
Source organism: uncultured Bacilli bacterium (assembly GCA_944358115.1). Taxonomy (GTDB): domain Bacteria; phylum Bacillota_I; class Bacilli_A; order RF39; family UBA660; genus Caccenecus. Next base: position 8,632 of record CALVQH010000043.1, read on the forward strand.
TTTTATTTTCTTCCGTTATATCTGTATCACCAGCGATATAATAAGTAATATTATCGATCGTTAATAAATATCCTACCCAGTTATTTTCTTTAGGGTGAAAATTTTTATTGACATTATAGGCTGGGATTGTTTTTATTGTCAATCCTTTTACATCATAGTTTTCATTAGGCTTTACAAGTACTATTCTTTCTTTTGTAAAGCCAAGCGTTAATAATTTGTCTAGTAAGTCTATTGGTGCCACGATACAAGTATCCTCTTTTCTTACCTTGTTGATATCCTCTTCAGAATAATGATCGTAGTGATCATGGGTAATCAAGATGATATCGGCATCATGATATTCTTTATCTATTTTAAAAGGATCAAAATAAATAATATTGTCCTTCTTGAATTTAATACTGCTATGACATAATACTTCGATATTTTCTAACATAATCATTTTCCTCCTTTTTAAAACTCTTGTAAACTATTTCTACTTTCTTTTTCTAATTCTTTTAAGCTCTTTTCTGGCGTTGGTAAGTTTTCTGGCATTGTCCCTCCATTTTTAGCAATTACTTCTCGAATATTTCTTCCAATATTAAAATGGACTTCATTTGCTTTTTGTTCTCCTTTAATATTATCCTTCTTTAGTTTTTGCTCAGTTTGAGATATTCTAAAAAGATTTGCTATAAGTTCATCACTTCCCATATTATCTAATATATCTTCTCGATATCTAAGCCCTTTTCTTCTGGCGATATCAGTGGCTGTCTCTCCATTATATAAACCTTTATATCCGGCATTATGAAATCGATCAAAATTTTTAACTCCAGCTTTTTTGGCAGTTTGATTTAAAGAATGATTCCCTTTTCTTGTTAAGCTTCTTTGATAAAGTCTTTTTTCATCTTCTGTTAAGGACTGATATTCTCTTTCGCTTAGTTCTTGTTTTCTAGTTTGAATTGCAAAATATGTTTGAGCAAGAGCAATTACTTTTTTCCTAGCGTCTCCATTTTGAGCAATTAAATAGCAAGCATAACGTGAGAGTTTATAGTCTTCTATTTTTCTTGTAGCATCAGAACCAAGTGATACCATTTTCTCCACTTGGGAAAAATGGTCATTAATTAGATTATTACTGTTCTGGCATGCTATCATCGATTTAGTTAGAACATTTTTAAATTTATCCCACCGTTTATATTCCAAAGCTTTTGCTAGTTCTCTAGCATACCAAAATTCCATTCCTTCTTCATCAATATGTTTTATTTTTTCAAAAGTTTTTTCAGTATTATTTTTTTCCAATTCATTCATTTCCTTCACCACCCTAATATTATTATACCATACTAATGTTTAGTTTCCAATCTTTTTATTCCATTTGTGCAGCAAAATGAAAACGAAATTCACAAAGAGTGTATATTATAGTAGAGCATGTTTATGAAATTAGAAGAATTTTTAAAGATTGCTCTATGATATTAGTAGCAAATAATAGAAGACTTAAAATTATTATATTTAAGTCTTCCTGGTGTTAGAATAGATATATAGACACAAAATCGTGGACAATGTAGTATAATAATAAACATTGAAAGGACGTGTCTATAATGGCGAAAGGAAAGAGTTATGATGAAGATTTTAAGAAGATGATCGTTGAACTTTACAACAATAAAAAACCGGCTAGTGAAATAGTTCGTGAATATGGCATTAGTAATTCCGTACTATATAAATGGATTAAAGAATATTCACCAATTAAAACAGAAGATGGTACAGTCACCAACAACAAAGAAATTCAGAAATTAAAAAAAGAACTAAGTAAAATCAGAGAGGAAAATGAGATCTTAAAAAAAGCAATTGCCATATTCACGCAAAAGTAGAAGATAAAGTAAAGTTTATTCAAGATCATAAAGATCAATATAATATTAGAACTTTATGTAAGATTCTAAAAATCCATCACTCAGTATATTACTATCATTGTAATCACCCGGAAAATTCATATCATAAAGCCAATCAGGAATTAGATATTAAAATCAAAGAAATTTATGAACAATCAAAAGGTAGATATGGTTCTCCAAAAATTACAGAAGTATTAAAAAGTCAAGGAGTTAAAGTAAGCCAAAAACAAGTTGCCAGAAGAATGAAAGAATTAGGATTAAGAAGTATTGTCGTAAAGAAATTTAATCACTCTGGTAATAGTACGGTTGATAATACTAAAGAATACCCTAATCTTTTAGAGCAAGATTTTTTTGCAGAAAAGCCAAGTACTAAGTGGGTTGGAGATATTACCTACATTTACACTTTAGAAACGGGATGGACTTATCTAGCTATAGTTATGGATTTATTTGATTTAAAAGTCATTGGTTGGACCTATGGTATGCATATGACTGATGAGTTAGTAATAGAAGCATTTAAAAAGGCTATGACTAACCGTGGATTAAGAGAAGATGGAATCTTTCATTCAGATCGAGGAAGTCAATATACTTCGAATGATTTTGAAGGAATGTTAAGTAATTTAAAGATTAATCATTCTTATAGTAAAAAAGGTTATCCTTATGATAACGCAAGTATGGAGAGCTTCAATGCCATATTAAAAAAAGAAGAAGTAAATGTGAATAGCTATAAAACATTTGAAGAAGCTAAACTAGCAATATTTGAGTTTATTGAAAGCTGGTACAATAATGCTAGAATACACAGTACTCTAGGCTATATTACACCAAACGAAAAATATAATAATTATATTCTTAGTTTAGCATAGTATTTAATTTTATGCCGAGAAAATTTGTTGATATTTGGTGGTTTGTGTTAAACTGGTATGAAGTAAAAGAACGTAACGAAGTGTAGTCCATTTGGCAAGAGTTCTTTCACACAATAACCGGAGCCAAATGTCAACAAAGCAAATTGGAATAAATTTAAATACGGATTAACAATTTGTCC
>CALVQH010000044.1 GCA_944358115.1 uncultured Bacilli bacterium
AGTTCTAGTAAATATCGTTCCCCAGTAAATCGCTTAATTGCTAGAAGGATCAACGATTTTCTCTTTTCAAGTGACTAATTTAATGATATAATACTACTAGCTTACTTAAAAGGAGGTGTCCTCATGGCAAAAAATGAAAATAGAAATTATGTTACTTTAAGATGTACTGTATGTGGTAACGAAATAAGATGTACAAGTAAAAACAAAAAGAATACTCCTGATCGCTTAGAAATAAAGAAGTATTGCAATAAATGTCGTAAACATCAAGTAGTAAAAGAAAAGAAATAACATAAAATAAAGTGGAGTGGGGGATTATAATGCCAAAACATAAATTGCAAAAAACAAAAAATTATCCAGCCATCATCGCTGTAATGGGTCGTGCAACTGAGAGTAAAACAAACGCTTATTTAACCACGAAACCACCGATGAGACAAAAGAAAAAAAGATTTGGAATATTTACAAAAAGTGAGGAGTAAAGAGTATGAATATTAATATTAATGATATTAAAAATGGTATGACAATAATTATGGATAATAACCTATATCAAATTGTCGAATTCCAACATGTAAAACCAGGAAAAGGATCTGCATTTGTCAGAATGAAACTTCGTAATTTAAGAACAGGTTCTATTACTGAAGATACATATAATACAAATATCAAGATTCAAAAAGCTCATATCGATAGAATGCCAATGCAATATCTATATCAAGCTGGCGATAACTATGTATTTATGAATAATGAAACATATGAACAAGTAGAAATATCTACTAAAACCCTTGGTGATCAAGTAAAATTTATTAAAGAAGGATTAGATATTACTGTAGATTATTATGAAGGTGAAATCCTAGGAATTAGTTTACCTGAAAAAGTAGAGTATGAAGTAATTGAAACAGAACCAGCAGTAAAGGGTAATACTACGAATAATGCCCAAAAAGATGCAACGATTGAAACTGGTTATACACTAAAAGTACCACTATTTATCAATCAAGGTGAAAAAATTATTGTTTCGACAAAAGATGGTAAATACTCATCTAGAGCTTAAATTGTAAAATTTAAGTTTTTTTCTTAAGGAGGAAAAATGGCAAAATTTGCGTATATGAATATTCAAGATGTAAACAATACAATAAAACAGCTAATGGAAAATAAAGAAAATAAACATCAGCTAAAAGAAATGCAACCCTTAGGATACACAGAATTTGGTCTAGCAATAAAACATTACACAATTGGAAATGGCCCCAAACATATTGTGGTAAGCGGCTCATATCATGGAGCTGAGATCATTACCACTATTTTTGTGGTCCGCCTAATGGAAGAAATAACCAAAGATATAAATTTCCAAGCTGATCAATATACAATTGATTTTATTCCAATTGTAAATCCTGAGGGGTATTTAATTACAACATCAATGCAAGATTTATATTTAGGTAAAAGTACCACCGAAGAAGAAAAAATAGCTAGAGCAAAAACTTATTGGGCAAGTTACTGGGCTGATACCACGATACCGGCGAAAGTCAAAAGTGGCGAATTATCAGAAACAGTTCTTTTAGAAAAGAAAAGTTATCAAGCTTTATTTGATGATGTAAATCTTGATGAATTCTTAAAAAATGATCCAGAGATCAAGGCAAGTGCTTTAAATATTGTAAAGAAAAATAATTATCCTATTGGTGTTTTAGCTGCTTGGACAACCAATGCTCATGGAATAGATTTAAGTCAAAATGTTCCCTATAATCCAGCTATTAAAACTTTATTAGAAGCAAATGGTCCGGTCTATAACCATCTTGCTTATGCTAATACGCGCAAAGACATTCCAGGACCCATAAATACACCATGTCGAGATTTAAAAAAGTTTAGTTTTGAACTAGAAAATTTAGCCATTTTAAATTTTTTTGAAACTTTAAGTCAAACACCAGGTGTAGAAATAATTGCTTATTTCAATTATCATAGTGTAATGGGTAAAATGTATCAAAAACCTATAAAAGAAGATGAAATAATTAATTTATATAACGTTGATTATGAAAGAAAAATAATTGAAAATTACATATCTTCAAGAATTTTTAGAGCTAAAAATGCTTATAATATTATAGAATCTGAAGATTATTTAGTTATATAAATGAATACCTACGTTTAAGATATGGAATCAATATTCAAATAGAATTATCAAGAATGGGATCGAATCCAATAGGACCACTCTCCGATCCTGATACTTTTGAAAATGTTACAGTAAAACCCAATTTAAAAGCCTTCCAAAACTTTGTGAAAAACTATGATTTTATAAAGAATTATTCAGAATTTATTGGTACTTTAGTAAAAAACTTAAAACAGGATTATCCAGACTTTAATGCTTTAAATATTTATGATTTAATAGATAAAATTTCTCGAGAAAATCCAACTCTATATACAAAATTAGAAAAAGAATTAAGAAATAAAGAAAGCCATAATGCTCATGTAATTAGTTACTTTTATGATGAGTTAAAAAAGGCAATAAAAACAAATCAAACAGAAAATGAAGAAGTAAAAAAGCAAGAATACAAAAATACTTTTCTTACTACCTTTCAATTATTCTTATTAGAATTAATAGAAAAGTTAGATAATTATCGACAAACAGAGTTAACAAAAGCTGAAATTGATTTATTAATTGATAATATATTTCGGGATTATCCAGAATTAATTGCTAAAATAAAATATAATTCTTTACATAGTCAACCAACAAAAGATTTATACCAAGAATTAACTACATTGCTAAATAATCAAATAAAAATGGGAAACTTAATGGATAATCCCAAAAGATAGCGAAGAAAAAAGAGAAAGAAAAGGGTATCAAACTCTTTTTTTTAATGCCCACTTTTGTTATAATATTTATAGTGGGGTGATATCATGTTTGTACCATTAAAAGTAACGACCGAATATAGTTTATTAAAAAGTACCATTAAAATAGATTCTTTAATTACTTTTTTAAAAAAACATCATATCACCAGTTGTGCCATTTGTGATGAGAACTTATATGGTGTAATGGAATTTTTTACTAAAATGACTAAAAATGATTTAAAACCAATTGTTGGTTTAAGTATAATAATCGATAATAATGAGCTAATGTTATATCCGAAAGATAATGATGGCTACAAAAATTTATTAAAAATTCATACATTAAAAGAAACCAAAGAATTAACATGGGACAACTTAAATACATACCTATCCAATATTAAAATTGTTTTACCAAGAGCATCTTATGAATTATTAGAACGCTTTCCTCATGCTTATTTAGCTTATCAAAATGATACTGAAAAAATAGAAGCTTTATTAAAAACAGAAAATTGTGTTTATATAAAAGAAGCTCGCTGTCTAGAAAAAGAAGACACCAAAGATTTGGTATGCCTAAGAGCCATTGATGAAGGTTGTAAAATAACAGAAATCACAAGTGACTATTCTTCTTATTATTTAAATTTACTTGTGAAAAAAGAAGATGAAGAAACAACGGAAGAGTTTATAAAAGATATCGAGTTAAATATCAATCAAAAGAGAAACTTTATTCCTGTCTATAACCAAGAGATAGATTCTTATGCTTATTTAACAAGCTTAGCTTGGAAGGGATTAAACAAAAGACTAAATGGTAAAGTGCCCAAAGAATATGAAGAAAGACTAAACTATGAATTATCCGTAATAAAAAAGATGGGCTTCGTTGACTATTTTTTAATTGTCTATGATTATGTTTTATATGCCAAAAAAAATGGTATTTTAGTTGGCCCGGGAAGAGGAAGTGCCGCCGGTTCCCTAGTGAGTTTTTCGATTGGTATTACCGATGTAGATCCAATGAAATACCATTTATTATTTGAGCGTTTCCTAAATCCTGAACGAATTACGATGCCTGATATTGATATCGATTTTGAATATACCAAAAGAGGCGAAGTAATTGATTATGTAAGAAACAAGTATGGAATAAAAAATGTTGCTCCCATCATGACGTTTGGAACACTTGCTTCAAAACAAGTATTAAGAGATGTTAGTAGAGTCTATGATGTAGATGTCCCTTTAATCGATCAATTTGTAAATTTAATTGATGCCAAAACATCTTTAAAAGAAAATTTGGCAAAGAAAGAAGTAAAAAACTTTTTAACATCTAACCCGTTTTTTAAAACAATTTATGCGCAAGCATTAAAACTAGAGGGGTTAAAAAGACATATCTCTACTCATGCTGCCGGAGTTGTAATAGCAAGTGTAGCTTTAGATGAAGTAATACCTCTTAACTTTAACTCTGGCATCTTTATGACTGGTACTACCATGGAATACTTAGAACCTCTAGGCCTTTTAAAAATGGACTTTTTGGCTTTAAGAAATTTAACAATTATTGCTAACGTCCTAGATTTAATCAAAGAAAATACTGGTAAAACACTTGATTTAAATAAAATCAATTTAAATGATCCAGAAATATTTAGATTATTTAGTAAAGGGGATACGGAAGGAATTTTTCAATATGAAAGTAGTGGAATGAAAAATTTACTTAAAAAATTAAAACCTTCTAGCTTTTCTGATTTAGTTGCTTGTGTTGCTTTGTTTCGCCCAGGACCTATGAATAACATTGATTCATTCGTAAGAAGAAAACATGGCTTAGAACCCGTAACTTATTTAAGCCCTGATTTAGAGCCAATTTTAAAAGAAACATATGGCATTATTGTCTATCAAGAACAAGTAATGCAAATTCTAGTAAAAGTAGGTGGATATACCTATGCAGAAGCAGATAATATTAGAAGAGCCATGTCTAAGAAAAAAGAAAGTGTTATTTTAGAAGATAAAGAGCACTTTATTAATAATGCTTTAAAAAAAGGTTATTCTAAGAATTTAGCAACTGAAATTTATGATTTAATCTTAAAATTTGCCAACTATGGTTTTAATAAAGCGCATTCGGTTAGTTATGCCTTAATTGGCTACGAGATGGCTTATTTAAAAGTTAAATTTCCCATGTATTTTATTGCAAATTTGTTAAATATGAGTCTAGGAAGTGAAATAAAAACCAAAGAGTATCTAGAAGAAGCAAGAAAAATGGGAATTGTCATTCTAAAACCAAATGTAAATGAAGCATCCTCTTCTTATCAAGTAAGAAATCATGCTTTTATGATTCCTCTTAGTAGCATCAAAAACTTAGGAGTTACGGCCTCAACTGCAATTTTAGAAGAGCGGAATAATCGTGGTAAATTTAGTGATTATCTTGATTTTGTTGCCAGAGTATATAAAAAAAGTAATAACAAAAAAACAATGACTTCCCTTATCGATGCCGGAGCACTAGATTGTTTTAACTTAACTAAAAAGGCGATGATAGAAAACTTAGATGCCGCGATTAATTATGCCAGCTTAATTAGCGATTTAGATTCTTCTTTTGTTATGAAGCCAATGATTGAAAACGAAAAAGAATATGATGAAGAAGAACTAAGAAAAAAAGAACTAAATTCTTATGGCTTTTATGTTACCAATCATCCAACTGCTAAGTTTCAAGATAAAAGCATTATGAAATTAGAGCAAGAAACATCTTATTTTGATAAAAGAGTAAAATGTGTAGTGTTAGTCGAAAAAATAAAGACTATCAAAACGAAAAAAGGGGATAATATGGCTTTCATTACCGCAAGCGATGAAACGGGAACTGGCGAATTTGTTGTTTTCCCAAATGGGTATTCTTTAATCAAAAATATCCAAAATGGTGATATAATAGCAGTACAAGGATTAGTAACGAAAAGATTTGATAGTTATCAAATAAACATAAATGGATTACAGAAAGTAGTAGGTGGTACCCATGCATGATATCCATTCATTTTTTAAAAGTATTCATTTTGAAACCAAGAGTGATATTTGGAATACGACAGAAATAGAAAAAGTAGTTTTAAATAAAAAAGAAGAAGTCTTTCATGTTTTTTTACATGCCAAAAATGTGTTACCTATAAAAGAAGTAGATGAACTACGTAAATCTTGTCAAAATAAAATTAATGGGGAATACCCATGTAATATTATCATGTATTATGATGAGATTAAAGAAAGTGATTGCTTGTCTTATGTAAAAGAAATTGTAAAACGTTTGACGGATAAAAAGCCTTCTTTAATTAGTTTACTAGAGTGTGAACCTGTAATTGATGATGATATTATTATCTTTGAAGTAATAAGTCCTGCCGAAGAAGAAAATATAAAAAAAGAAGAAGCGGGAATTCGTAAAACCCTAACAGAATATGGCCTAAAAGATTATTTTATTACAACGAAATTAAATGAAGAGTTGCGAAAAAATATTACGGAGGAACTAGCTGAAGTTCAAGCGCCTATGGAATATAAGAATATTGTAAAAGAGTTTAAACCGGGAAGTATTGTATTTGGTAAAAGTATTACAAGAGAGCCTGTCTCTATTAGTTCCATTAATAATGTTGGCCGTAATATTACGATTGAAGGCTATGTCGAATCTATATCTGTCTTAGAACGAGAAAATATTAATATTATTACCCTTAATATCAATGATAACTCAAAGAGCTTTTTAACCAAAATCTTTTTGAAAGACAAAGAAGAATATTTAAAAGTAAAAGAAGTTTTAAAAGAAGATGATTGGTTCCGCTTAAATGGTAATATTGATTTTGATTCTTATTCCAAATGTTTAGCGATGAGTGTAAGAAATATTGAAAAAATTGAAAATAGAGAAATCGTGATTGCCCAAAGCGAAGATCCTAATATCATATTAGGTACACATGTCGAAGGAGAACTTACTCCGATTGATAATATTTTAGGAGCTAAAGAAAATGTGATTGTGGAAGCTTACGTATTTGGAGATGAATTATTGGAAAAAGATACCATTAATATTATGACTCTAAAAATCAGTGATAACACGAATAGTATTTTAGCCAAAGTATTTAAAAAGAATAAAAAAGAGTTTGCAGTCATTAAAAATGGCATCAAAGGAGCAATGAAGAAAGGACGCTGGTTCCGTTTTTCTGGCAATGTGGAATTTGATAATTATTCTCATGAAATGGTTTTACAATTATGGAATATTGAAATCATTGATTCAAAAGATGAAAATATTACCGATGATGCCGAAGAAAAGAGAGTAGAATTACATACGCATACCATGATGAGTACGATGGATGGTGTAATTGATGCAAAAGCATTAGTGCGTCATGCCTTAAAACTAGGTCATAAAGCGATCGCTGTTACTGATCACAATGCCGTTCAATCTTATCCTGATCTTTTTCATGCTGTAACAGATGCGAATAAAGGAAAAACAGGAGAAGATAGATTCAAAGTTCTATATGGAGCAGAGTTAAATGTTGTCAATGATGATATTGATTTTATCTTTAATTTGCAAGAATATGACTTATTAGGACAAGAATACGTTGTATTTGATACCGAGACAACTGGCTTTTATGTTGGTAGTGATCAAATGATTGAAATTGGTGCTGTCAAAATAAAAGATGGACAAATACTAGATCGTTTTGATGAATTCATTGATCCGAAAAGGCCACTTCCTCAAAAGATTGTCGATTTAACTTGTATTACCGATGACATGCTTGCTGGTCATGCCTCAGAAGAAGAAGTTACAAAGAAATTCTTAGCATGGACTGGCGATCTACCAATGGTTGCCCATAATGCCAAATTCGATATTGGTTTTATTAGCGCTGCTTGTAATAAGTATAATCTAGGTGAATTTAAGAATACAGTTCTAGATACAATGAGTATGGCTCGTATGTTACACCCTGAGTGGCCTAACCATAAATTAACAACTCTTGTTAGACGTTATAAAATTGAATGGGATGAAGATGCTCACCACAGAGCCGACTACGATGCTGAAGGAACCGCTCATGCTTTCCATAAAATGTGTGAAGAATTGGATTCTCGCAACATTGAAACAACGACCAAATTATTTAATTCGGTTGATACAAGCGAGCTAATCAAATTCTCCTATCCATTTCATTTATGTTGCCTAGTAAAAAATAAAGTAGGGCTAAAAAATCTTTTCAAAATCATAAGCTATGCTAATACTACTTATTTATTTAAAAATAGTGAACCAAAATTACCAAGAGGGGAATTAAAAAAATTACGGGAAGGTCTTTTAATTGGTAGTGGCTGTATCAATGGTGAAATATTTGAAGAAGCAAAAACCAAAGATGACGAAGAATTAGGAAGTTTAATGCGCTTTTATGATTACATTGAAGTTCAACCTATTAGTGCCATGAAACATCTATTACAAATGGAATCAAGTGGTTTTAAAACAGTAAATGATTTAGAAGAGCATATTAAAAAAATTATTCGGGTAGCCAAAGATACTGGTAAAATGGTCGTAGCAACTAGCGATGCTCACTATTTAACACCAAAAGACAAAATCTATCGTGATATCATCATTGCTCAAAAATCGAATGGAAAATTACATCCATTAAATAAAAGAGGAATTGAGCAACCGGATATGCATATTCGTACCACCAAGGAAATGCTAGAAGAATTCTCATTTCTAGGAAGCGAGTTAGCCTATGAAATTGTTGTAGAAAATACCAATAAAATCGCTGACATGATTGAAGAAGTAGAAGTAATTATTCAAACGGGTGGGGTACCTTTCTCACCAAGAATTGAAAATTCCGTAGAAACAGTAACCGATATGGTTTATAAAAAGGCTGCTCTTTGGTATGGCGATCCTCTTCCTCTTAATATTGAAGAGCGAATAAGCAAAGAACTATATGGTGATAGTGTGCTAGAAAGCATTAAAGCAAGATTAGAAAGAGAAGAACACCTAACTGGGGATGAACTAACAACAAAGTCTTTCCATGAATTACATGAGACGATTTTAAAAGGCTTTGATGAAGTAAAAAGGGTAGTAAAAGAGGAGTTAATATTAAAGCTCGAACAAGAACATACTGCCAAAATAAAAGATTTAGAAGAAAAAATAAAGAATGCAACTCCTGATGAAAAAGAAGCGTTAGAAAGAGAATTAAAGCAAGAAAAAGAAACAGACCCAATAAGTGATATCGATAAAAAAGTCAAGAAAAAATTAGGAGGTATCATCGGTGGCGGATTCGATGTAATCTACTTAATTGCTCAAAAACTTGTAAAAAAGAGTAATGATGATGGCTTTTTAGTAGGTTCTCGTGGTTCAGTAGGTTCAAGCTTTGTTGCTACCATGATGGGAATTACGGAGGTAAATGCCTTACCACCTCATTATCGTTGTAAAAAGTGTAAATTTAGTCTCTTTGAAAATGAAGAAGGAGTGCCATTTGGTAACCTTTATAAAAGTGGTTTTGACCTACCTGATTTAAATTGCCCTAAATGTGGTACCTTAATGACCAAGGATGGCCAAGACATGCCATTTGCTACCTTCCTAGGATTTAATGCTGATAAAGTTCCCGATATCGATCTTAACTTCTCTGATTTAAACCAAGCAGCTGCTCATGAATACACCAAAGTATTATTCGGAGTTGATAATGTATATCGTGCCGGAACCATCGGTACCGTCGCTGAAAAAACAGCCTTTGGCTTTGTAAGAGGATATGCCGAACAAAAGGGGATTATTCTAAATAATGCCGAAATAGAAAGACTTGCGAAAGGTTGCACAGGTGTTAAAAGAACGACTGGCCAGCATCCAGGAGGAATTGTTGTTATTCCGGGCTATATGGATGTCTTTGATTTTACTCCTTTCCAATATCCAGCTGAAGATATTGATGCCGCATGGCGTACTACTCACTTTGATTACCATGCGATCGATGAAGATGTTTTAAAACTAGATATTTTAGGACATACTGATCCAACTCAACTAAGAATGATTCAAGATTTAACGGGAATTGATGTTACCACGGTACCTCTAGATGATAAAGAAACCATGGGTATCTTCTTATCTCCAGAGCCTCTTGGGGTAACCAAAGAAGAGATTATGAATGAAACTGGAACACTTGGTGTACCTGAATTTGGAACTCCATTTACGATTGGTATGCTTGTTGATACCAAACCGAAAACCTTTGCCGAGTTAATTAAAATTTCAGGACTTTCTCATGGTACGGATGTATGGCTCGGAAATGCTCAAGAATTAATTCGCAATAATATTGTTCCGTTTAGTGATGTTATTGGCTGTCGTGATGATATTATGACGTACTTAATGTATAACGGCATGGAACCAATTAAAGCATTCAAAATTATGGAATTTGTTCGTAAAGGAAAAGCAAGCAAAGATCCAGAAGGTTGGGCTAAATTTAAGGCTGAAATGCAAGAAGCTGGTATAGCGGATTGGTATATTAATTCTTGTGAAAAGATTAAATACATGTTCCCAAAAGCCCATGCTGCTGCCTATGTTATGAGTGCTTTTCGTATCGCTTACTTTAAAGTACATATGCCGGGCATTTATTATGCTACTTATTTTTCTACCAGATTTGATGATTTCGAATTAGAAACAATGGTAAAAGGATATGATGCTATAAGAGCGAGAATTAATGAGATTAATGCGAAAGGTTATAGTGCTACGAACAAAGAAACAAGCGTACTTGAAACATTAAAACTAAGTTTAGAAGCAACCGCCAGAGGTTTCAAATTTGGTAATATTGATATTGAAAAAAGTGATGGTAAAAACTTTATCTTAGCCGAAGATGGCGTAACTTTAATTTGCCCATTTAGAACCCTTGATGGCCTAGGTGATAGTGTTGCAGCCAAAATCATTGAAGAACGAAACATCAAACCATTTTATAGTATTGAAGATTTTGGTATGCGTGGTCATGTCAATGCTACAACAGTTGATAAATTAAGAAGTTTAGGAGTCTTTGGTAGTTTACCGGAAACAAGTCAATTAAGTTTATTTGATTTTTAAAAAAGACAGTTCTAGTTTGTTTGAACTGTCTTTTCATTTACAATACTTTTCGGATAAGCCTTTCTACAATCTGTTCTATATAATATGTAATCAATAGAAGTATGATAATAATCAGCAAGTTGATGTAGGGTTTCAATAGGAATATTAATTTTCTCTAGTTCATATTTACTATAATTAGATTGATCGATATGGATTAATTTTGCAATATCTTTTTGATATAAATCATGATCTTCCCTTAGTTCTCTTAAACGGTTCATTTCCATCCTCCTTTTAGCTAGAAAAAGTATATCATTATCCGAAATATGAAAATTATAACTAGGTACATTTTGCCTATACTTACCATATTTTACCATTTTCCATTTAAAAAATATATGAAGGAGTACTTCCAAATTTTCTTGACACATAGTTATATTTTACCTATAATATAATTATACAAATAATAATACGATATGTATTGCAAAAGAAGTTTTGACAAGTTTTGTCGAATCAAATGAAAACAAATTAAATTTGTTGTAGAATGGTTGAAGGAAAAAAGAATGAAAAGAATAAGTATTATAGTAGGATGTATGGTTTTATTAGTAGTAGGAATTTTGGTATTTGCAAA
>CALVQH010000045.1 GCA_944358115.1 uncultured Bacilli bacterium
AATAACAAATGGACCTTTAATTTTAAGTTCCATTATCAGAGAGAATTCTTATTTACACAGAATTCCTTACACACTCTGATATATTTAGGATATGAATCATCAATTTCTTCCAAAACTTCAATTTCTCGTTTTAATGTATTTTCATCTTTTAGTGAATAACATACTTGAATATATTTAAGTCCTTTATCATTAGAAGCAATAAAATCAATCTCACTTGTTTTCATTTTACCTATATAAACATCATATCCTTCATTAACAAGTTCATTATACACAACATTCTCTAAAACATGAGCATAATTAACTTCTTTACTATTTGTTTTAATTTTTTTAACACCAAAATCTGTCGCATAAAACTTATTTAAAGTTTTCAAAACACTTTTACCATGAATATCATAACGATAAACCCTATTCATAATAAAAGTGGAACATATTGCTTCTACCTATTTATACAAAGTATCAGTTGCTATTTTCTGATTATTCTTTTCTAAATAAGAAAGAACATTGGTAACACTAAACTCTTTTATTTCTGTTTCCAATATATATTGTAAAATTTTATTAAAGGAAGGAATATCTGTTATACCTAATCTATCAACAAAATCTTTTAATAAAATAGAATCATAAACATCAGAAATATAATATTATCAAAAGTAAAACGTTGTGGTAATTTAAAAGTTTTTTTGATGAATTGGAAAAACTTTTTGAAAAATAAAAGTTTTTTGGATAGAATGGAAAAACTTTTTTAAATTTTACCATAAATACAAAATACAGCATATAAAGGAACAGATTTAATATTATTTTCTAATCCAAAATTTTTAGTACTAATTCTAATACCATAAGCTGGTTTATATTTATCCATGTATTCTTTTAAGCTTTTGCTATTAACTCTTCTACCACTTTTTACTTCAACTGGAATGACATTCCCGTCTATTTTAATTAAGAAATCAATTTCATATTGTTTGAATTGATAATAATAAAGTTCTCTTGTTTTCGCATAAAACTCACATGCTACATAATTTTCAGTTAAAACACCTTTATACATCTCATTCATATCATAAAGAATTTCTCTATAATCAATATTAGCTAAACTTCTAAGAATTCCTACATCACTTAAATATAATTTAAATTTATCCAAGTTATCAAAAGCTATTAAAGGAGATTCTGGTTTTGATACTAAAGCACATTTTAATACCATTCCACTAGCTAAAAGCCAGTCTAAACTACTTTCGTATCTAATTTTCCGTGCATCTTTATCAACTAAACTATATTTAAAGGTGTTATTTTCTCTTGCCAGTTCTTTTGGTATCGCATGATATATTTTACTATTTTTAATACTTTCTGTATTTTCTGTATATTTATTCATATCAGCTAAATAAGAAGTAATAATATCATCTTGTAATTCTAATGAAGTATCTGCTAAAGATTTATTTTTTTGAATATAATCTGAAATAACCGCTGGCATTCCTCCGAGTATTAAATAAGTTTTATATAAAAGAAGAGCTTTATCGTGAATAACATCTAACATAGGCGTATTATTTTGATAATGCTTTTTTATTTCTTCTATAAGCATATTCTCATTAAGTGCCATCAAAAATTCTTCAAAATCCATTGGAAACAAATATTTAAGCTGTACTTTACCAACTGGAAAAGAAGATGCAAAGCGCTTAATTTTAACTCCAAGCAAAGAACCAGCACATACAATTTTATATGGTTTATCACTTTCGCAAAAATACTTAAGAGAAGTAATCGCTCTTTCACACACTTGTATTTCATCTAAAAACAAAATAGTATTTTCTACATCAAACTGAATATTTTTCAAAACTTTAATACTTTCTATTATTTCATCAGGATCAATTGTCTGATTAAAAATATCCGAAATATTACTTTCTTTTTCTAAATTAATATAAACATAATGTTCAAAATAATTTTTACAAAAATCTTCCAAAATGTATGTTTTTCCTGTTTGTCTAGCTCCAATTAACATAAGAGGCTTTTTAAAATCTTTCATCCATTCTTCTAATTCTAACATAATTTTTCTTTTCATTTTCTCATCTCCTGGCACCATTATATCAAAAAACGTACAATTTGTACATATTTTGCTATATTTTTCGTACATTTTGTACATTTTTTGATATTTGGATTAAAAATTAAAAATAACCATTTACAAAAAAGAGAATATAATACATTGGAATAGTTAAAGGAGGAATATATTTTGAAAAAGAAAATAATTACCATTTTAATTGCAATTATCTTAATTATTGCAATTGTAATTACGGGAATAAAACTAACAGATAAGAAAGATGCAAATAATAACTTAACAACCATTAGACTTGCCGAAGTAACCCATAGTGTCTTTTATGCTCCGATGTATGTAGCAATTGAAAATGGTTATTTTGAGGATGAAGGAATCGAAATTGATTTAATACTTACAAGTGGTGCTGATAAAGTTAGTGCAGCTGTCCTATCAGATACAGTTGATGTTGGTTTTGCTGGTACAGAATCATCTATTTATATTTATGCTGGTGGTGAAGAAGACTATTTAGTAACATTTGCTGGACTTACCAAAAGAGATGGTCAATTTATACTTGCAAGAGATTGTAGTGAGGATTTTGAACTAAGTGATTTATATGGGAAAGAAATATTAGTAGGTCGTGCTGGTGGTATGCCTGCTGTAAACTTCCTAAATGCGATGAAAAATGCGGGAATGGATGTAAATAAAATAAATGTAAATTACTCAATTGATTTTGCGAGTCTTTCTGGTTCATTCATTGGAGGAATTGGTGATTATGTCAATTTATTTGAACCCACAGCTACTACTGTTGTCAATGTAAGTAATGCTTGTATTGTAGATTCAATTGGTAGACTATCAGGTGAAGTACCATATACAGCCTTCTATGCTCGTAAAAGTTACTTAGAAAATAATGAAGAACTATTAAAGGGATTTACCAGAGCAATAGCTAAAGGACTTGATTATGTTTTAACTCATGAAAGTAGTGAAGTTGCCGATGTAATCTTGCCACAATTCCCAGATAGTGCCAAAAATGATATCATCACCATTATTGATAATTATAAAGAATATGATTCTTGGCTATCTACTCCATATATCACCGAAAGTAGTTTTAATAACTTACAAGATATGTTAATTGATAATGATTTATTAGAAGATTACGTCCCTTATAGTGATTTAATTCATAATTTATATGAATAAACTATTAAGTATTAAAAATTTAAATAAAGTTTATTATAAGAAAAAAGAAAAAACAGAAGCTATAAAGGATATATCTTTTGATTTATATGAAGGTGAATTTATCTGTATTGTAGGACCTTCAGGTTGTGGAAAGTCAACCCTCTTAAATATCTTAACCCAAATGGATCATAAAACCGGAGGAAACATTGAATTAAAAGATAATTTAAAATTAGGATATATGCTTCAAAGTGATTCAATGTTAGAATGGAAAAAAGTCCTAGATAATGCTCTACTAGGCTTAGAAATAAAAAAGGAAAAGACAAAAGAAAATATTGAATATGTCAAATGTTTATTTAAAAAATATGGTTTAGAAGAATTTATGGATAAATATCCTCAAGAGTTATCTGGTGGAATGCGAGAAAGAGTGGCACTCATTCGTACCCTAGCTCTAAAACCAGATATTCTAATACTTGATGAACCATTTAGTAAACTCGATTACCAATCAAGATTAAAGGTTAGTGATGATGTTTATAAGATGATTAAACAAGAAGGAAAAACAGCTTTAATGGTAACGCACGATATTTCAGAAGCGATAAGCGTTTCTGATCGGATTATCGTTCTAAGTGATAGACCATGTATTGTAAAAAATATCTATAAAATAAAAAGAGAAAAAAATGGAAATCCCATTGAGAACAGAAAAGATAAAAATTTTGCTTATTACTATGATCGTATTTGGAAGGATCTAAGCTTTAATGAGTGAAGAACATAAAAGATATTTAAAGAAATTAAAACAAGAAAAAGTTATTGTTGTTGGTTTTCAAATATTCATCTTAGTAGGATTTCTTCTATTATGGGAAATATTAAGCAAATATAAAATTATTAACCCTTTTATCTTTTCTTCTCCATCTAAAATAATAGAAACCATTAAAAATCTATTTTTAAATTATAACCTAATAGGTCATATCGCCACTACCCTATATGAAACCGCCATTGCTTTTATATTAGGAATTACTCTTAGTTTTATCATTGCCATTATCCTCTATGAATTTAAAATATTAAATAAAATAATAGATCCCTATTTAACCATGTTAAATAGCTTACCTAAAGTAGCTCTAGGACCATTAATTATCATTATCGCCGGTGCAAATACTAAATCAATTATAGTAATGGCCCTACTCATCAATTTAATTGTAGGTATTATGAGTATTTATAATGGTTTTAATAACATAGATAAAGATTTAATAAAACTATTTAAAACCTTTAATGCTTCTAGATTAGATATATTATTAAAATTAACTATACCAGCATCTTATAAAACCATTATATCTAGTCTAAAACTAAATATATCAATGACACTAATTGGTGTTATTATGGGAGAATTCTTAGTAAGTAAAAGTGGACTTGGTTATCTAATCATTTATGGAACGCAAGTATTTAATTTAGATATGGTTATGAGTGGTATTATCATATTAATTATTATTTCTTTTGTTTTATATAAAATTATTACTTATATTGAAAAGAAATTATTACAATAACAAAAGCATCTCAAATAGAGGTGCTTTTGTTATATAATAGTATTTATTTTATTAATTAAAGAATTACAAATATCCGTATCTCCTATTAAAGTAATAGAAAAAGTTTTATAACCAATTCGATTAATACTAGCCCCACAATGATAAACGATTTCATTATTTAATATAAAATATCGATCATGAAACGTATTATCATATTTAACAGTTAAATTATGATATTCTTTATTATACTCTTTTATAGTTGTTTCTTTTAATAAATTATTTTTCTTAGTTATAATAACTATTTTTATATTTAAATCTTTAACAATATCAAGAATTTTTTTATCGGCATAACTATCAATGATAACTAATTCTTTTTTAGCACTATTAAAAATATCTAATATTTTAGAATAGGCATCATAAATCTGGCCATCAAAATAAATTTCATGAGCCTTTCTTTTTTCTTCAAACTTTTGAAATGATTTTTCAAGTGCTTGAATTTTATCATGGTCTTCTAATTCTAAATTATTAATATATTTTTGTTCTATTAAATTGGTCCCAATAAACTTACGCATAGTAACAAAAGCACGCATAATATTTACACTCACCTGTGATGCTATAGAAGTCCTAATTACTGTAGCAAGCATAGCAACGCCCTGTTCTGTAAATACATATGGAAGTTTTCTTTTTCCGCCATGTTCATTCCAACTTGAAGTCCCAAATTGGGACTTCAAGTTTAGTAATTCTTCTTGTGTTAATTGAAAGTAGAAATCATCAGGAAATTTGCCTGCATTTCTTTTAACTGCTTGATTAATTGTTTTGGTTCCATTTGTACATTCATAAAGCCTTGCTAAATCACTATCTAACATTACTTTCATTTCGCGTACTTTATAAATTAAATTTTCAGATAACAACATTTTCTTTTAAATCTATTGAAGTCTTAATCAAATCTATCTACTCGCATCATCATTTTATAGTCAAAAATTTCAACCATAAAAATTTTGCTTTCTTTCTTAGTTAATTTCCATGCTCTACATCATTAACCTCATTAAAAACTTGTATTTCTCAACTTTTGAACATCTAAAATAAGCCCTTAAATTTGATTTTTCTCATTTAAAGAATAATAACTTAAATCTATTCTTTCTAACTCTTCTAATAATTCATAACTATTTATAAATCGATTAATATAGCGATACATTAAATTTACAAAATACATAAAATGTCTTTTTATTTTCTATTTTAATTCAAACTTGATAGTTCCTTTGCCATCTTTACTAGTAATAGTTGCATACGCTCCATTAATAATGGTCATTCTTGGTGGAACATGCCCAAAATCAGCATCGATAATAATAGGTATATTTAACTCTCCGAGTACTCGTCTTACTGCATCACCAAAAGTTATTCCAAAGTTACTTTCATGACACGCACTTCTTCCAAAAATAATACCATTACAATGATGAAACCAACCATTATCTTTAAACTTCCACAAAGTACGTACCAAATCCTCACTAGATAATTCACAATTATCAAAATACCAAACAATTCCGTCTTCTTTATATTTTTCTATAAATTCTTTTGTTTTATCAAAACGAGTTCCAAAAAGTTCAGTTAAAATATCAATACAACCACCAATCATTCGGCCTTTTATTTCTATTTTTTTCTCTCCATTTAAATTTTTCCAACAAACAGGTGTATTTAAAGTATATTCTTCGGTTCCTAAAACTGGTTCCACCCACTCTCCTTCATACATAGAAAAACTTTTTTGGATGATTAAATTACCTTCTAAAATTTTTAAATTATTCTCCATTGATTCATGCCAAAAATCCATTCCAAATCCTACGAAATTATGACCATAAATGGTAGCAATATCATAGTTTATTGTAATCGTAAAAAGTAAACCAGTTGGATCCGAATATCCTTGTAACCATTTAATATGATTTTTAACAACTGAAAAATCAAAATAAGAAAGCATTTCCAGTAAAAACTCTCCACCAGTCGCACATATAATTGCCCGAACATCTTGATTTTTATATAAACTTTCTAATTCTTGTGCTCTTACTTTTGCATCACAACTAACATAATCCTCATTAGTTCTAACATGAGGTGACTCTAAAATTTGATATCCCTTTTCATTTAATTTTTGAATAGCCATATTTAGCTGATTTACTTTTGCCTCTTTTGTTACCCCATTAGATGGTGCACTAACTCCTATAGTATCTCCCTTTTTGATAAACGTTGGATAAATCATATCAATCACTTCCTAATATAAGTTTATCATTTTTCATAATAAAAGAGCAAGAATTATTTTTTTCTTGCTCTTCAAAATTAAGCTTTACTAACTTGATAAACTTCTACTTCAACTGGTGTTTCTTGTCCAAATAAGTCAATTAAAACATTTAAACGATTATTTTCTAAATCAATAGAATCAACTTTACCCATCATACCTTTGAATGGGCCATCAATAATACTTACTTTATCACCAACAGCAAGCTCTGATTCAATATTAACACGACTCATTCCCATACCAGCTAAAATCTTATCAATTTCACTTGGAAGAAGTGGTGTTGGTTTCGCACCCTTACCACTAGAACCAATAAATCCAGTTACACCTGGTGTATTACGTACAATATACCATGCTTCATCACTCATAATCATTTCTACTAGTACATATCCAGGAAACATCTTCTTCTTTTTTTCCTTCTTTTGTCCATCTTTTACTTCAACCTCAGTTGTTTCTGGAACAATTACACGAAAAATATAATCTTGCATTCCCATAGATTGTGCTCTTGCCTCTAATTTTTCTTTTACTTTTGATTCATGACCAGAATAAGTATTAACTACATACCACTCTTTTTCCATTAGTTAAAAGCCCCCTTTATAAATGACATCAATAAACTTAATAAAACAAAGAATATCATTAAGACAATCATAAAGACTAAAGTTGCAATAGTATACTTAAGTACTTCTTTTCTAGTAGGCCATTTTACTTTAGCAAGTTCTGATTTTACACCTACAAAAAAGCTTTCTTTCTTCACTTTTTCTTGTTTTTTCTTTCCCTTTTTACTCTCTGTTTCCCTTTTTTCTTTTTTCATAACTTTTTTTTCTTCTTCTTTTTTTGCCATATTGTTTCCCCTCTAAATGAAAGTATTTAAAAAAACACTTTCGTGTTCACCTATAATTTACCATAAAATAAATAAATTTGCAAGACTATTTATTGCTTTTTATTTAAAATTCGTTCTGGAGACTGCTGAAATCTCTTTTTTGCCTTTTGATATTCTTGAAAATAGATTTGAACTAATAAAGGCAGCATTCTTTTAATATCACTTAATTCACTTTTAGCAACACCTTCAACATGATTACATAAAAGATCAAAAAATAAATTTTCTATATCCTCCCTTAATTTTTCATCAACACTTTTACCAGTTAATCTTTTTACTATTTTTTCTAAAATATTCTGATATCTTTCCCATCCTTTTACAATATTAATAGCTTCTTCCCTAGGATAACAACGCATTCCTTCAACCGGTATTAAGTTTTTTCCTCCCATGGGTCTATGTTCATAATCAAATTGACAACCCATATCGGTTAAAGATGCACAAGTCGTCTTCATTGATAATAAGTCAACAACTGGTCGATTAATGTTTCTTGCTCGCAAATACAAAAAAGGAAGATTAACCATTTCTCCATTTGGCAATCTTTTAAAATTCTAAATGGAAACAATAGAAATATATCCTTCTTCCAATTTAGATAGCAAATAGTCCTTTTTGATTTCTAAAAAATCTTCTACTGCATAATCACAACCGCATTTCTTACAACAATAGCCTCCACATTTCTTACAAATATCCAAATTTTCGTTTCTAGTTTCCATAAACTACCATCCCTTAGAAAAAATATTATATAGATAATGTACGAAAAAGTCAAATAAAAAAGGAACTCATTTTTTTGAATTCCCAATATTTAAAATATTAATTAAATAATTTTTTCTTTTTTGCAAGAATAATTCCAGTAGCAACAACTGCTAAAGCAATTCCACCAACAACAATGCTTACAACAACACCATCATAAGTTTGTGGTAATTCTGGAATTTCTTCACTTGGAGTTTCTGGATTAGTAGGTGTTTCTTCTTCTGGAGGAGTTGTAACTTCTTCTTTTTCAGTAATAGTTCCATTTTCATCTACTTCATAAGAATCACCTAAGAAGCTACTTACATCACATGAGAAAGTACCACCAGTAACAGTAGCTACTTCTGTAGTTGCTGGAACAGTAACATCACCTAAACGATAAATAATATCACTTTCTGCATCATCAGCAGAAACAAATTTTCCATTCGTAATAGTAAGTGATAAATTTTCAGGAGCTTCAGTTCCTCTTACATTGATACGAATAGCATTATTATTCGTTGATGTAAAAGTGCCTCCATTAATTGTAGCAGTTGCCATATTATCTAAAGCAAAAGCATTTTCACTTGTAAATTCTCCATCATTAATTACTACAACACTATTAGCATTATTAATTACAGCATTACTAACAGCATTAAAAGTACCATCATTAATAGTTAATTCAGGAATCACTGGATTATCAGCAATTTCTACTCCATCTTCATCTGTAGTACGAATATTACCAATCATAGATGTATCAGTAGACGTACTAGTAAATGTACCTCCATTAATTGTCATATCTGCTTCATTTCTAACAATGTACTTACTTAGACTAGTTTCAAAATTACCACTTTCAATAATCAAAGTTCCTTGATTTGTAATAACACTATATTTTGAACTTTCCTTTTGTGTTACTAAACCACCTTCTGAAGAACTATTAACAATTGTTAATTTTCCACCAGCAAGCACCTTAATTGCTTCACAATCATCTGTAAAGTTTGTTAAAGTATGTCCATTTAAATCAAGAACAACTTCTTCTCCTTTTTGAATAATCAAATCTGTAGAGATATCTGTTCCCATCGTAACATAATATACTCCCTCTTTTTCTTCTACTGTAGTATTTTCATACCATCCCATCCAAGCATTACCTTCCGGCATAGTTTCTTCATCTACATAGGCAGCAGCACTAACTCCACTAATTCCAACAGCTACAAAGCAAATAACTCCAATAGCTAAATATTTGAGATTTTTCATCTCTTCCTCTCCTTTCCATTCTACATATTAAGCTTAACATAGAATAAGAAGGAAAACAAGTAAAATTTTTTATCTAATTGTCAAATAAATATCCGACAACCATACCAATCACAAATATCAAAATAAGAAAAAAAGAAATTGAAGAACAGACATTCAAAAAAAGCATTAACAAAGAAGAAAGAGAAAAAGCCAAAATAACCACATGTGTTTCATTCTTCCATTTTTGAAACAAATAATACATAAGATAACAAGTAAAAATAACTCCTAATATAAGCCCTACCAAATAAAAAAGAAAAAGAATAGAAAAAGGATTTGCTAAAACACTTAAAACAAATTCATAACTTCCTAGCATCATAAAAATAGCAGTTCCACTAATACCTGGAACAATTGATGTAAAAGCATCAATTCCTCCTAATAAAATAAGATACAAATAATGAAAAATAGAATTTTGAAAAGCAAAAGTTCCTCCCGCATTAAAAAATGGAAAAATAGATAAAACAAAAAAAGCAAATAAGAAAATAATTTTATTTTTCCGATTAAACACTACTTGTTTTTTAAATTGAAAAACAGTCCCAGTAATAAGACCTAAAAACAAATAAATAGTAACATCATAATAATTTTCAAGTAAAAATAAAATAATCTTACTAAATAATACAATCGCCAAAAATAACCCAATTCCAAAATAAAATAATAAATTAAAATGTTTCTTTTTATCATCAAAAAAACGAGTTACCGCTTCCATTAAAGGTTCATAAATTCCCATAAACATCGCTAACATCGAGCCACTTACTCCCGGAATAATTTTACCAACACCAACCAAAAAGCCTTGTATCACTCGTTTTAAATTCATCTATTTCACCAATAAAGTATATGAAAAAAGATGATTTTTAAATCATCTTTTAACCAGTAATCATAACAAATTCAGCAATACATAATAAGATAGTAATAATATTAAGAACTAATCCTGCCGTATTAGCACCATTCTTAATTTTACCACGACTACTAATTGCTAAACAAAAGCCAATAATAGAAAGAACTGCTGGCAGAAAAATAACCGAAATAGCAGTTATCATAATCTCACTATCATAGGTATTAGAAAAATATCCAAATAAATCAGCATGAGAATGATCCATATAAGCTGAAAAACCTACAGCAATAAAGAAAGTAATAAGAGTGTGTAAGGAATTCTGTGTAAATAAGAATTCTCTCTGATAATGGAACTTAAAATTAAAGGTCCATTTGTTATT
>CALVQH010000046.1 GCA_944358115.1 uncultured Bacilli bacterium
TTAGCATGTTTTGAAATACAAATTTATAAAATTTTAAAAAAATACTAAAAACTATTGATTTTTATTAGCAAGTTTTTTGTGTAAATGTTTTTTTGATATTGCAATCTGAAGCGGATTATGTTTAAATAGAGTAGAGGTATGATTTATGAAAAAAGTTGTAATTATTATAATAGTGTTGTTAGCGTTTGGGGTGATTGGCTTTGGTATTCTTTATGTTTCTACGCACGATTTTAATGTCGAAAGAGATGCCGAACAGCCAAAAAATGTCGAATTAAATAATGGCTCATTAGAAGTGGAAGCAAAAGATCAAGTTACTTTATTAGAGACAAAAGAAATAGATGGCTCTTTTGTACAAACTTATCAAATTGTTATTAATGACTTAGAAAAAAAATTCGAAGTAGAATTTTTATATCGAGACAACAAAGATACAAATGAACAATCTTTAACTGGTGATTATAATGGAGCAACTTTGTATAGTTATTATGAAACTTATCAAGATGAACCTACTTTGTATGATGCTAGTATGATTGATCGAAGTTTTAATGAAAATAATTTTTCTTTTATAACAGGTCAAGATGGTAAAAGCTATCTTTTAATTCATACTAATATTTATGATGATGGTGCTGGAGAAGAAGATAAATTATATATTTTAAATGACTCTTTAGAATTTGTTAGTAATGGTTTAACCGATTATGCAGGAAGTAGTGATGTTAGAGGAATGACGATTATGTCTACTTATACTGGTTATACATTAGAGAATAATGAAAGTCCTTGGTATAGTGATGACTTTAATGCTTGTCAAACTCCTTCTAATTGTTATATTGATGTTAAAGTAGAAGATAATAAAATTAATTATTTAGTTCCGGTTTTAAAAGAAATAGATGAAGAAGCAGAAGAAGAGGAAGAAGAAGTACAGGATTATGGTGAGTTAGAAGAAAGAGTTTATACGATTCGAGATAGTGAGTTAAGCTATGAAGTTATCAAAAGATATAAGATTACCCATATTGCTGGACAAGTAGAGTGATTGTAGAAATACTTTCACTTTTTTGGAAAAAGTGTATAATAGCAATATAGAAAGTTGATGGGTTTATGGAGATTCAAAAGTATCAAGAACAAATATTTGAAGAGTTGAGGAATATTGGGAAGCTAGAGAGTTAATGAAAGTTTTAGGCTATCATCAATGGCGAAATTTTAGTCAAGTTATTGATAAGGCTAAAATTAGCTGTAAGTTAAGTAAAATGAACATTAAAAGCCATTTTGCTGATGTCAGCAAAATCGTAAAAGCTGGGGTTACTTCAAAAGAAGTGCAAGATTACCATTTAACTCGTTATGCATGTTATTTAATTGTGTAAAATGGAGATTCTAGAAAAGAAGTCATTGCCTTTGGGCAAAGTTATTTTGCTGTGCAAACTAGAAAAATGGAACTTACAGAAGAGAAATTAAGGAAGATTAAAGGAAAATGAAATTTATATGTTAGTGTAAATGAAAGATGAGTGTGTTCTATACACATGTCTTTTTTTGTGGTAAAATACTAACAGAGGTCGATTTTTAATGTTAGCAGAACTTGTCAAATATTTAATAGAAAATCATATTAGTATATCAACAATGGAATCTTGTACGGGTGGCCTACTTGCTAGTTTAATCACGGATATTCCTGATGCAAGTACGATTATGAAATTTAGTGCTGTTACTTATAGTACAGAGTATAAAATTAAAATGGGAGTTCCTAAAGAAGTCATTGATCAGTATACTGTTTATAGTAAAGAGACTGCTATAGAAATGGCAAAAGCAATTAGTAAATATGCCGATAGTGATTTAGGTGTTGGAATTACAGGAAGACTTACAAGTAATCTTGATGAGGAAAAAAGTGTCGATCTTTGTATTTATGATAGAAGATATGATCAAATTTATACAACCCATGTTATGATTACAAAATCAATTAGAACAGAAAATAAAATAGAAGTAATAGAAGCTTTTATTCAACTCTTTAATTCGACAATAAAAGCGTAGATGCCATGTTATAGTTAATATGGTGATATTATGAAAGTTAAAATATTTGATGAATCTCATGAGAAAGATTTAGAGGCACAAGTGAATCAATTTTTAAGTGAAATGACAGGGGATGTTATTGATATTAAATTTAGTACTGCGATTTCTATGTTTGGAGAGGATCAAATTTATTGTTTTACTGCAATGATTATTTATACTAGTTAGGAAGTGTTTGAATGAAAAAAAACTCGTTTATTGAAGGAACGATTATAGCAACGGCATGTATTGTTATCGTAAAAATACTTGGAATGCTTTATGTTATTCCATTTTATGCGATTGTTGGGTCACAAGGGGCGGCTTTATATGCTTATGCTTATAATATATATGGGCTTTTTTTAGAGGTTGCAACAGCAGGAATTCCTAATGCGGTTAGTAAAATTATTAATGAGTATAATACGCTTGGAAGACAAGAAGCAAAAATTAGAGCTTTTCAAATTGGTAAAAAATTACTTGGCTTTATTGCTGTTTTTGCTTTTATTATTCTTTTTGTTTTTGCACCACAAGTAGCTCAAATTATTATTGGTGATATGACAGGTGGAAATACAGTTGAAGATGTTACTTTTGTTATTCGGTGTGTTTCTTTTGCTTTACTTATTTTTCCATTTTTAAGTGTTTCTAGAGGATTCTTTCAAGGACACAATATTATTTCAGTTTCCAGCGTGTCTCAAGTAATTGAACAGGTGGCTCGAGTTACTGTTATTATTTTTGGTAGTTATATTGCTATTAAATGGTTACATCTTGATATTACGACTGGTGTTGGGGTTGCTGTTTTTGGAGCTTTTATTGGTGGATTATTTGCTTTTTTCTATGTTTATGATAAATTAAGGAAAAATAAGAAAGAACTCTGTTTAGATCAAAAATTTGAAGTAAGAGATTCTGTAACTAACAAAGAACTTATTAAAAAAATTATTAAATATGCGGTTCCGATTGTTATTGTTAGTATTGCTTTTACAATTTATAACAATGTTGATATGATTCTCATATTAAGAACAATGGATTATCTTGGTATGGATGCAAGTGAAGTTGAGTTTATTGCTACGGGTATTTCTACTTGGGCTCCTAAGATTAGTATTGTTGTTACTTCAGTTGCCCTTGGTTTGTCAGCTAGTTTAATTCCTAATATGGTAGAAGCTTTTACTTTGAAGAAATATGATGATGTTAATCATAAATTTAATCAATCCATGCAAATTATTTTATTTATTAGTTTACCAATGTGTATTGGAATTAGTTTTTTATCTTCGGCAATATGGACCGTTTTTTATGATTATAGTGCTATTGGAACGAATATTTTAGCCGTAGCTATTTTTGCACCACTTTTCTCTAATTTATATACGGTTGCAAATAATACTTTACAAAGTATGAATAAATTTAAAATGGTTTATATTAGTTCAGTTACCGGAATTGTTTTAAATGCTATTTTAGATGTACCATTTATGCTTTTATTTGATTTGATTGGTATTCATGCCTATTGGGGTGCTACGGTTGCAACGATTATTGGTTTTAGTGCGACAGTTATTATTGCTATGATATATTTAAAGAAAGCTTATCATTTTGATTATGCTGATACAAAAAGAGTGCTTGGTAAAATTATTGTACCCTTACTAACAATGATTGTGGTTGTTATTTTAATGAAATTATTTATTCCAATTGATTATGATAGTCGTTTAGCTTGTGTTGTGTATATTGCTGTTATTGCAGTAGTTGGAGCACTTACTTATTTCATTGTTTCTCATAAGATGGGACTTATGGATGAAATATTAGGATCAAATTATTTAGAGAAATTAAAAAATAAATTATCTAGAAATAAAAAAGAGGTCTAAATTAGACCATATACATATTGGTAGTCGTATCAATTTCTTCTGTAGGATAGAGAGTGCTACTTTCTAATTTGGTTACTCTAGCATCTAAACGATTTATTTGTCTTTCTAATTTTGATAAGCGTGATTCTATATCGGTATAGTCATAGTTAACTGTTGGAATGCTATTTGCATTCATGTTACTTTGTGTGTTATAATTCATAGGTACGGCGGGACCAGCATAAAAACTTGAACCAGCTTGGGTAACAAAAGGGCTATTTGCAACGTTCATATTCATATTAGGAGTTGGAATATTCGTTTGATTGAAATATCCTGATTCCTGAAAAAAAGCATTTCGATCTTTTTTCATATCCACGTTCCTTTCTGGTTTATTATATGTTTTATTTAGAAAGTAGTGATATTATGCGACTTAGAAATTTAAAAGATAAAGACTTTTGGCTTCAAAATTGTTCTTATTTGATTCAAGATCCTTATCATTATCAAGGTAAATGGAGTGAGGTATTTTTAAATAATCATCCTATTCATTTAGAAATTGGTATGGGAAAAGGAGATTTTATTTATGAAATGGCACGAAGTCATCCCGAGATTAATTTTGTGGGAATTGAAAAGTACAGTAATGTTTTAGCACGCGCAATTAAAAAATATCCAGAAGGTTTACCTAATTTAAGAATTATTTGTTTAGATGCTTTAAAGTTAGAACAAGTATTTGCAAAAGAGATTACGACGATTTATCTAAATTTCTCTGATCCTTGGCCTAAGAAGCGAAATCAAGATAGACGACTTACTAGTAAAGTCTTTTTACACATTTATGATTCTTTGTTTCAAGGAAAAAAAGAGATTATTATGAAAACAGATAATTTGGGATTATTTGCTAGTTCCCTTGTTAGTCTTAGTCAATATGGTTATCTTTTAGAAGAAGTTTGTTTGAATTTAGCAAATAGTGATATTCCTAATGTGATGAGTGAATATGAAAAGAAGTTTGTGAAACTTGGTGTAAAAATTAATTATTTAAAAGCATTTAAATAGAAAAGAGTGGGGTTATGGATCAAAAAGGTATTAAAAAAGCAGCTTTGGGGATTCGTTATTTACTTAAATATGCTAGTCATCCTAATATGGCATATTTTTCTGTTATTAAAGAGTGTACCCAAGAAATAAAATTGTGGTCTTTATTAACTTTTTTTAGCAATAACATGGATGATTTGTGGAGAGAGGTTCCCGATTTTTTATTAGAAGATTTATTTTTAATGAGAAAAATGGAAACGCAAGAAGGAATGATTGATTATGGGAGTGGATATCATAGTTCTTCAAAATTGCCTTTTAAAGATGAATTTAAAAGAATTCGAGATCTTTTATCACATATGAAGTTTATCTATCAAGATCATTTAGTTTATTTGGAAGATGAGTATCAAACTGTTTTTGATGTTACTTGGTTAGAAAATTTTGTTTTATCGACTGTTTCTAATTCAAAAAATAGTTTAAAAAAGGGAATGAGTGATATTGTTTTATTTAATTTAGTTCCTCAAAGACCAGATATTCCTCTTTCTTTTTCACTTTTTTGGGATTTAGGATTAATTCAGTTTTTGAAAATTACGCTTTTAAAGGGAAATAAAGAAACGGTTGCTCTTCTTTTTCATCAAAGTCAAATTCCAACTGAAAGATACACTTTTGATTTACTTTTTCAAGCTGTAAAGTTGGAACTTCAAAAGCATCGTCTTCCTTTAAATGTTACTTTTGAAGAAATGATTGCTCAGGCTAATCAACTTTTTCGAATGATTGAAAAGAAGTATCAAAATAGTGTTAAAATAGAGTTTGTAAGCGATCTTACTTTTCCTGCTGTTATCAATGAAGAAGCATTTGAAGAGCTCAGTTATCAAGGAAAACTACAATATTTGATAAGTAGATTAAAGATGAAGGAAAATCATGCTTATAATGCTATAATTACTCATAATATGATGGATATTTTAAAGGAAATTGATCAAGATATTTATCATAAAGATCATCTTTTTATTTTGCGGGATGCGAAAGATTTTTTGATGAAAGTTTATGCTTATCTTTTGTTTTCCTGTATTTATGTGGCCGAAGATTATAATGTTTTTTTAAAACAGGAATTACAAGAAAAATTCAATATGAATATGCATTTTGTTCATGCTAGAAATATTTATACTGATTATATTAAACAAATTAAAAAATCTTATGAAGAAATATGTACTTATCATGGAGGAAGAGATGAAAAAGAACGATTGTTAGAACTTATACATCAATATACTAAGTTACTTCAAGAAGCTAGTCAAAATGAAGTCGATAAACGATTGTTTTGGAATTTGAGAAATGCTTTTGTTCATGATCAAATTGAATTTGAAGGAGAGCAAGTGCGTATTTTTATTACGGGAAAAGATATTCCTTTAAAACATTATCGTAAAAAAAATGGAGAGTGGGTCATCAAAACATTTCAAAATCATCGGGTTATATGGGAACTTGTAATGAAGCAGGATGAATTTATAGAGATGCTTGATTATTTATATCAAAAGGCGGATATTTTAACTCAAACTAATATTTCGAAACTAATTAGGCGAAAAAAATAAAGTGGGAAAATTCTCACTTTATTCATTTATTAATACAGCATGAATTACTAGTCTTTTGGTTCCATTGTTACTACAAGTTGATAGGGTAATAATTTTATCATCTGCATTGACAGGAACATTAAAATTATAAATACTTCGCTCGGTAATCATGTCGATAAATTCTAGAAAGTCATTATCATCTTCAAAGAATACTTTTAAATAATCATTCGTATCAGGGACACGATAAATTGAAAATATTTGAAATTGCATATCTTCATAGAGAGTATTATAAGTGATGATTTGATTTTTAGGATTGGTATACCAACTAGAATTGGCTGTTTTGTACAAAGTTCCAAACATGATTCCGCTATAAT
Organism: uncultured Bacilli bacterium; assembly: GCA_944358115.1. Lineage (GTDB taxonomy): Bacteria > Bacillota_I > Bacilli_A > RF39 > UBA660 > Caccenecus. The sequence continues at coordinate 6,802 of CALVQH010000046.1, forward strand.
ACATATTATGACCATATATAATATTATTTTTATCTAAATTCATTGCATCATTGCGGTAATCTAAAAAAATCCAACCATTCGCATTTTTCTCTTTGTTAATATTATGATCTAGATAATAATCATTATCGCTTCCTTGGACAACTGGATAATTAATATTGGTATTGTTTACTACTAATTCACCCACAACATCTTCATTTACCGTTAAGAGGGAAGCAAGGTCACTATTTGTAATTAGTTTAATATCTTCTATTGGTGTTTCTTCTTCTTCCGCATTTTGTAGGTTTTCTTCATTTTTGGCTTCAATAATCTCAGTTGGATCCGTAATTTCGATTACTTCCGCTAAATCTTTTTGAATTGCATTTACTTGTTTTAGGGAAACATAGTTGGATACTCCAATGTAAGTAACGACTAAAATTACTAAACTAGAAACGATTAGTCCACACACTTTTAAAGTATTTGTTAGGGCTTGTCTAAAAATATTTTTATCTAGATATTCTTTAGAGTATTCTAATGATAAGTAAATTTTGTATTTCTTTTTATATATTTTATTTTTGCTTCTTAAATATTCGGCTTGTTTCTCATCCGTAAGATTTTCATGTATAACAATTTTTAAATTGTAGCGATTGTGTTTAATTAGAATATCTACTAAGTTTTCTAGTTCTTTATTAATTAAAGAGTTTACATGAATTACTTTTAAATATTTGTTTATTTTTAAGAAATCTTCGAAATCTTTTAGATCTTCTAAAGATAAGGGGAAGGTTATGCGAATATTGGTTTTATAATAAATATTAGAATATCTGAGTAAATTATTTTTTTCCATAAAATTACTTAAATATAATATTTCACAACGAGAAGTACAAGTAATGCCATTTTTATCTAAAAGCTCAATCATAAAGGGTTGAAGATTATAACAAATTAAAGTTTTAATATGATTTAATTCGATTAATAATTCGCAAACTGCAAAGGTAAGAGTTTCTTCTTCTTTTATTTCTACTTCTGTTATTTCGGTGGCTTTTTTTAATAATTTTAAAACAAGAGGGGCAAGATCCATTTTGCTTACTATTACTTTGTTAACTTTATATTGTAAAGATAATTCCTTTATAAAACTAGATAATATTTTGGCATTTTCGTTGATATAAATATCACTAAAAATTAGTTCATTGTTGCTAATGATGTTGGTATTGATTAAATCATTGCTAATGGAACTGTTACTTGTTTTATAGGAGAATATAATTGAGTTGTTATGAATGCTAATTAATATTTTTTTCACACTATTCACCATTAATATCATACCATATCTTGACGTTTTTTTAAATATTTTTAAAAAAGAACTTTATTTTTTACATTTTTATGATATAATTAGATCATAATAATAGTAAAGGAAGGGTTATATGAAAAAAAATATCTTTTTACTTGGGGTACTAGCTACATTATTATTTGTGTTACCAACCAAAGTTAGTGCCGCTGCATTTGTTGATACGAATAGCGATGGCGTTTATGAAAATAATGAAGCAATTCCTGTTGGACAATTTGGTACGATTGCTGCTGGAGGTGCTACTTGGACTTATTCTGATGAAGAGGCAGGAGAGAAAACTTGGACTTTTAATATTACGGTAAGTAATTCTGCTAGTTATGTTTACTTTACACTTGTTCCTTCATTTGTTTCTATTGAAAGTATTAGCGCATCTGGTGATTATTTATTAGCTGATCAAGATCGTGATGGTGAAAATGTAAATGTACTTTTTGAACCAGCTGGAAGTGGAAAAACACTTAGAGTAACAGTTATTACAACTGACACTGGTGATGAAGGCTGTTTGCTAGATATTTCACCACTTAATTTGAATTGTTCTGTTAATATTCCAGGATATTATTTTGATGATAATGGAAATGCTATTTCTGAGGAAGAATATAATCAAGTTTGTGGTAATACAACTACTCCTGGTGATAATAACGATGTTCCAAGTCCAGAGACTGGTAGTGTTGTTCCTTACATTGCTATTGGTGGTGGATTACTTGCTATCGTTGCCGTTTATTTCTTTAGTAAGAGATCAAATAAAGTCTATAAAATATAAAAAAATAAGCATTAACGTTCAGTTAGTGCTTTTTAATTTGTCAAAATTATGGTATAGTTAATGAGATGAGGTGAATGCAATGCGTGAATTTACAGAACAAGAATTAGTAAGAAGAGAAAAATTAAATAAAATTAGAGATATGGGAATTGATCCTTTTGGACATCGTTTTGATGTAACTGATTTTTCTATTAATATCAAAGAAAAATATGCTGGATTAACTCATGATGAGTTAGAAGAAAAAAAGCCAATGGTTCAAGTTGCAGGAAGAATTATGTTTATTCGGAAAATGGGAAAAGCAAGTTTCTTTTCTTTAAAGGATAAACTTGGTAATATTCAAGTGTACATTTCTATTAATGATGTTGGTGAAGATGCTTATCAGTTATTTAAAAGTGCAGATATTGGCGATATTGTTGGAGTAAAAGGAAGAGTAATGCTTACTCAAACTGGTGAAATTACGATTAAATGTTTAGAATATACGCATTTAGTAAAGGCATTAAGACCACTTCCTGAAAAATATCATGGTTTAAGTGATGTGGAAGAGCGTTTCAGAAGAAGATATGTAGATTTAATTATGAATGATGAAGCAAGACGAGTAGCTTTTGCAAGACCAAAGATTATTCGTTCTATTCAACACTATTTAGATCAATTAGGTTATGTTGAGGTAGAAACACCTATTTTGGGAACAATACTTGGTGGAGCAGCGGCAAAACCATTTATTACGCATCATAATGCTCAGAATATTGATATGTATTTAAGAATTGCTTTAGAGCTTAACTTAAAACGTTTATTAGTTGGTGGTATGGATGCTGTCTATGAAATTGGTAGAACATTTAGAAATGAAGGAATGGATAAAAAACATAATCCAGAATTTACGATGTTAGAACTTTATAAAGCTTTTTCTGATTTAGAAGGTATGATGGATATTTGTGAAGGTATTATTAGTACTTGTGCAATGGAACTGAATGGAACGTATGAAATTGACTGCTTAGGTCATCATATTAGTTTAGCGCCTGGTTTTAGAAGAGCTCATATGGTAGATTTAATTAAAGAGCAAACAGGTATTAATTTCTTTGAAGTAAACAGTTTGGAAGAAGCTAAACAATTAGCAATGGAACATGATGTAGTGATTGAAGAACATTTTGGCTTTGGTCATATTGTTAATGCTTTCTTTGAAAAGTTTGTTGAAGAGACAATTGTGGAACCAACTTTTGTCTATGGACACCCAATTGAAATTAGTCCACTTGCTAAAAAAGATCCAAAAGATCCAAGATTTACACAAAGATTTGAACTTTTTATTGCGGGTAATGAATATGCTAATGCTTTTACAGAATTAAATGATCCGATTGATCAATATGAACGGTTTGAAGCTCAATTAAAAGAGCGGGAACTTGGTAATGATGAGGCAAATGATATGGATATTGATTATGTCGAAGCACTTGAATATGGTATGCCTCCAGCTGGTGGTTTAGGTATGGGCGTAGATCGACTTGTTATGCTTCTTACTGGAAGTGAGACGATTCGGGAAGTTATTTTATTCCCAACGATGAAGCCACTTAATGGTACAAAGAGTGAAAATGGGGTAAACAAAACTGTAGCTGAAGTGACAAAAGTTAAACCAGAAAAGATTGATTTTTCTAAAGTAGAAATCGAGCCTTTGTTCAAGGATTTTGTAGATTTTGAAATTTTTAGTAAATCTGATTTCAGAGCAGTTAAGGTGCTTGCTTGCGAAGCAGTACCAAAGTCAAAGAAACTTTTGAAATTTACGCTGGATGATGGAACCGGTACTGAACGTACGATTTTAAGTGGTATTCATGCATATTATGAACCAGAGGAACTTGTTGGTAAGACTTGCATTGCAATTGTAAATTTACCACCAAGATCGATGATGGGTATTGACTCTTGTGGTATGCTGATAAGTGCCGTACATCATGAAGAAGGCGAGGAAAAGCTTCATCTTCTCATGGTAGATGACCACATTCCAGCTGGTGCCAAACTTTATTAACAATCCTTTATGAGGCCAAAATATAGAAGGAATGACTCCTTCTTTTTTTATGTTCTAAAAGTTTTCTAAGTGTTTTCCACGGTTCGACAAAGTT
>CALVQH010000047.1 GCA_944358115.1 uncultured Bacilli bacterium
GTTAAAAATGCTTGTTTTTGTTGGGTTCTATCTAGGTTTGACATATAATTTACTTCACACTAGAAATTCTAGAACCTTATTTATAGAGAGAGTTTCCTCTTTCTTTTTTTCTTTCTTAAAAAAGTGAGTTCCATATCTCGACAAATAACCCTAATATGTGATACAATTATGATAGGAAGTGAAGGATATGTCAAGAACTACTTTTATCTTTATAGGTATTCTTTATTATATATTTACTGTTATCTTAATTATTGTGGTTTTAAATTTAATTAATAAAAAAGAACGGAATAAATATAAAGATGAGATTGCTAATTTAGAGAGAGATAAAAACCTTATTGTTGGTGCTTCTATTCTTTCAGAATTAAATAAAGTTGGTGCTTTAATTAATAATGATGTCATGCAGAAGAAGTATGATAATTGGCAGAAACGTTTAAAAGAAATTAAAGAAGTAGAAATTCCTAAGATTACGGATGCTTTAATTGAGATTGAAAATGCTTTTGAAGATAAAGATTATAAATCACTAAAACCAAAGATTGCAGCTTTAGAGTTACAGATTGCTTATGTTAAAACAAAGTCTAACTTTTTATTAGATGAAATTAAAGAGATTACTTTAAGTGAAGAGAAAAATAGAGAAACAATTACGAAACTTAAAAGTGAATATCGGGCTATTCTTACTAAGTATCACAATAATAAGATGGATTATAGTGAAGTAGAAAATCCCATTGAATTACAATTTGAAAATGTCGATAAACTCTTTAGTGCTTTTGAAGTCGCTATGGAGAAAAACGAATATACAGAAGTTGGTAAAATTGTTAAAGCGATTGATGATACGATTGGTAATTTAAAAGTAGTTGTAGAAGAGGCTCCTTCTATTATTATCATGGGTAGAAAGTTAATTCCGGATAAAATCGCTGATATTAAAAAAATTACTATCAAAATGGAAAAAGAAGGATATAATTTAGATTATCTTAATATTGATTATAATATAACAGAATCAGAAAAGAAAATAAGTGATGTTTTTCAAAGACTTAACGTTTTAAATTTGGAAGATAGTGTTTTTGAATTAAAAACGATTTTAGATTATTTTGATTCTTTATATCATAACTTTGATAAAGAAAAATTATCTAAGCGAGTATTTGAGGATTATCAAAGAAGTATTTTAATTAAAACCACGAAGTTAGAAAAGATTAGTAATGATCTCAACCGAAAGATTGATGATTTAAAGTATAGTTATGACTTAAGTGATGAGGATGTTTCGGTACTTGATGTGATAACAAAAGAGATTGTGGAAATTAAGGATGATTATAACCGAATTATTGATATGCATCGAAGAAGAGTTTTTGCTTTTTCTCGTCTTGCTAAAGAAATGGAAATTTTAAATAGTAAACTAATAAAAACCGAAGAAAAATTAGAACAAACCTTAAGAAGCCTCGGAAGCTTAAAAGAAGATGAGAAACGAGCTAGAGAACAATTAGATGAAATTAAACATATTTTAAATCAAGCTAAGAGTAATATTCGCTCTTATAAATTACCAGTTACTCCGAAAAACTTTTATGTTGAGTTAGGAGAAGCAGCTGGGGCGATTCAAGATATGGTAAGTGAACTTGATAAACGACCAATTTCGATTAAAACTTTAAATACGCGGGTAGATACAGCACGAGATTTAACTCTTAAAGTTTATAATACTACGAAAGAAGCAGTTAAAACAGCAAAAATGGCGGAAGCTGCTATTGTTTATGGTAATCGTTACCGGGCAGTATATAAAGATGTCGAATTAGGTTTAATTAAGGCTGAAAATTCTTTTTATAAAGGAAACTTTAAAATTAGTTTAGAGAATGCTATTAATGCAATTAATATTGTAGAACCAGGTATTCATAAAAAGCTATTAGAGGAGTATCAATAATGACATTAAAAGAATATATGCTTCATGATAAAAAAGAACAGGTTTATGCTTTTTATGAAAGATTAAATAAAAAAGCACTTCCTTATATAGAAGTAACTAGAAATGATATTTATCACAATATCATTTCTCTTTATAAAGATGATCCGGAGCGAATTTTAAAGTTATGTAGTATGGAAGAAATACATATTTTAAAAGGATTGTTAGAAGAAAATAGTAAAAAGGAAGAAAAGGGCTATATTGATTATTTATTGTTTCAAAATTTAGTAAATAATTATTTGATTTTAGAGGATTCTAATGAGTATTATATTCCGGAAGATATTTATAATTATGTTAAGATGGCTATGAATTTGTTTGATGAGAAAACTTATTCTTTATTAGATGTTGTTGATAGTACTATTTTAGGGATTTCTCGGGTTTATAATACACTAGAATTTGATGAATTTTTAAATATTTTAAAAAGTTTATCTATTCATTATGAAGTAAAGGATTTAAAACAGTATATTCGTGAAAATGCAAAATTAAATCATTTAATTGATATTGTGCACTATCAAAAGAAGGATTATGTTGTTTCTCGGGAATACTATCACTATAAAGATGTTATCAGCTTAAGAAAGAATTTTCGCTTGGCTGTTTATTCTTTGGAAGAAATGATTAGTATTGGCAAATATAAGCTTAATTTATTTCAAGAAAAAATATTTCAATTTCTTAATTTTTTAGAAATGCATTTAAATGGTCAAAGTATTGATTTGCTTATTAATGATTTACTTTTTTATTGTGGTTTTGATATTCATAATGAAGGAATTTTACTGGGAATTTGTGATGAAATTGAAGAGTTATATCGTGAAGTATTAAAGGCTGTTCCTTATTTTCCTGTATGGATTTATTATGGGAATAGTTTAAATACATTAAAGGATCATCTTATTTTGCCGGGTAAAAATGAACCTTGTATTTGTGGATCTGGTAAGAAATTTAAAGATTGTTGTATGAAATTATTTAAATAGAGGTGCTTTATGGATTGGTTAAGTATACGAGAATTCATCATTGATTTTGTTAAGCTGGTAATAGTCATAGTTGTAATTTTATTTTTGATGATTTATGTTGTATCGGTAACCCAGGTAGTAGGTAGTTCTATGTCTAGTACTCTTCAAAATCATGATGTTTTAGTATTAAATAAATTTAAGTATCGATTTACAGATATTAAACGGGGAGATATTATATCTTTTGAGTATGCGGATACTAAATATTTGATTAAACGAGTGATCGGGCTTCCTGGAGATGCAATATCGATTCGAGATAATACTTTATATATTAATGGAGAGGTTTATGTTGAAAATTATTTAGATGAAGGACTTGTCTATGATGATTTTGAACTTAGTAGTTTAGGGTATGATGTAATATCAGATGATATGTATTTTGTATTGGGAGATAATCGACTAGATTCTTTAGATAGTAGAGAGATTGGTTTGATTAGTCGTGATGAAGTCATTGGCAAAGTATCTTTTCGGATATGGCCTTTAAATAAACTAGCAGCGTTCTAGCTTATTTTTTTGTCAAATTCATGTCAATTTTTTGCAATATGATTGCTAAAGAATAGGGAAATGATATAATAAAATTGTCGAAGTAGGGAGGTTTATAATGGATAAGAGAAAAATTATTGTATTAGCAGTTATTATTATTCTTATTGTTGGTTTAGGTATTTTCGTGTTCGCTAATCCAAGTAATGAAAGTCTAAATGAGAATAATAACTCTAATCATAATAGTACACAAAACGACGACAATGATAATTTAGACGATGAGAATACGAATGATGGCGATGGGGAAGAGGGTGAAAGTGAAAACAAGCCAAATATCGATAATCATCGCGATGAAGATGATAAAAATTCCGTTCATGATGAAAATCAAAGCCCAAGTACACCGAGTGAGCCAACAACTCCAAGTACTCCGGAAGAACCAGCGATTGATTCTTCTTATAATGATGCTTTAGCAGCTGTTATAAAAGCAGAAGAAACTTTATTACAAACAGATGTTAGTGATGCTTTAACTTTAATTGATAAAGTTACTGATGACAGTCAAAAGACAGATTTGATTAATCGTATTAATGAAGTACAAAATGTTATTGATGTAACTAGTTTAGTTCAAGAATTGCAATCTAAAACAGAAAGTGCTTCTGATGTGAATGCTTTAAATGATGCAAGATCTTTTAGAGAGACAAATGCCATTATTTCAAAAGTTGATGCTTTAAGTGAAAGTGCAAGAAAAGAAGAGCTTTTAAATACATTAAATACTCTTGCTATTTTACTTGATGATGAAGAAGCTCCAATAATTAATGGTATTTCAAATAATGCAATTATTAATGATACTTCTGTAATAAATATTGTTGATACAAATGATGTTGCTATTTTGTTAAATGGAAATGAAATAGAACTAACTAATTTATCACAAAACTTATTGAGTGATGGCAAATATACTCTTGTAGTAGTTGATGCAGCATTTAACAGTAGTGAAGAAATCAATTTTGAAGTTGATAAAACAGCTCCAAAAGTTGGTGGATTAGAAGATGGTTATGTAGTTAACAAAAAGGAAATTGTAACTATATCTGATGAACATTTGGCTAGTGTTACATTAAATGGTGTATCGCAAGAATTAAGTGAAACTGGTTTAAGCTATAGTAAAACAATTGCTTCCAATGGCACTTATCATTTTGTTGCGACGGATAAAGCTGGTAACGTTACAGATTTTACCATTATTATGGATACCAATATTTCAAAAGTTGTGGAAATTGATAGTGTAGAAGATCTTGTAGATGCTATTGATAATCAGGCTGATCATCAATATTGGATTATTAAAAATGGAACTTATCTTTTACCTCAAGGAACTAAACTGATTGAAGGTCAAGATGGTTGGTTCTTTCCAATTACAGCAAATGATTTAACTATTGTTGGTGAAGATAATGTAACGATTAAAGCCGCTAATAATGTTGATAATGGAGCATGGGCTACACAAAACTTTGTTACAATTTGGGGAGAAAACGTTGAAATTAACAATATTACCTTTATTGCCCAAGATGGTATAGATAATCCAAATAAAGTAATAGAAATTTTAGGAAATAATGCAGTATTAAATCATGTTACAGTAAATCCTAATACTGGAGATTTTAGTGGTAGTATTTATATTAATGCAACAGGAATTAAAACTACTTTAAATGACGTAAATTTAAATCAAGGTAGAATTTCTTTGAGTGGTGCTGATCAAACTAACACATTAATTTTAAATCATGTTGTTGTTGATTTAGCTGGTTCTAGTAGCGAGGCACTTTGGACTTTCTGGAATCCTAATCAAGCACAAGTTCAAGCAACTGATTTTCAAGTAACAGTATCTAGTGCTTTAACCGATTTAAATGATTTTATTGCTAGTTTACCTACAGGTACAACGTTAATATTAGATGATGGTATTTATGATTTAGGACATTTAGAAATTGCTAATGAAATTAATTTGAAAGGTACTTCTGTTGATAATACTATTATAAAAGTTAATAGTGATCCTATTTCTGGTCAGGCTGGTGTATATGTGAAGGCAAATGGATCAATAAGTAATTTATCTATTCATATGGATAATTCATCCAATCCAACTGCCTTTGATGCGTTAAAAGTATCTGGAAATACTTATGGAAGTATTACTGATTATAAAATAAGTAATATTGAAGTAATTGGTGGAAAAAATGGAATTAATGTTCATGGTGTTAGGAATGCAATAATAGATGGTGTTACTGTTTGTTATGCAACCGGAAATTTAGTATCTGTTGCTAGTTCAACGGTTACAATTAGTAACTCTAATTTGGCTTTAGGTGGATGGAATAGAGTCATTGCTATCGCTTATAAATATAATGATGTATCATATCCAACTTCAGCAAAAGTTACTATTGCTGCCAATAATATTATTAATGGGCCAATTTTAGCTACTTGTACAGATGTTGATAATGAATATATTTTTGAAGATCCAACAATGTGGCAAGAAGTACCATATGGTGAGAATAATTCCTTTTATATATTGGTTCGTGAAAATTAGAAATTAAAGTTAAAAGGTGAAATTGAGTGAGAGAAATCTTACTCTTTTTTTGGGCTTGTTTCTAATTATTATGCACAAAAAATTAATAAAAAGTGTATAATAATTAGAAGAATATTTACAAGTTATTTATTATTTATGGTTGTGGTAAAGAAAGGTAATTGAAATCTATTTCTTTTTTTTGTACAATTATATTAGTTAGGAGTGTAATTATGGCATATATTAAATTTAAAGAATTGTCTAAATATTTTGATTTTAAAACAGAGGTTTATGAAGATCAGTTACCAGATTATACAAAAGAGTATGTAGAGGATAATGAGCATATTATCATTGGTTATAAAAATAGTAAGGATTATGTTGTATTTACGGATAAGAAAATGATTTTATTTGATCGTGATACTTTGGCTGTTTATTATAAGAAAATACATATTATTCCATATGTATCAATTTCCACAAGTGCAATTAATTTTAAACCTGGAAAAGTAGAATTATTATTTAGTTTTGATAGTGGATATCAACTTCATGTAAATTTTATTGATATGAATCATGAGAAAAAAGAAGTTCTTAAAAAGGTTTATAAAATGATGATGAAAACAAAGATTAATTAGAAGATAGAGTAACTTCTAATTTTCTTTTGGTTTCATATACTTTTATGGGTGATACTCATGTTTTTTAGTAATATTCATGAAAGAATTCGTTTTGTCTTTTTAATTAGTGTAATTATTTTAATTGCAATTATTATTAAAGTGTTTTATATCCAAGTTTTTGCTTATGATAAATTATCAACTTTAGCAGAAAGTTTGTGGAGTAGAGAGTTACCGATTAAAGCGGATCGAGGAAAGATTGTGGATCGGAATGGAGAGGTGCTCGCTACGAATATTACAACGGTTTCTTTAGTCGTTGTTCCAGGGCAAATTGATGATCCAGAGAGTGTTGCTAAAGATTTATCCGATATTTTAGGAACAGATTATCAAGATATGTTAAAACATGTAACAAAATCGACTTCGATTGAACGAGTACATCCAGAAGGTAGGGGGCTTGATTTTGAAGTAGCTGAAAAAATAGATGCTTTAGGTTATGATGGTGTATATTTGTTAAAAGAAAGTAAACGATATTATCCTTATGAGACGGTTTTATCTCATGTTTTAGGTTATGTTGGGATTGATAATCAAGGATTATCGGGATTAGAGCTTTATTATGATGAATATTTAACAGGGGCAGATGGTGCGATCAAATACTTTTCTGATGGCAAAGGAAATAAGCTAGAGCTTACCGAAGTATATGAAGCACCAACTAGTGGGATTACAATAGAACTTACGATTGATATTAATTTACAGCTTGCAATAGAAAATGAACTCGATAATGCGATGTCAAAGTATAATCCAGAACAAGGTCTTATTTTAGCGATGGATCCAGATACAGGAGAAATTCTAGCGATGGCGAGTCGACCTAATTTTAATAGTAACAATTATCAAGATTATAGTACGGAAATTATTAATCGAAATTTACCAATATGGATGACGTATGAACCAGGAAGTACTTTTAAAATTATTACGTTATCAGCAGCTTTAGAGGAACAAACAATTAATTTGTTTGAAGATACTTTTACTGATACTGGAGCAATTAACGTTGATGGTGCAACAATTCATTGCTGGAAATCTGGTGGTCATGGTACGCAGACAATGCTGGAAGTTGTAGAAAATTCTTGTAACCCGGGATTTGTTAAAATTGGTGAGACACTTGGGGTTGAAACGCTTATGAGTTATATTGATGCTTATGGGTTTGGTGAGAAAACAGGGATTGATTTAAATGGTGAGTCAAAAGGAATTTTATTTGATGTAGACGAGATGGGCCCGGTAGAACTAGCAACTACTAGTTTTGGCCAAGGAATTAGTGTCACTCCAATTCACCTTGGTGTCTAATAAATGATACCCTTACTATTACTAGAGGATTAAATAGTAAATATACTAAAAAATATGATGTTGAGTATGAGTATAGATGTTTTATATTTCTTTAAAATAAAGCCACTAAGTTATTATAATTCAGTGGCTTTTACTACTATAGCACAGAGCGAAGTGAACAAAAGTTCGAAAAATAGATTTGTTTCACTTGACATATAAAGTTTATGATGATATATTGGCATTGTAGCAGGGAGCGTCTATCTCCTGCACAAAAAAAGCATTTGTTATGGCGAACAAATGCAAATTGGTAGTCTAGCTACCTACATAACCTATAACACTTACACAAGGCAATGTGAGAACTGACTCAAATGACAATTCCTATTATAATAATACATATTTTAGTGATAAAAGTCAATACGTAATGTATGACAGGTGTAAAACGATTATTTTAGCGTAATTCTCATTTTAGTCAAAAGGAAGGAGGATTACGCTTTTTATATAGTATTAAATGGTAATGTGGTTACTAGTACTCCAATTATATAGAAATGGAGGAAAGAAAATGCCAAAAAAAATTTTAAATGATATTTTTAGAAGTCTAGAAATGTCGTTAAATAGTGATATGAATATCAGAATAGAACACAATCTTGAGGATGGAAAATACAGAGAGTATTTAATAAAAAATATACTCAATAAAATTGTTCCAAAAAAGTACTCAATAACTAATGGATTTATCGTTGATAGTGATAATAATAGAACCGAAGAAATAGATATTATTATATATGATAGTAATTATGTACCACCATTTTTTGATGAAACATATACAATAGTTCCTATAGAATCAGTGGTTGCAGTTATCCAAGTCAAAACTACTTTAACAAAAGAACAGTTGAAGAAAGCAATGAAAAATATTAATTCTATTGACAAATTAAATGCTAAAATAGGCGGAAAAATTATTAGTGCTAATGGGCAAGAAATCATCGAAAAGAGAAGAATAAAGCCGTATAAAATAATAGTTTCGAAAACATCGGACATTGATAAGGGCTATGACTTTTCTGAAGAGTTAAAATCTGCTGATATTATATATATTGTAGATAAAAACTACAAACTTTTTGTTAAAAATAAAAATGTTAAAGGAGTAGTAAATACTGATTTGGATGAACTATCGGATTATCAAACAAAAGAATCAACCATTGAAAGTTATGTGGATGAAAAACTTTTAATTTTTTCGTTGATCTTATTAGATAAATTAAAACTAATAAATAATTCAATTATAATTAATTACCAAGAATATTTAAAGGGAGGTGTTAATGATGGAAGTTAATAGAATAACGGATGATTTTGATACCTTTGTCAAAAAAATTACAATAAATGAAAAAGAAAAAAACGATATAATAGATAAGCATAATAACCTTTCCAATATGCTAAGAGAGGATACACCAGAAGGTTATGAGATTGATAGAATTAATTTAAGTGGTTCTTACGCTAAACATACTGTGTTAAATGAAAAAGATAAAGATAAATTACCGGATGTTGACATGATTGTTATTTTGAAAAATCCACCAACCAGTAATAAAACAAATAAAGATTTTTTTGATTATTTTATAAGCAAAAAGGGAAAAGTTACAAAAAATATTAGACAACAATCAAATTCAATTGGGTTAATATATTCAGGTATCAGTGTTGATATTGTATTAGCCAAAGAAGAAAATGGTAAGTTGTTTATAGCTAGTGATAAAGAAGGTTGTTGGATCGAAAGCAATGCTTTAGTTCATGTGGATTATATGAAAAAGCAACAAAAAAAATATGAGATTAATTATCATAGCTTAATGAAATTATTTAAATATTTGAATAAATATATACTTGATAATAAAATAAAATCATACACACTTGAAATGTTAATACACCAATCCGTTCCTGAATATAAAGTAGATCAAACTCTTCCAGAGATGTTTAAAGATACGCTTGGCAATATATTAAGTATTGAGAAAATTACCGACATAAGAGATTGTTCTGATGAATCTAAATGTGGATATGATAAAAAAGATGAAGATAGATTTAATTATTTTCAAAACGAATTGGAAGATTTATATACTTTAGCAGTTAGTGCTTGTAATGGTTTAAGAAAAGACTGGGAAGCAATTTTTGGTGAAGATTTTCCAAAACAGCCTAGTATAAAAGTTGAAAACAATAATAATTATAAAAAAAATCAAACACCATGGTGCTCTTATGAATGAAAAACAAATAACATCATTATTTAAGAGAAAAGGTTTTGTTATTAATAAATATTGGGAAGAAAAAGGAACTATACTTGTAGATATTTCAAAAGACTATTCTAAAGGATTTAATATAGAATTTAATGGCTATTTAAATCTGCTTGTAAAAATTAATAAGAATTTTTTTGGTAATGAATGTAAATACTTATTTAACCCGGCATTTTATGAACTTAATAATGTTATACCGAAAAAAGTAAAAAATCACTTTTATATTGATGGAAGTATATGTTATGCTCCACCAGAAAGGCCTTTAAATGAAAAATGGCAATTACTTGACTATATTGAAGCGGTTGATTCAGTTATTAATGATTGGTTTAATAAAGAATATATAGGTGTAAGTAAACTTCACGGATTGGAACATGGAGAAAAAGGAAAAATTCAATATCACTACTTAAAAAATAATTTTAAACAAAAGTAATTCTATATTTGGAGTTACTTTTTATGATTATAAGCGAAAAAAGTTTTCAAACACACTTAAATATGTTATAATTTAAGTGGGAAAGGAAAATAAATATGGAGTATGAAAGTAAGATTTTAAAATTATTTAAAAATGGTTATTTAACTACCAAAGATGTTACTGATAATAATATTCCTAGAACTTATCTTACTAAACTTATTAAAGAAAATAAAATAGAAAGAGTAAGTCGTGGAGTATATATTAAGAA
>CALVQH010000048.1 GCA_944358115.1 uncultured Bacilli bacterium
GTTTTTAAATGATGAAGAGATTCAAGATGTATATGATAAGATAACAGATGTTGAGTATTATGCCAAGAAGGAAGGACGCGCTGAAAATGCTATGGAAATAGCTAAAAATCTTTTAAAGACTAAATTAACATTTGCAGAGATAGCAGATGTAACAGGGCTAACAATAGCTCAAGTAGAAGCATTAAAATAGTGCTTCTTTTTTTTAATTTTTAAGAGTTTTAAGTAAGAAAAACTTGACTTTTTATAAAAAAATATGAAAAATGTCAAGTTTTTCTTTTTTTTTAAAATGATTTGTATTATAATCAATGTTAGGAGGGAATTTATGAAGAAGAAAGAAAAAAGATATGGTCTTTTAAAAGCAATTTTAATTCTTGTTGTTATCGCATTTGTTCTTTCTTGGATTATTCCAGCTGGTGGGTATACATCAAACGGTTATACTCAAACAGGAATGATGAGATTAGGACTTTATGATATTGCTTATACTGTTTATTATGCATTATCATTTGCGGTAGATAAGATTGTTATTTTGTTTGCTATTGCTGCTTTTTATGCAGTACTTACAAAAACACAAGCTTATGAAA
Organism: uncultured Bacilli bacterium; assembly: GCA_944358115.1. Taxonomy (GTDB): domain Bacteria; phylum Bacillota_I; class Bacilli_A; order RF39; family UBA660; genus Caccenecus. Next base: position 582 of record CALVQH010000048.1, read on the forward strand.
GAATAGTATCTGGTATTGCAAAAAAAATAAAACATAAGAAAGTAGCAGTTGTTGTGATTTCTGTTATTTTGGCAGCACTTACTAGTTTACTTACACAAACATTCGTTGTTTTAATTTTTGTTCCATTTATTATTTCTATTTTAAATCGAATGAAATTAGATAAGATGACGATTTTAGCTACTACTTTTGGTTCTATTTTAGTAGGTGTAATGGGAGCCACTTATGGTACTGATGGCATTGCCATGTTTAATTATTATTTAAACTATACATCTACTGTTCCTAATACAATGCCAGCTTTATGGGTTAGAGGAGGAATTTTACTAATTGGATTAGTATTATTTAATTTCTTTACGGTAACTCATATGAGTAAACAAAAGAAGGATGCTGAAAGCATTGATTTATTTGAAGTTGAAGTAGCAGAGGATCGCGCTTTAAAAACAAAGAATATGATTCCAATTATTGTGATTGGTGTTTTATTACTTGTTTTATGTATTTTAGGATTTACAAATTGGTCTGGTAATTTTGGAATTGAAGTATTTGATAATTTCCATTCTTTAGTTACAGAAGATATTAAGATTGATGATTTTTATATTTTCCAAGATTTACTAGGAACAGGAATTACTGCTTTGGGATCATGGAATAATATTACGATTAGTGCTATTTTAATTGTATTTACAGTTATTTTAGCTTTATGTTATCGTTTCAAATTCAATGAATTTGTGGATGCAATTAAGGGTGGAATTAAAAAAATGCTTATTCCAGCACTTGTCATTATAGGTGCCTACATGCTTATGATTGTAGTTTATCAATCTACTTATGTAGCTACGATTGTTAATCGACTTCTTACATTAACAGATAGCTTTAATATTGCAACAATGACCTTATCTTCACTTATTTTAAATATCTTCCATACTGATCTTGGATTTACTGGATGGGTAATGGGTACAATTCAAACTGGAGGAAATTATCTTGTAACAGAATATGCTGATTATATTAATCCGGTTTATACTATGTTTACTTCTTTATATGGATTTGTTCAATTCTTTATTCCAACGAGTATGATTTTAGGAATTGGACTTGTATCACTTAAAGTAAAATATAGTGAATGGTTAAAATATGTATGGAGATTCTTATTAGGCATGTTTATCTGCTTGTTAATTATCTTTATTCTTATGACTATTATTTAAAGAAGCTTTATGCTTCTTTTTTGCTTTGTTTTTATTGAAAAAATATAGGTTCCATGTTATAATTTAAATTATGAGGTTGGTGTATACTATGAAGAAATTGAAAGCTTTTCTTTTTACTCTCGTGTTGTTCTTTATTAGCAGTAGTTATGTATATGCTGTGTGTGATGCAACAGAGACAAATGAACTGAATAGTCTTGCAGTTAATGTTAGTGTCGATTATGAGGCTGTTACAGAAGAATATGTTCCTGATGAGTCATTTAATCCCCCTGATGGAATGACGATTGAGGAAATGGAAAATTATGTTGTTACTAGAGATTTGTTTTTAATTCATATTTCTAATATTACAGAAGATCTGTATGTAACAGTTGAAAATGATGTTACAGGTGAGACAAACACTTATTATTATGATGATAGTGAAAATGGCGTTATTACAATTAGGCAAGAAGATTTAACTAGTATTACAAATTATACAGTAACTGTTTATAGTTCAGATGCAACTAATTGTCCAAATACAAGACTTGCTACTCACTATTTAACAACACCAATGTATAACTATTTAAGTGAGTATGATGAGTGTGAAGGTGCAGAAGATTTTTATTTGTGTTATGAATATTTATCTGTTCCAATTGTAGGCTTTGATGATTTTATGAGTTTGGTTGAAGATTATAAAGCAGGTAAAGTTGATAATAATGGTGAAGAAATTGTTCCGGATGAGGATGAAGAAAAGGGATTTTTAGAATTCCTAAGTGATCATAAAGCAATTGTGATTACGGTATGTGCTGTTATTGTTGTTGGAGGGGTTCTAGTTACGGTGATAATAGTAAAAAAGAGAAGGAGTAAGATAGTATGAAGAAAATTCTAAGATTTTGCTATTTTGTTATTATTGCCTTTGTTTTGGTTGGCGTTTTAAATTCTTTTGAAGTAGAAAATGCTAGTGCAGCAACAGGTGAATGTACAAACGAAAATGGTTGTCGTGTAGGGGCAAGTCATGGAGAGATTTGGGTATCTGGATGGTATTCAGCTTATCGGCCTTTAACATCTGCACAAACATCAACAGATAGCAGAAATAAATATGCAGCAAATTATTGGCAAGATACGGCTGATAAGCCATATTTACATTATTTGCATCCATTCTCAGAAATTGGGGTTACTGCTGTTTATAAGGGAGCTGTAGCTAATACTTATGGATTTAACGTTTATTATAATCAATATGGTCTTCCTTTATTCTGTTTAGATGGTAACTTGGAAGGTAATGCAAAAGTTTATGCTGAACGTTTTTTAATTGATGATAGCTATAGTGATCGTGTACAGGCACATGACTATGCACTTATGAGTATTTTAACAAGCGGAAGTAATACTTATTCAGATGTTGCTGCTTATTGGGCTAAGCTAACAGCAATTCGTGCTGTCAATATTACTTTTGGACTTGATAAGACAAATTTAGGTGGTTCTAGTGTATCTAATCAATATGCTATTTATGGTCTTTTGAATCGTTGGTTAAATGAAAATTCAAGTGATTATGATACAATTGCTTCTTATGTAACCGTAAAATCAAGAAGTAGTTTTGCAGCATATAGCAATTATTATTTTGAAGATACGAATGGAAATGGTCCCGTAGCAGAAGCAAAAGCACTTTATTTTGATGCTTTGAGTGTTGCTGCTGAGTATTTAGAGAGTGGTGGATTATCTGTTAATTATACAGAAGGAAATAGTGATCCATCTGATATTGAAATTTTAAATGATCCAGAAGGAGAATTAGTTTCTGCCGATATCTATCATGAATTTACTATTACTGGTTTAACTAGTGGAGATTCTTTTGTTATTAATAGTGAACTTCAATTTGAAAAAGAATATCAAGGAATTACAGCAGCTTATGTAAAAGCAATTGAGATTAATGGACAAGATATTTCTTTAGATCAAGCGACTACTTTCCAATATTTAAATACAAATATTTTAGAAGCTGTTCCAGGAATTGATCTTTCTGATGGTTTACATATTGTAGTTACTGTTCATATTGAAGGGTTCCAATCTGTTAATGAAGGTTCTAGGTTTGAAGCAATTAATTGTGCTGAACAACCATTTAAATATTCATTAACTGGTACTTATACAGCAAGTGCTGGTGGAGCATATGATAATTATGTTGCTACCATTTGGTATACTGGTGTTTCTAATACGCAAAGATATGTTGGAATTGAGGCAGGTAATGGTAGTGAAAAAAATTGGGCTTCTCCTAAAGAAGTTACATTAGTTGAAGAATGTCCTGGTATGTGCGATCAATTATTTGATGAGTGTGAAGAAAATCCAGGATCTGATGCTTGTAAAGAATATGAAGAATTATGTGATTCTACATGTGAAACAAAAGTAAGTAATTTTGATTGTTGTGATGCTAATAATGAACTTATTGTATCTAACGCTGATAATCAAGAGGTTACCATTACTGGTCCTGAGGATGCTAAGACTTGTTTCGTTGATCGAATTGATGCACAAGTAGAGGCAGAAGGGGATGCAGCGGATGTTAATGGTACTTCTGATGATGAAAATAATAGTTATAAATTAGGTCAAAATAAATATTGTGTTGTATCATGTAAAGAAGATTATGTCATGACAATGCCTACTGCAAAATTAGTTAACGCGGGTAGATACTTTACCTTTAGTGCAGCAGTAGAAGGCACTAAGACTTGCTATACAAATACAATTAATAGAGAGTTATATAATGAGGATATTGTAAATGCACAGGTAGAAATGGTTAATGCTTATACAAACTATTTAATGTGGAAGGCATTAGATGAAGCTCCTATTGAAAGTAGGGAAGATAGTAAATCTGCTTCTAATAGTTGCTGTTTATCATATGAAAGTTATACAAGACCTGATGGATCAACTGGAACTCGTTGTTCTGATCGTTGTGATGCTCATGATGAAACAAATACTTGGACAGAATACTATGTAAGTGGAGCTCGTTATACCTATTATTATGTTACTGATTCTAATAAAAATTTCGATAATGGAACTATTGTTATTTCAAATCGTTCTGCTTCGGCTTCTTATGATGAAGATGGTCACGTAGAAGGATCTTGTAGTAGTGGCTGTTGTTATGCTACTTGTCGTGATGGATCTGATGGTAGTGCAGCAACTTTAGCAGCAAATATTGATCGTAATTTAGCAGATGCAATTGATCGGTTAGAAGCCGCACAGCGTGCTTATAAAGATGTTATTGATGAATATAACGATTGTTCTGAATGGAATGATTGGGATTCAGAGATTAAATATGATCCAGAAATTTACTATGATTATGAAGAGAGCTATTTAGCTGATATGTATCATAATCAGGGATCTATGGATTCTTCGATAGTCAGTAGTGGAACAACTGGATGGTATTGTAATTCTAGCGTTTCAAACAATGGTCGCGAAAATCAAGCCGAATTAAATGGCGTTTCTTATTCAAGTTGTAATGGAAGCACTTCTTCTTCTGTAAGATATACAAGAATTAATTATATTTATTGTACAATTAATGGCTGTGAAATAACTCCTACAGAAGTTTCAGATGCAAGATATAAGAAAGTTACTTCTACACAAGAAACTTCTTATGTTCCTTCTACATTGTTCTATAATGTTTATCCAAGTGGTGAGATTATAAAAGCTAGTGAAGGGTCAGGCCGTGATGATGCAGTTGCCGTTGAAAATGGACTTCCTGTTAGTTTGAGTACAGAGCGTGGTATTTATAAATATACTGTTAATATTACTAATCTTGGTGAGTTCTATGATTTAAACGGAAGCTTAGGACGTTTAATTGGTGGAACTGGTGGTAGAACCGCAGTTATTAACCGAAATGATTATCGTGAAATTGTTAATTCGAACGGTGAAGTAGAATATGCATGTTCTTATCTAGTTAATATGGGTTATGTTGCTGATGAAACACATATTATATGTGATTTTGATACTGAATGTACTGGAGATAAATGCTATTCTGATTGTATAGGTCCAAATTGTTATGGTGATGATTATACATGTAATGGTGAGAACTGTGTTGCTGATTGTATTGGTGCAGGTTGTATTTATGATACAGATGCTGGTACTTCTTTAATCGAACGAGTTATTTCTTTAAATAATTTATTCCCTAATGGAACAAATTCTTATAACTGGAATCGTGATTTGAATGAAAAGGCTGATGTAACTATTAGTGAAATTCAAGAAAAGGGAAATAGCGTATATAATGAAGATCCAATATTAAGTATAACCATTACTCCTAGTGTTGCTAGAGAAATTAAGACTTATAATGATTCACAAGAAAAAAATAATTTAGGAGGATATTCTAATTCAACTGTTTATTGTGAAGCACTTGATGGTTATGAGGAAATTGCTTGTTATAGTTCCTTTGTTGATGATTTACTTAGTGGTGAATATGGTAATAATGTTGTAAATAGTAATAGTTATATTTATGATCCAAATAATCGTACACCAGAAAATTACTTTGAATTATGGACTGGCGGTATATCTGAAGAAAATATGATCGGTCCATCTTGGAAGTAGGAAAGGGGAGTTAGAAGTTTATGCAAAGTTCATATTGGGGTTATTGGTTAGTTGTAATGGGTGTTGCTATTGTAGGTTTAATGATCTCTGTTCAAGGCATTACAACTAACACAACCCAAGATAGTTATGCGATAAGAGAGATTACAGATGCTGCAATGTTAGAGTCTGTTGACTATGCTTATTATCGTGATTATAATGAAGTTAAAATTGATAAAGAGAAATTTATGGAAGTATTTATTCGAATGACGACGGAAGTTATGGGTGTGAATGATACTTACGAAATTAATTTTTATGAAATTTATGAAGCTCCACCTAAAGTTAGTGTAGAAATTAAGTCAAATAGTGGCACGAACTTTATATCTGCTGGAGAGTATGATACTGTTTCAAGAATTGATGCTATAATACAAATTCATGCTGAAAAATACGAGTTAGATGAATAGGAGGATAAAATGGGAAATATAGTAACTACAATTAAAAGATTTATATCAAATAAGAATACGATTACTATACTAGGAGTGTTACTAGGAATTGTTGTTCTTTATATTGGATATAATTATCGTGTTGATCAAGCGATCGATACGGTAGTTATTCCTTTTGCTAGACAAACGATTACGGCAACTTCAGAGATTACACAAGAGATGATTAGTACAACAGAAGTTTTAAGATCTTTTGTTTCTGGTAATGATAATTTGATTACCCAACAAAATCAACTTGTTAATACAACAAGTCCACTTTGTGTTACTTATGGAACGAGTGTTCCTAAAGGAGCATTCTTCTATAGTGAACAAGTTGTATCTTGCAGTAGTATGCCAAATACAGTACTTGAGGATATGCCTGATGGTTATACTGTATTTTCGATGTCAGTAGATATTCATACAACTTATGGTAACTCAATGTACCCTGGTGATTATATTGATTTATATGTAAGAATGAATAGTAGTGATAATCGAATCATTTTTGGTAAATTAATTGAAAGTATTGAAATACGTGACGTTCGTGATAATCAAGGTGTTAGTGTCTTCTTAACTAGTAATTCTAAAACGCCAGCAGAACTTTTATTTGCTGTACCTGAAGATTTGTTCTGGTTACTAAATGTTGCTACAGAGATTAGTGGATTAGAGCTCGTTCCTGTACCAAGAAATGCATCTTATACTAGTAATCCAGGTGAAACACAAGTATCTAGTCAATATTTAAGACAATTAATTACTAATTATGCACAACAAATCCCTGATGCTAATACTGGTACAACGACTAATACTGGTACTTCAACTAATACAACTACAACAACAGAAGAATAAAAAAAGAATAAAAATAAAAAGGAGGTGCTTATATGAATGATGCTATTTTTTCTCAGATTGATTTTGGCCCATTAAAGGAATTTATTGATATTGATGATATTACCGATATTTCCTATACCAATGGGGGACAGATTTGGCTTAAGAGTTTATCTAAAGGTGTGTATCGGGTTGAACGACCAGAGATTAATAATGCCTTAATTGAAAAACTTGCTTTCCAATGTTCTAATGTTATGGGAAAAACATTCAATATGGCACATCCTTTTTTAGATGCCGAATCAACTGAATTACGTCTTAATTTTATTCATGATTCCATTGCAACCAATGGAATTGCACTCGTTATTCGTAAAACTCCAGCGAAAATACGTCTTAATCGAGATAAATTAATTAAAGAAGAGTATGTTAGTGCTGATTTATTAGATTTTCTCTTAAATTGTGTACAAGGACATGCAAATATTATTGTTAGTGGAGAAACTGGTAGTGGTAAAACTGAGCTAGTTAAGTATTTGGCTAGTACTACGAAAGAAAATGAAAAGATTATTACGATTGAGGATACTTTGGAATTACACTTAGACCGAATTTTTCCTCATCGTGATATTGTGGCAATGAAAACGAATAATATTGCTAGCTATTCTGATGTTTTGGTTACTTGTATGCGGCAAAATCCAATTTGGATATTGTTATCCGAGGTGCGTAGTGCTGAGGCGGTTATGGCTGTTCGTAACTCTATTTCTTCCGGACACCATATTATTTCAACTATTCACTCGGATAAAGCAGCATTAATACCAATGCGTATGTATAGTTTGATTGAATCTAATATTGATGTTGAACAATTTGTTACCACTATTCATCGTTATGTGCAAATTGGTATTTATGTTAAGGGCTATATGAGTGCAAAATTAGGAAGATTTCAAAGGGAAATTATGGAAATTTGTGAATTTTATGTTGATGATGATAATAAACCACAAGTTAATACGATTTATCAAAAAACATTAGATGGCAGATTTACTTTAAATAATCCAACAAAACATTTAAGAGATTATTTGGCTATTCAAGGGGTTGTTTTGGATGAAGATTTATTCCATTTGAATGATAAAAAACAGGAAGCTATTGAAACTTTATAAAAGGGAGGGAAAAAAGTGGAATTTGTTATTATATTTTTAATTGCGATATTTATTATTATTTATCGAAAAAATGATGGAACAGAAACCTTTTATAAGTTTATGAAATCACAATTTAGTGTTGTGTATGAGAAGTATGCTCCTTATAGTTATCGAACGATTAGTGCCAAAATGAAGGATTTAAAACAAGAATATACAGTAAAAGATTACGCGTTACAAATTGTTGTAATCGGTGGTATTGCAGCAGCAATTTCTTATCTTTATTTCTATAATTTAATTGTTGTTATTATTTATACTGCTATAGCTATTGCTTTTATTCCTTATCTTGCATTTTTGCGAAGTAAAAGATTATATAGTGAATATATCTTTGAACAAATTCAAATTTATACTACCAATGTTATTATGGAATTTAATACTACCCAAAGTTTTGTTAAGTCTTTGGAAGGGGTAAGAGATTCTGGTATTTTGGAAGATCCTGTTTTAGAAGATGTTAAGACAATGATTAATATGTCTTATCAAAATGGTACGATTGATGAATCTATTGAGTATTTTAATCAAAAATATCCCTATTATATGGTTAAAAACATGCATCAACTTTTCTTACAAATTACTAAAGAAGGTGCAAAAGATTCAGGTGAAGCACTTGAAAATATGAGTATGGATATTGATGCTTTAGTTGAAGGTGTTTATCGGGATCAAATGGATCGTAAACAATTCCACACAAAATTTATTACTTTTGCTATGGTACTATTTTTATTAGTATTAGTTATGCAAGTATTACTAGGAAAAGAAAGTTATTTACAGCTGCTTGATTTATGGTATGTTCATATTGTTTTACACGCAATTATTATCATCAATTGTTATTTCCTCCTTAGTGGTGAAAAATATTATAATGATAATGTGGGGGTAGAGTAATATGCAGATAGAAATAGCAATCTTAGCCGTTATTATTTTCTTCGTACTTACTTATAGCGGTAAAATTAGTATTAATAAATTAGTAGCTGATAATGAAATGTATTTAAGAAGACTTAAAGAGAGTGATTGGGATTTTTATGTAAAAGCAAAATATGGAGATTCTGTTAATCCTGATTTACTCTTTAATAAACGAATTCGAAATACTTTAATTGTTACGGTATTAGTATTTTGTTTACTTATCTCTAATATGTCTTATGTCTATGCTTTAGTTTGTGTTGTTGTAGGATTTGTTTTCTTTAAATTAGATTATATTAATTTAAAGAATTATTATAAAAGACATTTACATGAGATTGATACTATGCTTCCATATTATTTGAAGGGGTTGGAAATTTTAATTCAACACTATACGGTACCGGTAGCGATTGGTAAATCTTTAGAGGATGCCCCAGAGATTTTTAAGGATGGTTTAAAAGAACTTATTAGTGCAATTAATGCTGGTGATGATACGATTGAACCATATATGGAATTTGCTAGACAATATCCGGTTAGAGATTCGATGAGAATGATGCGTTTACTTTATCGGTTAAGTTTAGGTAGACAAGAGCGTAAACAAGAGCAATTACTAGCATTTTCAAAGACTATTTCAAATTTACAACAAAAAGCAAGAGAAACTAAATATAAGAACCGTCTTGATAAGATGGAAGGAAAAACTATGAGCATGCTTATCACAACCGGTTTAGGTGTTATGGTTTTATTAATCTTTGCTGTATTACTACTTATGAATATTTAGACAAAATTTGACATAAAAAAGCGTAATGAACATTTGTAAATGATGTGAAACCAATTTTTAGTAGAAATGACTCTGATAGTTGAGTTATTTTTGTTGTTAAA
>CALVQH010000049.1 GCA_944358115.1 uncultured Bacilli bacterium
TATCTTTCATAACTGAAATGAAGTAATCCTTTGTTATTTACTTGGAAAGTAAATTTAGGAGGATTTACACCTGTTTCACTTACAAAATAGATTTTTAATCTTTTGCCTTTATATGATGGTGGTATTTTAAAACTTACTGCATCCATAATTACATTATTTAGTAAACTAGTCTTAATTTCTTTATGATTATTTTCATAAGCGCTTATGATTTCCGGCATTAATGTGTGAATTCTTTTTTTCGTTAAAGCAGATAAAAAAACTACTTTAACATAAGGGGCAAACTGAAATTCATTAGTAATTTTCTTTTTCCATGTCTTTATGCTACTATCAGGATCGCTTACCTTATCCCATTTGTTGACTGCTAGAACAATTCCTTTTCCTGCATCTATCGCATATCCCAATATATGTTTATCATGTTCTAATATGCCTTCTTCCGCATTAATTACTACGACACAAACATCCGATTCTTCAATGGCTCTAATACTTCTTAAATAGCTATATTTTTCGACATTTTCATAAATTCTACCCTTTTTACGTAGACCAGCCGTATCCACAATAATATATTCTTTTTTATCATAAGTAAATTTGGTATCAAGAGCATCCCGGGTAGTACCAGCTACACTACTAACAATGGCGCGTTCTTCATTTAAAATGGCATTTACTAAACTACTTTTTCCAACATTTGGTCTACCAATGATACAAAACCTAGGAATATGATTTTCTTCGGTATCATTACTATTTATATCTTTGGTAATTTCTTCTAAAACTTCCCTAAAGCCAATATTATGTTCACCACTTACTGGAATTACTTTATCAAACCCAAGTTCATAAAATTCATAAATATTTTCTAGGCGTTCTTTATTATCCATCTTATTTACTAAAACAATTACTTCCTTTTTGGTTCTTCTAAGTAAATCTTTAATATAAAAATCAGTTGCATCTAAGCCAAATTTTCCGTCTACAACAAATAAAATAAGATCTGATGCATCTATAGCAAGTTCTGCTTGCATTTTTATTTCTTTATTAAAGTCTTCGCTGGTATTGATTAATCCTCCTGTATCAATTAAAGAGAACTTTTTGTCATTAAACTCAACTACTCCATAAATTCTATCTCTTGTTATGCCCGGTTCATCCATAATAATAGATTTTTTTTCTTTAATTAATTTGTTAAAGATTGTTGATTTTCCTACATTGGGTTTTCCAATTAAACAAACACATTTTCTCATGAGAAAAAACCTCCTTTTTAGGCTTCTATTTTATCACATAATACTTTTTTTAACAAACATTATTATCATTCATATAAACATATACTTGATTATTCTTTAAATATAAAATAATGGGAACATCATTTAAAGATTCATTATTCATTGGATTTAAGACGGTATCTTCTTTATCGGGAGAAAGATTTCCACTTTTCACTAAATCATTTACTGTTATCGTTAGACTTTTATAGCCTTCATAATAAGTAGTACTGTTATTTAATTCGTAAACATATCCTGATGCATATGTTTTTGCAGCACTTTTAATTAGTTCTAATTTGGCACAATAAAGATTCTCTTTTGAAGAGTTAGATAAGTTAATTACACTTGCACTAGCAATTGTTGTTACAACGGCAAGAATGGCAATCACACATAAAAGTTCAATTAATGTAAATCCTTTTTTATTTTTCATACTAACACCCTATCTTTATTTTATCAAAACTAAAATATAAAAAGTAGTTATCTTATTAAAAAGATAACTACAATTTACACTTAATTTACAACATAGGGATTGTTCATGGTACCATCACCTGAAGAAATGGTCACATCAGCTTTTAAATTAATGACAGGACGAACACCAAAATTATTTTCCAAACTACTTCCTGCAAAATAATAATTTAAAGATGGTCCACCAAAAAATATCATTGCTTCTCCAATATCATTATTATAACTATGTGGAGTCATCGTCCAATAATATGTGCTTGAATATAAATAATATTCTGTATTTGAAGTTTGAAAAAGTCCCCCTGCATAGCTTATTTCATCAGCGGTAATAAGTCCAATTGGATATATTAATGCATGATTTCCTTTACTACTACTTGCAGTAGTAAACAAATCGCTTTGATTAGTACATTTAAAACTTGGAGCTTTATTTAAATATAATCTACTATATCCACTATAATGTGTATCTACACTATTAATTCCAGAACCACTATAAGTTGTTCTATCGTTACAAAATCCCGCTTCTGTATCAATTTTATCCGCATAACTTAACATATTATTGCTATACCAAGTATCTAAAGTTTTTTTAGCGGCACTATCGTTATCTATTCCGTGTGCACTTCCACTTGTATACATGTACCCCACATACATATTATTATAAAAAGTATCATTATAATATCCCCTTGAAATATAAGTTTCTTCTCCCGTTTTGCCTTGATATATTAGTCTAATTGAATTATTGCCATTAATTCTAACGATGCGCCAATAAAATCCTCCAAAATATACCCAATTATCTGTTGGTGCTCCTGCAAAGTAATAAGTAGTTCCAAAATCATCTTCTGCTTGATATATTACCCCAGTCGTATCTTCTGTTAAAATAGTGCTAAAATCAGCTCTGGTCACTATGTTCTTACTTGCAATTAGTTCCAAAACATTAGTTGGAGTTTTTATTTCTCTAAAATATAAAGTACATTTCGTTCCTCTTGTTGTATAAGGACTTATAGAAAAAGATTTTGTACTACTATCATAACTTAATGTTAAATTATCAATGGTACTCCCGTCTTTATAAGTACATGTACTTTGAGTTGTATCTAATGTATAACTCTTTGTACTATCTAGTTCTTCTGCTTCAACTCCATCAATGTACAAAGCAACAATATTCAAATCTGCTAAACTATAATTAATTGTTCCATTTACTAAAGGTATAGACTCTGTTACTTTATATTTAGCTCTCGTAAAGTTTAGTATTAATGCACTAATAATTAGTACTGCTACTACTCCTATGATAATATTCTTCTTTAAATGGCTTTGTTTTAGTACCTCAAACTTCATATTAACACCCTTTCATGAAGTATACCTTCATTTATTTTTTATAACTAGTTGGTTATATTAATATTGTATAACCATTTAGTTATATAGTCAAGCAAATATTTTCTGGTTGTGTAAAAATAAATAAGAGGTTAAGAACTATGAATATTGAAAGATTAAAAGAAATTAGAGAAGATAAAGATTTATTACAAAAAGATATTGCTAAAATTCTAAATATTACACAAGTTCAGTACTCTAGATATGAAACTGGAGTTAGAGTAATTCCAATCTATCATTTAGTAAAATTAGCTTTATTTTATAATACTAGTATTGATTATCTTTTAGGATTAACAGATGAGAGGAAACCTTATCCTAAAAGCATTTTAAGCAAAAAATAGCAAGAGCTTTAATCACTCTTGCTTTTAATATATTCTTCTAATTTAGAATCAGTAATTTCCTGGGTTACTCCCTCCCCTGTGTTAGGGTGCTTTCCAGAATAGTAGAAGTCAAAGGCCATTAAACTTACTAGGGCAATACATAAAATTACTTTCCATTTTTTGCTAACTTTATCTAGTAAATTTGCAATGATCGGGGCCGCGACATAGGTAACAACGAGTCCTCCGACTGCAAATAGCATTAATCCTTCTAAACAAACTCGACCATTAATATTTAGGAAGAAACCATGATAATCCCACCATGACATATGATGAACTAATTCTAAATAGACACTTGTTCCATATTCAATTATGCCACATACAAGCATTGATAACACAAAGTAGATAAATGGGTTTTTACGGAATGGTTTTAAGAGAATGAGCATCGCAATGCCTCCTGCTCCCCAAATTGGTAACCAAGGCCCTTGTAGGGTACCTCTTTTTACAAAGTTTCCATATTGGAATAAGTGTAGTAATACTTCAAATAGATAACCAAATACAGCAACAATAAAGAAAATTAATATAATATCTGTTATGGAATACTTACGATTATAATTCAATCGTAACCAACGATGTTCTTTCGCCTGTTTTAACATATATTCATAAATTGGATATTCTTCTAATACAACTTTTCCTTCTAATTGATTATCTTTTAATAATTCGACATTTTCTATGCCACGTGTTTTGGATATTTCCCTAATTAACATGTAAGTCTCTGCTTTCGTACTATTAATATAAGGAGTTGTAAAGACTAGATTAGAAATATTAAATGTAATTAGGCCGAGTAAATAATAGCCAATAAAAGATAAATCTAATTTAAACATTTCCCATTTATAGCCATTCATCATATCCCGAGATAATTTTAATACTTCTTTGGTTTTCATATTAGGGTTTTCTGCTAGAATATATGGAACTAAGCAATAAGAATAATGCTTAATAAAGCCACCAATAATTGTAAAACTCCATAAAATTGTATATATATTTTTGATAAACATCGTGTATGCTGTATGGGTAGTTTTTCCTAGTCTATAGGGAAGCAGTAATTTATTGGCTTTGGTTTTGGTAAACCTTTTATTTTCTAAGAAAAATCTAGCTTGACCTACTTCTAGTACTTTACTTACAAAAATCCAGTAAAATAAAGATATAACGGCCCCAATGATAATAATTACACTTGCCCATATGCGATCTTTAAAAAGCATTTGATTAATGGCATTTAAAAAGCCAAAAAGATAAGAGCCAGAACGAGATACATTATTTACCAGAGTTGCAAATACTCCATTGGTAGCACTTGTAAGAAATTCTGGTTCTTCCCTTTTTTCTTCGCCACTTACTCCTTGTAAAAACTCATTTACAATATCAGAGTTACTATTGGCATTCATATTATTGATGTTTATATTTTTGATGTTATCACGATAATCTAAATCTAACTCTTTGTGAAAACTAATAACTGTCCCACCTACTAATATGGTGTAGATAAAACAAATCAGAATGCAAGATTTCCAGTTTCGATAAAAAGCACTTTTTCCTTGCCTTTTTAATTTACTTCTGTTAAACATACTACTACTCCAATCACAAAATTATTGTATCATATATTCTTTTTTTCTTCAATTATTCTCATATTACAATTTTGTTATTTTGCCTTAATATCGCCACTTGTAGTGGTTATTTTTAAAGTTGGATTTTGGTTGGCATTATGAATATCAATATCACCACTTCTAGTTGTAGCATCAATGAAAACTTCTGCTCCTAATTTGACATTTACATTTCCACTTCTAGCAGATATACTAGAATCTTCCTTAATATTTAACTCATTAATACTAATGTCTCCACTTGTGGTTACTATATCAAGTTGACTTGTTATTTCATCTATTATGATATTACCACTTGTTGCACTACCAATTAAATTAGCAATGGTGCCTAATTTAATATCACCGCTTGTTGATTGGATATTTAAAGAAGTACTATCTGCAACTTTAATATTTCCACTTGTTGATTGTAAATTTCCTTCTTCAATATTATTTAATAAAATATCACCACTTGTGGTATGAATATTACCTTTAGTTAAATTCATTTCTGAAGTAAATGTTCCCGATGATGAATCATGATTTATCGTGATATCTTCAGGCATATAAATAGTTATTTTATCTTGATAAAGACATAAACCAAAACAAATCGAACTTCCCTCTTGGGTGATATTTAACTTAGATGATGAATTTTCTACTTTGATTTTATCTTTATTTTTTTCGCTACCTGTAATTTCAACTGTTATTTCTTTGCTACTACTTTCTTTTAGTTCTACATCATAACTTGTAACATCAATGTTAATCTCAGTAATATTAGAAAATGAATTTTCATATAAACTAACCGTTTTTTCTAGAAATGAAAAAGTTCCACCTTTGATCATTCCATAAATCATAAATCCTGTTAAAGAAAATATCACAAGAATTAATATGATGATACCGGAAATAATCCATTTTTTATTTTTCTTCATCTTGTTTTCCTCCTAACATTCTTATTAATTTTACTACTTGCATAACAAGTATTCCGATTATCCATATAATCCAAGTATAAGCCCAAGAGTTCCAAATAAAGCTAATGGCAAAATAGAAAATGGCAGTTAATAAGAAGATAATCTTATTCATTATTTTTTCCTTTTTATCTTGTTTCTTTTCTTTTGGGGTTGATACAAAATAATAAATAAGTAATACACCTATTAAAGCGATTCCAAACATAATAATAGAGCCAATAATACCTTCACTAACTTCTAATTCATCTAATAGCATGGTAAGGATTATCATAATTGCAAAAATGATCAAACATAAAGAAAATGTTAATGCTTTGTTTTTGCTTTTTTCCTTAGAAAGTTTTCTTTCATAGACAACATCACGTCCTTTTAAGAATTCATCGGTTGATATTTCAAAGAAGTTACATAAGGGAACGATTTTATCCAAATCAGGAGTTGAATCCCCCGTTTCCCATTTACTAATAGTTTGTCTTGAAACATTTAGAATACTTGCTAAATCTTCTTGACTTAAATTTTTCTTTTTTCTTAATTGATAAATTTTTTCACCTATATTCAATTTTCTCACCTCGTCAAACATTTTAACAGAAATACTCGGTTGCACTCTACCAATTAGGCTTGGAAAGTACGCAACCAAAGTTAACATTTTCTCTTTTATTTCATTTTATCATACTTTAATGTAAGAAAAAATCCCGAAAAACGGGATTGATTTCCAATTTGGTGCAAGGAAGGAGATTTGAACTCCCACGAATGAAAATTCACTACCCCCTCAAAGTAGCGCGTCTACCGATTCCGCCATCCTTGCATATTTCCATTATAGTTTTTTAAAAGGAAAAAGTCAAGATAACCTTGACTATATTCCACTTGTGATAAATCTAAAGCTTTGTTTTAAATAATCAAAAAATCCTGCTTTCTTGATGTCTTCTTTTACAATTACTTCTACTTCATCGATGATATTTCCTTCATTATCAATGATTTCTGCGGTTCCAATTATCGTTCCACTTTTTACGGGAGCGATTATTTTATCTACTTTTATATTGAATGTATAATTCGTTGGTTTTTCCGTAACACTTAGTATTTCGGTTGCATCTTCTTTTAAATAAACATCTACTTCTTTTACTTTTCCTTTTTCTACCGCTAATTTACCTAAAGAATCTTCTTTACTATAAATTACATTACTTTTAAAAGAATTAAAACCATAAGATAAAAGGGTTGAAGTATCACTACTCCGCTCTTCGGCACTTGGAGATTTCATGACAACACTAATTAGACGCAAGTCCTGCCTCTTAGCTGTTGCAGTAAGACAGTATCCTGCTTCTGTTGTATAGCCTGTTTTTAGGCCATCAACACCATCATAAAATCTTACTAAGCGATTGGTATTTACGAGCCAAATAGATGAGCCATCTGGTTTTGTTAAATAATCTTCATAAATTGATGTGTATTTTAAAATATCTTCATGTTTCAATAATTCTCTTGCCATTACCGCCATATCGTAAGCTGTTGAATGATGATTTTCATCATCTAGTCCATGCGGATTAGCAAAATGCGTGTTTTTAAGTCCTAATTCTTCAGCTTTTTCATTCATTAAACTTACAAAAGCATCAACACTTCCACTTATTTTTTCAGCCATAGCAACAACCGCATCATTGGCACTCGAAACGGCGATACACTTTAATAAATCATTTACCGTATATTCTTCCCCTGCTTGTAAGAAAACTTGAGATCCACCCATGCCACTTGCATTTTCGCTAATTAATACTTTATCATCGTAAGATAAACTACCATTATCGATTTGTTCCATAATAAGAAGCATGCTCATAATTTTAGTCATACTAGCCATTGGTAATTTTTCATCTATGTTTTTTTCATATAATATTTTACCACTTTCAGCATCCATTAAAATTGCACTTTCACTACTTAAATTAAGTGAATCCCCTTCGGCATTTACTATGGGAATTAAAAATGAAAAAGCAAGAAACACAATTAATATTTTTTTCAAAACTAAACACCTCTAGTAAAGAGTACGCTTATTTTGTCTTTTTATGACACTAAAGTTCTTTTTAAATATTTAGGATTTATCGTATCTGCTAAAAATATGCTAATTAAATTTCTTTGTTTAGTTATTAATAAAATGATTTTGTTTAAATATCAAGAGCAAATTCTTCAATTAGATGTAAATAGCTGCGAACTATAAAGTTAGAGCAAGGCCATTTTTTTATGCAAACGCCCTATTTTATTTTTCTTTGGTTATAATAAATTTACTTGCTAATTTATATTTATTGCGATTTTTAATATAAAAATATCCCAAAATCGAATATGTGGTAGCGCCAATAAAATTAACAAATAAGTCTTCCATGGTGTCATTAAGGCCAATATCCAAATATCCGCCTTCAATGGTCGCTAATTCTTGTCCACTTTTATCATATAATACGGTGTGATCAATATCTTTTATAACAACTGTTTTATTTTTCTTATCGGGATTTAATTCAACAGAAGAAATTGTACTAACAATGGTATCTTTTTGACTATCTAATAAAAGTATTTTATCAACTGCATATTCACCAAATTCCCAACATACACCAATAGTCATGCTAAAGCAAAAAGAAGCTAGTGCTACATAAAGTGGTGATAATTTTATACTTTTACTATTATTATTTAACAGGTCAATTAAGGATAAGCCTATTGCAGCACATAAAAAGCCATTTAAGGTATGGAGCATGGTATCCCAATTGCCAATATGACCGTAGAAATTATATATTTCACCTAGTATTTCAGCGGCAAAAATAAAAATATAGATGATTGCTTCTAAAGTATTTGGTAAAGTTATTTTAAATTTTCTTTGAATGATAATTGGTAAAATGAGTAAAAATAAGGATAATATACATAATAGAGCACTATCGATATTTCCTAAAATAATTTGTCTAATTAAACATACGATAACTAAAAAGCGTAAGATAAAATACACTAATAAACTGCTTTTCTTTGTTTTTTTATATTCTCTTTTTAATTCATTTACTATTTTTGACATATTACCCTCCTATTAATTTCGTGATATTTTCACAATATAATAATAACTGATTATCATTATTTTTAAATGTTATTATATTTTTTCCTTTTATATATTTTGTGGTATTTATTTTCTCTAAGTTTAAGTCAAATACAACTTCTAAATCTTTAGGTATGTCTACTAGTCTTGATGCTAAAAAAGTATTAAAATCTAATTCTTTATTTACATCTTTTAATAAAACTAATCTTGTTGTAGTTAAAAATAAAGTTAATATAAATTGATTCTCGTTTGCTTGAACTTTAATATTTTCTATTATTTTTACTAATTCTTCCTTATCTTTTAATTTAAAGTTTTTCATAAGCTATACTCCTTGTATTTATTTTAACATATTTAAAGAAATCTTGTATTTATTTTAACATATTTAAAGAAATATAGATATCAATTTTAAGCACTTTTTATAAAAAAGAAAAAAACCTAGAATATCTAGGTTTTTAAGTATCATTTCTGGTGGCACCAGCGGGAATTGAACCAGCGACACAAGGATTTTCAGTCCTCTGCTCTACCGACTGAGCTATGATGCCAAAAAAATGGCGGTTCGTACGGGATTCGAACCCGTGATCTTCTGCGTGACAGGCAGACGTCATAGGCCTCTAGACTAACGAACCACATTGGTTGCGGGAGAAGGATTTGAACCAACGACCTTCGGGTTATGAGCCCGACGAGCTACCAGACTGCTCCATCCCGCGATGTAAAATTAAGTGGCGGAGGAAAAGGGATTCGAACCCCTGCGCCGATTGCTCGACCTCCCGGTTTTCAAGACCGGTCCCTTCAACCAGACTTGGGTATTCCTCCATTTATTTTTCCGGTCAACACAGCAATTATAACAAAGATATTTTATCATGTCAACCATATTTCTCTAATTTTTTGTATCTATTTCATATGATATGTTGATTTTTTTAAAATATTTCTTAAAAATTATATATTTTTTGCAAAAAGTACTTGAAAAAGAAGTAAAAACATATTATACTTAAGAAGTCTTATTCATTAAGACAAGTGCCTGCCCAAGTGGCGGAATAGGTAGACGCACAGGACTTAAAATCCTGCGGGTGTTAAAACCCGTGCCGGTTCAAGTCCGGCCTTGGGCACCAAATTGATTTGAAATGGCTTCGAAAAGTTAGAAAAAGGATGTAGAATAGAAATATATTCTTAAATTTGAAAGAAGTCATTTTTTAATGAAAAAAATTTAGAAGAAAAAAATTTAATGAAGATTTTAAGAAAATGCTTGTTAAACTTTAAATAATAAGTTAGCAATCGAAAAAGGCTATTAATCTTTGAGTATGTAGATATTTATAAATTATTGTTCTAAAGGTGCTACG
>CALVQH010000050.1 GCA_944358115.1 uncultured Bacilli bacterium
TTGCCTTAACAATTAGGTACAATACAGTTATAACATTTTTTATAAATCAAAAATGCCATAACTTTCTTTACATTATAGCAAACAAAAACTGTAAAAAGAATTACAGTTTTGTTATATTGCAATTAAAGTAATCTCAGTAGGATAAACATTGCCACCATGATACCTTAAATAAAATTTATAAGTAGGATCCATCTCTTTAATCATTTTTGGTATTTTCCACAAATCCTCATTTTGATGATAAACCGAAATTAATAATTTAGGATGATCATTCTTAATGTGATGAATAGCACCCCTTAAAGCTTCTTGTTCCATTCCTTCAATATCTGCTTTAATCATGGTAATTTTTTCTCCTATATCCTCATCTAATGTCACCATTGGAATCATTCCATCTGTAGAAATTAAAACTGTATTTGCAGATGCATCAACTTTACTATTTACAACCGATATAGCACCCTTTTGATCACCAACCCCTTTTAAATAACAAACAACATTCGGATAATCACATAAATTTGATACTAATACTTGATATGTTTCCGGTGTAATTTCATAAGCATAAATCTTCTGATAAGAATCCCCATAATTTCTTAAAAAAGAAATGGTAGAATCACCAGTATAAGCTCCTAAATCAACAAACACTTCTTCATTACATGCTGGTATCAAATCTAAATCGAAATAATCATCATAACATTTTTCTATCACTTCACTAAGTGTACCAAAATCATAATGTACCCAATTATTAAGGATTGCATAAAGTAATTTTTTAGAGCGATAATCTTCTAAATTTAAATAAAGTTCTTCAAAATCATCAATATGCTCTTTTAACTCTTTTGCTTTCCATTCAATTTCTTCATAATTGTTACTATCTATATCAATACTACCCCAATAAAGAAATTGATTAAAAAATTTGATCATATTATTTCTAGTAGTTTCTAAAACTTGTTCAAAAGATAAACGCATCTGATGATATAATTCATTCTCACTTAAACTTCTTATTTCATTAAGTAGTAGTGCAAACTTTAAATCTATTTGATTCATATATTTAAATCCTCCAGTTAAATATATGAAAAAGAAAAGAATATATTATTATTTTTTAAATTTGTATCTTGTCGGACCTGTTGGTTCAATCAAATCACTTGTAAGCATAAGAGAAATAATTTTAGAAGCACGTGATTTTTTTAAATGAAATAACTCCTCTATATCTTCTCTTTTAAAATCATTAAGTGTTTCTTCGTATACTGTTAGGGAGATTTTTATACATTCTAATCATAAAATAATCCTCATCATTTACAAAATTTCCAGTTATAACCGGACTTTTTCAACTAATCTTTAAAGCATCTATTTAAAAGTGGTTTTAATAACTCGATAATAGCAAAGCTAAAAATATTCATAATAATAACAAAAAGAAACTCACCAAAGGAAATAGCAGTTAAAGAAAATATAGTTCCAATTGGTGTTAGAAATACAAGCAATTGAACACCAAGTAAAATAGCGATTCCAATATTTAAATAACGATTAGAAAAGAAACCGCGGTCTTTAATTTGTTCTTTTAAACTACGACAATTATAAGCAAAAATAAATTCATTAACAACAATACTAAGCAAAGCAAGTGTTTGAGCAAGTTCTACTGACTCTCCAACAAAGAGCGCATAAACAATCATCGATATTCCGGCCTCAACAATAACCGAAGTAATTAAAAATGATATAAAATATGGTGTAAAAATTGGCTTATTAAGTCCATTTGGTTTCCTTTTCATATTATTTTTGGATGCACCCTCAAAAGCAAGCATAATGGAAGGAATAGTATCGGCAACCAAATCAATATACAAAACATGAAGTGGCAAAATAATATTTTGGGCTAAAAACATTCCAATAATAATAATGATAATTTCCGTAAAATTACTAGATAAATTATAAACGACATTACTAATCACATTATCATAAATTCTTCTTCCTTCATCAACAGCCGTAACAATCGTCGAAAAAGAATCATCTAAAAGCAAAATATCTGCTACATTTTTAGTTACATCTGTGCCATTTTTCCCCATACCAACAGCTACATTTGCAAGCTTCATTGCAGGCGCATCATTAACACCATCACCAGTCATAGCAACCACTTTACCCTCACTCTTTAAAGCATCTACAATTTGATATTTCTGTTCTGGCGTAACCCTAGCAAAAACTCGATATTGTTGTACTAATTTTTCCATTTCTTCAACAGTAATATGATCAAATGAAGTAAGTTCTATTCCTTGATTATCACTATCAATAATTCCAACCTCTTTAGCAATAGCAACTCCTGTTTCAATATTATCACCCGTAATCATATAAACATCAATATGAGCATTCTTACAAGTCTCAATCGCCTTTTTTACATCCGTATGGGCTGGATCTTTAAAACCGACTAGTCCTACCAAAACAAAATTATTTTCCTCTTTTTGATAGTCTTCATCATTTCTAATATCTTTATCGAGTCTTTTATATGCAAACGCTAATACTTTTAAAGCTTGATTAGAATACTCTTTTTCTTTTTCCTCTAAAATATTTTTATCCTCTTTCGTAAGCTTTTTTTCTTTACCATCTATTAAAACAGAAGAACTTCTACTCAAAATAGAATCTAAACTTCCCTTCACATACATATATTTTCCTTGACTATCTTGATTAATAGAACTCATCATCTTTCTCTCTGAATCAAAAGGAATCTCCATAATTCTCGGATTTTCTTCTTCTAAATGTTCTTTTAAAATTTGGTGCTTTGCTAAAAAGTTAGCAGCAGCAACTTCTACCGCATCTCCATAATATTTTTGATGTTCATCTAAAAGAGCATTATTACACAAACCAATAATGCGCACAAAGTAAGGATATTGATCAAAATCAAAATAATCTGGTTGATAATCTGCATAATTTACAAAAAAGCGAATGACTTCCATTTGATTCGTTGTAATCGTACCAGTCTTATCAGAACAAATAACTTCTGTTGCTCCCAAAGTTTCTATCGCTGCCATATTTCTTACAACTGCTTTTTTCTTAGCCATTGCACTAACCCCAATCGATAATGTGGCGGTAATAGCAATTGGTAACGACTCGGGTACACTAGCAACAATCATTGAAATCGAAAGCATAATTAAAGATAAAATATCATAATCTTTTACAATTCCAAAAACAAGAACAAAGATAACTAAAAAGACTGCTAAAACAGAAATAAAAGTACTAATTTTTTTAACCTTTACTTGTAAAGGAGTAATTGGTTCCTCATTTTGATTTAAAGAATTAGCAATGCGTCCCATTTCAGTAGACATTCCCACACTTGTTACAACAGCAATAATTTTACCTGTAACTAAATTTGTTCCGGCAAAAACCATATTGCTCATTTCATGAATATTTCTCTTACCAACTAAAACTTCATCACTTTTACTAACATAATCACTTTCACCAGTTAAAATAGATTCATCTACTTTAGCAAACATGGCATCAATAATTCTAGCATCTGCTGGTATTTTATCCCCTGCTTCTAAAACAATGATATCCCCTACCACCAAATCTTTTGAATCTACTTCTAATTGATGTCCATCTCTTTTGACTGTTACTTTCGTACTTGTATATTGCTTTAATTTTAAAATGGCATCTTCGGCTTTACTTTCTTGAAAATAACCCATTAAAATATTGACAAAAGTACAACCTATAATAGCGATCGGATCCAAATAATCACCATCACCAAAAATAGCATAAATAAGTGATAAAACACCTACCACAAGAAGTAAAAGTATCATCAAATTTTGAAATTGTTTTAAAAAAATACTGAGTTTTGTTTTCTTTTTTCCCTCTTCTAAAATATTAGGTCCATCATGTTGTAACCTAACTTTTACTTCTTCTTCACTTAATCCATTTTCACTTGTATGTAAATTTTGATAAACTTCTGTTATTTCTTGATTATAATATTTCATATCATCACCTAATTTAGTATAACACAAATCATGATAAGTTTCTTAAAAAGCCGAAAAAGCTATACTAAATTTGACAAAAGAAAAAGAACATTAAATATAAATATGTTCTTCTCTTCTTTTTGGTGCTTCATAATTAATTGGATCTTTATACTTTTCTACTAAACAAACTTTATTTTCAGCTAGACTTTTAGGTACATCAATAATTCTTTGATTTTTAGAGCCCTTAAAATATAAAGAAAGACTTTTTTCAGCAAGAATAAACTTCCCATCTACTAAAACATCGATATAATTAAGAAATTCCCTTCGTGTCTTATCCTCTAGCATATCTTCATATAAAAATCCCGTATAACACCATACATTTAAACCAATACTCTTGGCATATTTAGCAATCACAGCACATTCCCGAGACTGATAAACAGGGTCTCCCCCAGAAAATGTAATTCCGTCTTGTCCTTCTAGTTCATCTAAGGCAAGTAGCACATCTTCAATATCAACAAGCATTCCCTTATTAAAATCCCATGTAGAAGGGTTTTGGCATCCAGGGCAGTGATGGCTACATCCCTGTGTCCATAATACTGCTCTGATACCTTCTCCATCTACGATAGAATCTCTCTGGATATCACTAGCTAAACGAATTTGCATTATGCTGCCTTATCGCTTAAAATACCTTTAACAGAATGTTTAACACGATCTCTTTCTTCAGCTTTCTTACCATTATTAAATCTATCAGTTGTGCCAACCAAATAACCAGTTATTCTTCTAATTCTATCAAATTTAACCCCTTCTCCTACAATTCTTTCACTATCTTTCATATTTTATCCTTCCTTTCTAATTTCCATAATAAGATAGACTTGCATTTTTTACTCTATCAACCGTAACACCCTCTGCTTCATGTCTACCACATCCTGGGCAAACATCATTAATAACCCCTGTATATCCACAAACTGGATCACGATCAACTGGATGGTTAATAGCACCATAACCAATATCATTATCATGCATTAAACGTACTATAGCTTCAAATGCTTCTAAGTTATTAGCTGTATCCCCATCAAGTTCAATATAACTAATATGTCCTCCATTCGTATATTTATGATACTTACCTTCAATTTTAAGTTTATCAACTACACTAATGTTATAGTATACTGGAACATGGAATGAATTCGTGTAATACTCTCTATCTGTAACACCCGGAATAATGCCATAAATGGATTGATCAATTCTGGTAAATCTTCCCGCCAAACCTTCAGCAGGTGTAGCAATAAGCGAAAAGTTAAGTTTGTATTCTTCTACATAACTATCAACACGATCTCTCATGAATTTAATAATTTCAAGTCCCAATTTTTGAGCTTTTTCATCTTCACCATGATGATGTCCACACAATGCTTTTAAGCACTCAGCTAGACCAATAAAACCAATTGTAAGTGTTCCATTTTTTAAAACTGGTTTAAGTCTGGAATTAGGTTTTAGCCCCTTCGAATCAATCCATACTCCTTGACCAAGCAAGAATGGGAAATTATAAACTTTTTTACTACATTGAAGTTCAAATCTCTCAAGTAATTGATCACGAACCATATCCATAATATTTCCTAGTTCTTCATAAAAGCCTTTCATATCCGCTTTTTTACCATCCAAAATTCCATGTTTAATACCAAGTCTTGGTAAGTTAATCGTAGTAAATGATAAATTTCCACGACCAGTAACAACTTCATTATCAGGAACAGCTGGATTTGCCATTACTCTGGTTCTACATCCCATATAAGCAATCTCAGTTTTATAATCACCCGGTTTATAATATGGTAAATTAAATGATGAATCAATAAATGAGAAATTAGGGAATAATCTTTTGGCAGACACCTTACAAGATAATTTAAATAAATCATAATTCGGTTCTCCTGGATTATAATTAAGTCCCTCTTTAACCTTAAAAATTGAAATTGGGAAAATTGGAGTTTCTCCTTTACCTAAACCAGCTTCTGCAGCAAGTAAATAATTCTTGGTAACCATTCTACCCTCTGGAGAGACATCTGTACCAAAGTTAATAGATGAAAATGGTACTTGTGCTCCTGCTCTCGAATGCATAGTATTTAAATTATGAATAAATGCTTCCATTGCTTGATAAGTCGTCCGGTTTGTTTTAGCAAGCGCTTTATCATAAGAAACTCTGAATATTCTTTCTACTTCACTACTATCTTTATAGTATTCTTCAAAGTCACTAATTGGAAACTCAATTGTTTTTAATTTATCAATATCTTTTACAATATGATCCCATTTAATCAGATTAACAAATCCCGTTAAATCAAAATAATCATATAACATTTGTTTAAACTGCTTTTTAAATGTCTTTAAAACTCCAGGAGCTAAAAAGTAATCAAATGCTGGAATACTTTGTCCACCATGTTGATCATTTTGATTTGATTGAATCGCAATAGCAGCTAAAGCAGCATAACTCATAATATCTTGTGGACACCGAAGGAAACCATGACCTGTTGAAAATCCATCTTTAAATAATTCTAACAAATCAATTTGACAACAAGTAGTTGTACCCATTGGCAAGAAATCCATATCATGAATATGAATAGTTCCATTATCATGAGCTTCAGCAAATCTTGCTTCCATCATATAAGACTTAGCAAATTCTTTAGATAAATTACTACCATATTGAAGCATCGTACCCATAGCTGAGTTACCATCAATATTAGCATTATCTCTTTTATTATCATCTTCCAACGCAGTTTTTAAAGAAAGTGATTCAATAATCTTCATTAACTTATGATATCTTTTTTGAAATACTTCTCTTGATTCTGCTCTTCTCTTCCGATAGCTAGAAAATGATTTTAAAACATCATCATAGCCAAGTTCTGAGAGTTTAGATTCAATTAAATCTTGAATATCTTCAATCTTAATAAATTCTAAACCAGCATATTTTTCCTTAATAGCGTCCATTACACCATTAAAAACTTTATTGCTATCTTCTGGATTATAATCTTCATTTAAAGCACTATCAAATCCTTTTTTAACCGCAATAGCAATCTTCTCTTCATTAAAAGCAACTTTTTTTCCATCTCTTTTAATTACTTTTAACGATTCTAACTTCGTATCCGTTTTCATAAACTTCCCTCCACTTTATACATCTACGATTTACAACTTGATTATATAAATTATAGAATAAAAAAACAAGTCATTTTTTAGACAAATTTTTAGCATTTTTTTAAGATGCCCGTAAATACGGAAAAGAGCAAGAAAAATTTTTTTGTTCGCTTTACGACAATTGACAAATATTTAACAAAATCGACGTTTGTGTTTTTTAAAAAAATCAAAAAGTTAATTTTTATAAAAGTAAGCATGTCACTTTTTGGCTTAAATACAGCAAATCAAAAATTATTTTTTCAAAAATTTTAAAGGTTCTGCATTTTTTGAAAATTCAAAAGCTCCATTTTTAACTAAAAAATTAAATTAAAAAATAATCACAAAAGAAAAGGAATCAAAGGAAAAGTATTGCAAGAAATTCATTTTTTTAATATAATCTAATTACTAGATGTCCTCGTAGCTCAGTAGGATAGAGCAATTGCCTCCTAAGCAATAGGTCGTTGGTTCGATTCCAATCGGGGACGCCATAAAATTTGAAGTAAGAACCACCCTCTTACTTTTTTTATGCAGTTTTACTTCTCACCATATTTATGTTAAAATAAATTTCGTGATGAATATGCAAGAACTACGAAATAAACTAAAAAATATTATAATGTGGCTTTTTAGATGGTTAAAATATATCTTAATCATCATCATCGGTTTTATTTATTCTTTATTTAAAAAAGAAGAAAATCCAAAAATAGAAAAGAAAAAAGAAGAAACAAAGCCACATAAAAAGAAAGAAAGTCAAAGTAATACCGAAACTCTACCAGAAACTTTTCTACCTCACACTCATAATCTTTTTTATCTCACAAAAGAAAATTTAAAAGAAGAAATAATAGATATATATTGTAACGAATTAAGGAAAAAAAGATATGAGTTAACCAAAAAAGAGGATACCCTAATAGACGAGCTAACAGATATCATGTTACCAATCATCGAAAAAGAATGGTCAAATAAGAAAAGAATAACGTCAGAAAAAGAAAGAGAAAAAATAGAAGAGCGAATAAGAGAAGAATTTTTAAAATTAGAAAAGAAAAAAGAAGTATCTATCACACCTTCTTTTCAAATAGCAGGCGACGAAAAAACCATAAAAACTGTAAACTCTATTTTTTCTAACACCTCCTCTATTTTAAATGAAAGAGAAAAGGAAAAAAGAGAAGAAAGACATTTAATTTCCAAAATAGAAAAGAAAGAGGAACTAAAAAAAGAAGAACCACAAATAAAAGAAAGCCCAATCCTAAATCCCATAAATATTCCCATCAAAACAGAGGAACTTAAAAAAGAAGAAGCAAAAGTAGTAGATTTTATCACTCCTTCCCTTATTTTCCCAGCTATTTCTAAAGAAGAAAAAAGAAAAGAGGAAGCAGTCAAAGAAAACGAAGGAATAACCAAAATAGAAAGCAAAAAACAAAATATTAATCATAATTCGATAGAAGAACAAGATAAAAAAGAAGAAGCAGAAGAAGAAAAAAAGAAGGAACAAGAAGAAAAGAAAAAGCTGGAAAAAAAGGAAGGGATACCAATTGATTTAATCCACCTTGAACAAGAAATCATACTAATAAAAAAACAGCAAGAAAAAGAAGTAAAAAAGGAAAATTTAGAAGATAAAAACTATGATGAATTACTAGAAAAAGTGGAAAATCTTTTAAAGAAAGTAGAGAATGCTAAGAAAGAAAGCGAAAACCCAGAAAATCAAAGATTACTTTTAGAAAAAGAACAAAAATTAAAAAACATTCAAAATCAATTAGAACAACAACAAACAGATGACCTCGAAAAAGAAAAAAATTGGTTAGAAGAAAACATTATGGAAACCGAAATTTCCGGATTATTAAATGAACTTAAAAAATTAGAGTTAGAGCATCAAATTGATTTAAACAAAGAGCAAATTAAAAAAACAGAAGATCTGGAAAATTTAAGCGCATCCAAGCAAAAAGAAATTGAAAAAGAATTAATCAAAATAAAAATCAAGAAAGCAAGTAAAACTCTAGAACTACCTTCTCTTTTACTATTTCCTTTTATTCGCAATCGTTACTTTTTCATGTTTACAATAAGTATTCTTGCCTATAACCATCTAAATATACTAGACCACCTATTACACCATAAATCCGTAAATATTACTAATCCTAATTTAGAACAAATAAAAAAAGGAAATGATGCTTTAAATGAAACATTAGAAATAACAACAACAAATATAGCTTATTTAAACAATTTAGAACAAGCTATATTAAATAAATATCCCGAGTTATCTTTAGATGATGAATATCTATTATATATTAATAAACTACGTTATTCCCTATTAAAAAATGAAGAAAAAATGTTAAAGAAGAAAAAGATGATAAAAAAATACAATTTAAAATATCAAGCAAACATAAGAAAGTTAAAAAAGAAAATTGCATAGGCTAACCTAAGAGTGTAAAAAATTTTGTGTAAAGTTACCAACCTATGGTATATAGATGATTGAGATTGATTATGTCAGTCTCTTTTTTTGATAATATAATATTATCATAATCTTAATTGTTTTCAAAGATCAAATTAATCGATTAGGATGAGTGTGTAAGGAATTCTGTGTAAATAAGAATTCTCTCTGATAATGGAACTTAAAATTAAAGGTCCATTTGTTAT
>CALVQH010000051.1 GCA_944358115.1 uncultured Bacilli bacterium
ATATACTAACATATCATGTGCTTTTTTTGTAGTTTTTTTATACAATTATAGACTTTGCCTTGGCAATTTGGTACAATAAGATTGGTTAATCTGTTTTATGGGACTGTTGTTATGTCTCCGTATAACTTTAACGGCAGTAATGCTAACGTGTTCCGTGTGAATTCGTCTGGCGACCTCAACAATAACAACGTGAATAACACGCGTGGTGTGCGCCCAATATCCTTTTAAACTTATTGTTTGGTTACGACTAAATAAAAAAGCATTAGGATACAAGACTAACCAATGGGAAACCTAAATAATTGATGTTGACGTTTTAAGTCTGGTACTTAACACTAAAGCAACATCTTTTTGTTTGCGAAGTAACTGATTTATGATATACTTATTTAGAAAAGAGGTTAATTTATGCAAGCAATGGTTTTATCTATTATGGAACAATTTGGCTATTTTGGAGTATTTTTCTTAATTGCTGTTGAAAATATTTTTCCACCTATTCCTTCGGAAGTTATTTTATTATTTGGTGGTTTTATGACAACATTTACGAAATTACATGTAGTGGGTGTTATTTTAGCGGCAACTCTTGGCTCTTTACTTGGAGCAATTGTTCTATACTATATTGGTAAAATTTTAAATAAAGAACGTTTAAAGAAAATTGTTTCAGGTAAGATTGGTAAAGTTTTAAGGCTTAAAGAAAGTGACATTGAGAAGGCGGATCATTGGTTTGATACGAAAGGAAATAAAACGGTTTTTTTCTGTCGGTTTATTCCTATTGTTCGTAGTTTAATTAGTATCCCAGCTGGTATGAGTGAGATGCCTATGCTTAAGTTCTTAGTTTATACTATTTTAGGATCTCTTATTTGGAATTCTGTTTTAACAATTATTGGTGCTCAAGTAGGGGATAATTGGGAATCCATTTTAGGAATTTTTGATCAATTTTCACATGTTGTATTAATTCTTTTGATTATTATTTTTGTTCTTATTGTTGGTATTTTCTATTATAAAAGATTACATAAAAAGAAAAAAGCGTAGGCGATTTATTATGAAAAAAGGGTTTGCTCTTTTAGAGACGATTATTGTTATTACCTTTGTTAGTGTTTCACTTTTGCTTTTATATGGCACTTTTACTAGTTTAGTACAAAATAGTAAAAGAAATATTTTGTATGATGATGTTAGTCATATTTATCAATTGTATTATTTCAAAGAATATTTGGAAATGGTTGGCTTAAATGAGATGAGTACAAAAGAGATTCGACTTCTTTCTTGTGATGATTTTTCCACTTCTAGTTGTTCTACTTTAACAGAAGAGTTTGGAATTACGCAATTTTATCTTGTACCTATGGGTAATCGTGGCGAACAAGAAAATGATGCAATGTACTCCTATCTTTCTACTTTGCCTCATGATCAAGATTATGATTATTGGTTAGTAGGGGAATTTTTAGAAGAAGATACTTATCATTTTGCTAGTATTGGAGTGATGCATGATGAGTAAAAAAGGATTTACTATTTTAGAACTTTTGATTAGTTTGGTACTTGTTTCTATTGTTCTACTACTACTTCTTCGAGTGATGATGTCACTTGAAGTCATTAATCATGATACAACTTATGCGAGTGATGATGAAATAGCAAGAACAGAATTGATTCAAAATATCGAAAGTGATTTTTTAGAAAATCATTTAAATGGCTTACAAATTACTCAAAATGAGGATCAAATCAATTTTTCTTTTTTAATGGATCAGGAAAAAGAACTTGTTGTGGAAAAGGAGCAAATTACTTATGATGGAGAAGTATATGCACTTAAAAGTAGTAATGCTAGCTATGATTTATGTATTACTTATCAATATCAAGAGTTAGAAAATGATTATTATCTTGTTACTTTTACTATACCTGTTTTAATTGATGGTGTTAATACGACCAAAATGGATGATTTACAATTTACTTATTTAGGATTAAAAAATGAATATACCCATTATCCTTCTTCTTTTTCTTGTTAGAATATCATGATTAAAATTACGCTGATGCAGGCATGCATAATTCTTCCTTTTAAGAATGAGTGATAATGAATTTGAGTATCTTCTAATATGGCTTTAATTTGGGTATGAATACTCAGTCCGCCGAAGGAAATGATCGCAATGGCAATCATTTCTTTTAATTTGGTACTAATATTTAATAAGGCTAAATTATTAAGACCATTGGTGATTTCTAAAAAGCCAGATATTCCTGTTTTTAAGAGGGCACTTTTTCCTAAAAGGGTAGTAAAAATATAAGTAATTAGCATATAAAATGTAATTGTCCCTAAAATCATTAGGAGGGTACTAACTGCTTTGTTAATACTTTTGGTTAGGGAACCATTTGCTTTTTTTATTTTTTCTTTTTGATTGTTTGTACTCATTGGTGGTGCTTTTTTTCGTATTAAAATACCAATGATAACATTTGTTAAATAATGAATTAAAATGATTTTTATTGTCTCTTTCATCGAAAACATGGAAGAAAGCATCATGGTTAAAAATAAGGGATTAGAAAAAAAGGTAAAGGTAAGTAGGTGACTTGCTTCTTCTTCTGTTAATTTTTCTTCTTCAACTAATCCTTTTAGAATATAAGCATTACTGGGGCTGCCACTTATTAGACTCATAAAAAATACATAAGCACCAAGACCATTTGTGTGAAATATTTTTATGAAAAAGCGATTACATAATCGTGTGAAATAATAAGGAACATTGGCATTAATTAAGATGTCATTTATTATAAACATAGGAAATAAGGATACAAAAACCTTGGTTAAAAAAAGATTTGTTGCCTCGATTATTATCGCTGCTACTTCTTTATTATTTTTGAAAATAAAAAAAATACAGATAAAACAGAATAAACAAAAAGTAAAATTTCCTATTTTTTCCTTCATAATTGCCTCTTTATTTGATATAATTTATTAGGTGATATAATTTGTTTACTAAAATATATGAAAAAATAAAAGAATTTATTAAAGAGAATTATAAAGAATTAATTATTCTACTGGCAGTTGTTTTATTGTTTACGATTGAGCTTCCTTATTCGATTTATACACCTGGTGGGGCAGTTGATTTAAATGATCGAATTACTGTTCAAGGTGAATATGATAGTGATGGTTCTTTTAATATGGCTTATGTTTCAATGGTTCGCGGTTCTATTCCTTTTCTTTTAATTTCTTATGTTATTCCTGATTGGGATATCGTGAAAGCAGAAGATATTACAGCTGAAGGAGAAGATATGAATGAAATGCTTGAGCGAGAAAAACTTTATATGCAAGAGAGTATGGATGCTGCCATTATTAATGCTTACCGGGCTGCTGGGAAAGAGGTAACGATTACCAATACAATTAATGAAGTTAGCTATTTAGCAGAGGAAGCAGATACGGATTTGAAAATTGGTGATATTATCTTAGAAGTAAATGGGGAGGCAATTGATTCTTTAGAAGATTTAAGAAATATTGTAGAAGCTTTAGAAGTAGGAGAAAAAGTAGATTTAATCGTGTCTCGTGATGGAAAAGAACGAGAGTGCTATGCAGTTACTTATGATACCAGTGATGGCGCTAAAATAGGAGTTAGTTTGCTTACTACTTATGAGTATGAAACAGATCCGGAAGTGACAATTACTTCGAAAGCAAGTGAGGCTGGTTCTAGTGGTGGACTTATGATGAGTTTAACTATTTATAATAAATTAGTGGAAGAAGATATTACTGGTGGAGCAAAAATCGTGGGAACCGGAACCATTGATATTGATGGTAATGTTGGAGAAATTGGTGGTGTTAAATATAAATTAATTGGGGCAGTTAAGAATGATGCTGAAATATTTATGTGTCCAGAAGAAAATTATGAGGAAGCAAAAAAGGTAGCCGAAGAAAAAGGTTATGATATTACTATTATTAATGTATCTACTTTTGATGAAGCAATAAAAAAATTAGAAGAGATTAACTCATCTAATTAAATTTTGTAGATTTTCAGGAATGTTTAATTTGGAAGCATTCCTTTTTATTTGCTCGATATCTAAATCTGGTTTACGGCATAATGTTAGAAATTTATTAGCAGTTACTTCGTCTGGTATGGCAAAATAAAGAGGTAGAATCATTTTTGAGTATTCAATATCACTTGCTAGGGTATTAGCAATTTTGGGTACTCTAGTAGGGGAAGCAAATTCTCCAAAAGTAATCAAATTAGTTAATGATTCACTTAGTATTTCATCTTCTTTAATATGAAATGTTTCCTCTTTTGCTTGTGTTAACATGGTGTGATTCCACTCTTTTTTAGATAGAAAGAGTTTTAGTAAAAGATCTATTTCTATTTGATTAAATTCTTCTGCTTCTATATAACTAATTAAATCACGAAGTTCATCTAAACGATTTTTAATCTCACTTGTGTGATCAGAAGTCATGATTAATTTATAAAAGCATTCTAAGAGAGCATAGGTGTGTTTTCGGTTGGTAGAAAGAATCATGGCTAGTATTTTATTGATTTCTCTTTTGAGGAAAGAATACTTCATTTTCGAAAATAATACTGTCTTTTCTTGCTCTGTGCTAATTAATTTTTCTTGTCTTATTTTTAGCTTTTGCTCTAATGTTTGTTCCCATGGTGGGAAGATTAAATGTCCATCATATTCAATACTCATATGAGACGTATTTATTCCTTGTTCATCAAAACTATTGATTTTTGCTTTATAAAAGTTAATTGTTTTATCTTTTAGGCTTCCACTAACATACATATTATTTTTTCCTTTCTTCATAATCATCTAAGAAAAAGTATTTTTTATTTTCATCTTTATATCCTAGTATTTGGTTTAGATTGATATTTTCCATACTTTTAAAAATGTTGTAGTCAATGTAAGGATTTTTCTTTCTTAATTCTTCAATTAATTTCTTAATTTCTTTTCTTTTACTTTTTTCTTCATCTATTTTGTTTTCTTGAGTCATTTTACAAGCACAATTTAGAAAAGACAAGTTATTATATTTACTCCAAGCGATAATATCATGTTCTTTTATTAAATACATGGGTCTAATAAGTTCTAGACCAGGGAAGTGTTCACTATGAAGTTTGGGCATCATAGTTTTAATTTCTGCTCCATA
This sequence comes from uncultured Bacilli bacterium, assembly GCA_944358115.1. GTDB lineage: Bacteria > Bacillota_I > Bacilli_A > RF39 > UBA660 > Caccenecus. The sequence goes on from CALVQH010000051.1 coordinate 5,087, forward strand.
AAACATTGATAATAAATTGGTTTCAATTACATCATCAAAATGATGACCTAAAGCAATTTTATTACATCCTAGTTCTTTTGCTTTATTGTAAAGATGACCTCTTCGCATTCTCGCACACATATAGCAGGGGCTTTTATGACCAATTACTTCGACTGATGCAAAAATATCACTCGTAAATATTTCAATTGGTATGTTTAATAGCTTCGCATTTTCTTTAATTTGATTTAAATGTTTTTTGGTGTAACCCGGATCCATTACTACAAAAGTGGCATCAAAATTTACTTTGCCATGTTTTTTAATTTCTTGAAAACATTTAGCCATTAAAAATGAATCTTTACCACCACTTATACAGACCATGATTCGATCTTGATTTTGAATTAATTCATAATCACGAATCGCTTTCGTAAATTTACACCATATAACTTTTCGATATTTTTTTATAATACTTCTTTCTATTTCTTGAATTCTTTCCATTTTTTTCTTCCTTTTTATCTTTTTTTGCTACATAATGTGTATAAATAATCATCAAGGGCATTTAAACGCTTTTTTAAATTACCTTCTGGTAAACTTGCTTGCATTCTTTTTATGGTTGCTGGATCAATATGCTCATAATAGCGAAAACTTGAAACGCTAATTGCGTACTTCAAGCGAAACTTTAAAATCATATCTTTTTCTTCTTGGGTATAAAATTCACCTAATCGTTTGTATGAAAGAAAGGCTAGACTTGGACCACTTAAGCAAGTGATGAAATGGCTTAGCCAAGCTTTTCGAGTTTCTTTATTCTTTTCTCTTAGAATTTTATCTAATTTTCCTAAATACAATTTTGCTTTAAATAAATTTTTATTTTTATCATCATAAGTGTCTAGTGCTTCATAATAGATTAAGTATTTAATCGCTTCTGTTATTATTGGGGGAAGGCTTGGATCGGTTAGAGCAATTTTTAATGAAGGCTCTTCTATTTTAAAAAGAGTGCTTGCTTCTTTTAGGCTAAGACGACATTCTAACATGATGAGAGCATATATTTTTATTAAAGGCTGATTCATATTTTTTTCCTCGATTTCTGTCGACTATTATAGCTTATTTTCCTTTCTTTTGCAAATTTTTTAAGAAGCACTTAAACTTGAGTATATTTTTTTACTCTTGTTTTACTCTGAAATGTATGAAAATATGAAAAAAACATATATTTTTGAAAAAATGCTATAAAAAAATGCCCATAAATAGGGCATTTGCTTATTTATTGGTGCACGTGAAGGGACTCGAACCCCCATGGAATTAACCGCTAGATCCTAAGTCTAGTGCGTCTACCAATTCCGCCACACGTGCATTTTAAATGGTGGACCTCGTAGGACTCGAACCTACGACCGCCCGGTTATGAGCCGGATGCTCTAACCAACTGAGCTAGAGGTCCAAATTCATACGCATTAACAATATATCATTCCTGGAATTTAAAGTCAAGGCTTTTTCTTACAGAATTTAAAAAATTATAGAAGAAATCTTTTAAAATTTATTCTTGACGAACATATGTATTTATAGTATAATGCTATTGTCAGGGGTGGTCATGAATATGAAAATACATAAAGCTTATCAATTTCGCTTGTATCCAACTAGTGATCAAGTAGCATTAATTCATAAAACATTTGGATGTACAAGATTTGTTTATAATTATTGCTTAGATTTAAAAAGAAATAATAAGTATTTAACTAAGTTTGATTTAATAAAAGAATTAACAAGATTAAAAGCAATTATTAGTAACGTAATTCAAAATCATGATATTATAATTGCAGAGAATCTACAAGTAAAGAAAATGTTAGAAAAGAAAAACAACCACAAAAAATTAAGAAAAGAGATCACAAATGCTACATTTAGCGAAATCATAAGAATACTCAAATATAAGTGCTTATGGTTAAATAAGATATTTATTCAAGTCAGTCTTATTATGCATCATCCAAGATTTGTAGTAGATGTGGAAATGAAAGATATAAGAGTAAGAGAATTAAATGTAGCAAATGTGGTTTAGAAATAGAAAGGGATTATAATGCGAGTATTAATATATTAAATGAGGGATTGAAAAGCTACAATAATTAGATTAAAATAGAAATATAGAATAAAAAGAAGTACGGGAGCGACTCTCGGAAATAAGGCCTGTGATGTATTAATTTATAGCAGAAAAAAACTAACCGTGAGGTTAGGCGAATTAACGTAAGTTAATTCTTATGTTCTTATATTTATTTGTTAATATAGTTTTACAAGAAAGATTTTAAGTGTTATACTTTTATTGAATAGGAGTGAGACAAATGGAAAATAAATATTATTTAGCCGTTGAAGTAAAACCTAAAAATTATTTTCCAATTAATTTATTAGATTTAAAAATTGCGAATCATTTTACAACAACTTCTTTAGAAGAATTAGATGCTTTTACTTTGAAATTTACAAAAAAAGAAATTATGGAGGCGATTAGAGAAGCTAATTTATTAGATGTTAATGAACAGATGCCTCTTATTGTTATCTATTATGAAAATAAAAATACAAGGAAGATAGAAGCACTTACGAAAGATTATTATTATGATATGTGGGAATTATTGAAAGAAAAATATACGGATAAAGTATTTATGAATAAAGTAATTAATTTTTTTCATAAAAAGATAACGGAAGAAGAATTAGAGCGAATAAAAGGAAGCAAAAGTCTTACACAATTTTTAAATAGTATTGCTTCTTTACCTTATTTGGCTCAAAGAAAGTTGTATTTTTACTTATATGAATAGTTATATAGAATCTTTTGCTTCTTATTTGGATTTGGAACTTCATTATTCACCAAGAACTAGTAAAACCTATCAAGAAGCATTAAAAGAGTATGAACAATTTTTACAAGAACAACATCTATCTTTTTTGCATGTTCATGTTACGCAAGCAAATCAATATAAAGCTTATTTAGTAAAGAAGGGCTATCAAAGTAAAACTTCTTCTTTATATTTAAGTGCGGTTCGCTCTTTTTATCAATATTTGGTAGAGATTAAGGTATTAGAAACAAATCCCTTTTTAGCGATTCGTAATCCGAAAGTAGTAAAGAAGTTACCTAATTTTTTAAATCATAGTGAAAGTGAAGTTTTGTTCCAAGAAGATAAAGGACAAAATGATTTAGATTATCGTAATACTTTTATTTTAGAGTTTTTATATGCAACCGGATTACGGGTAAGTGAACTTTGTCAAATTAAGATGCAAGATATTTTGTTTAGTGAGCAGAAAATAAAAGTAATGGGTAAAGGAAGCAAAGAGCGAATCGTTTTTTATAAAGCAATTGATTCAGATTTGTTTGATACTTATATTAATCAAGTAAGGCCACGTATCTTGAATGGGTTAGAAAGTGATTATTTGTTAGTTAGTAAAACAGGAAGTTTAACACCTCGAAGTGTTGAGAAAATCGTCAAGAATTATGCTTTTCAAAAAAATATCAAAAGTAGAGTTACACCCCATACGATTCGCCATACTTTTGCAACAGATTTATTAAATGAAGGAGCAGATATTAGAAGTGTTGGCGAGTTACTTGGACATGAATCTCTTAGTACAACTCAGATTTATACGCATGTGACGGCGGATCGATTAAAACAAGTTTATCAAAATACTCATCCGCGTAATCGTAAATCATCTTGAAAAAAGAATTTACTTTCATTATAATTTAGAAGGAGGAAAGATATGAGGAAAGGAAAAATAATAGGAATAGGGGTTGCTCTTTTGTGTCTTGTTGCTCTTTTAGTTTTTGCTAGTTGTTATCAGGCAAAGGATTCTCATTTACGAGTAGAAGGAATTCGCGTAAGAGTTCCTGAAGGATCTTTGGCTGTAAGTGAGTGTGATGAAGAAAATGCCGCTTATTGTAAAAAGGTTATAGAGGTAAATGGAGAAGAACAAACGTTAGAATTTGAATTTGTTAATTTTAGAGAAAATGGTTATCCGGATGCTGTAAGAGCTAGTATTAATGGTCATGAATTCTACTTTGAAGATGGCCTTAAGATAGAAGAAAATGGTAGTTTAGATTATCCAATCTTTTTGAATTTTCATGTGATTGATGATGTGATTGTATTTACATATACTGATGGATCACAAGGCAGAACTACTACTTTATATGCGATTGATCCGGCAGGAAATATTGTATTAGAGGAAAAAGAAATTGATAATGATGACATGGTATTAAAAGATTATACAGAATTTATTTGGTATGATGAGAATGTAATTACGGTGTATGCAACAAGAGTAGTAGAAGATGTTAATTATCATGGCGAAAGTGTATGTAATGCCGATGGTGATGAAGTATTAGAAGCATACTATACCTATACTTATGAAGATGGAGAATTTAAAAAAGAGCAAACAGAAAAAATAACCGCAGATGAATTTATTGAAAATAGAGGAATTATTTGTGCTAATAGAACAGAGGAATAGTTCCTTTTTTTATTTAAAAAACTTTCTCAAGGCATTTGACACCGTTCGACAAAATTTAATTTTCTCTTGTGTTAAGATAAATATTAAATCTTAATGAAAGACTCTTATAATAAAAACAAAATAGTTAAATTCTACAA
>CALVQH010000052.1 GCA_944358115.1 uncultured Bacilli bacterium
AATCAAATCTATTCAAACTTACTCGAATTTTACAAGTAATGAAAAGCCTTAAAAATAAAGGCTTTTTTGATATTTTACATCATATAACTAATTAGAGCTTTTTTTTCATACCCGGTAGGTCGGGGGTTCGATCCCCTCCGTCGCTACCATAATTGACTATAAACCTAGATTTCTCTAGGTTTTTTTATTTTAAAAAATTAACTAATATCCTTCGTATAAATATTACTTTCCCTCTCAATCGTGCCACCATAAAAAGATGGTACTTCTCCTTCTATCATCATAGAAGCAATCACAGCATCATACTCCAAGGTTATTTCTTCTACTTGAAAAGGACTCATAATTTGCGTTTTAAAATCAATATAAACAAACAATTCAACCAAAGCATTATTAAGCCCATAATCTGTTACTTTGGTTTTTAAATTAGTAAGAACAGAGCCAATAAAGTTAATGCGAACTGGTATTTTAGGCCCTAAATTATAGAAATAAAGATGCGAAAAGCTATTACCAATCGGAATAGATAAAACCATACTTCCAAGTTCATGTGATAACTTAGAATCTAAGTAAGCAACCGAAACATTACCACTTTCTAACTCTTCAAACGAATTGGTAAGAATAGAAGACACTTGATCAAGGACTAAATAAGCTTGGTCTAAATTAAAATCAACATATAATATTTCTCCTTGACTATTCTTTTCAATCATTAAAATATCTTCTAAATTCGTCTCATTAAAAATAGAATGATTCAGCTCATCCGTAATAAAGCGATAAGTAACTCTAGTAATTTCATCTTCACTAATTTCAATTAAAGTACGATCCATGTTTTTAACAAATTTAGATAATAAAAAAATGGTAAAAAGAACAACAAAAATAATAGTCATAAAAATTATTTTTGATAATACTTTACCATGAAATACACGCGTGCTTTTAAAACCATTTTTCATATTAAAATATATGCACTAAAATAAAGAAAGATTTAAAAAATTATTTAAAAAGATAACAATTCCCGCAATTAAAATAACACTTACAATGACTATAATAATATAAATTAAAGCTCGACTTGATTTTACTTCCTTTTTAAGATCATTAAAATCATCAAAATCACTTTGGGTAAATTGTAAAGTACTAGTAAGATCCTGTGTTTTATTTTCCATAATAGACGGCTTAATTTTATCTGCTTCTTCTAACGACATAATCGGCGAGGTTTCATTGGCACTTTCCTCTTCCTCATGTATACCATCTACCACAACAGTATCATCACTACCCTTTAAATCAGTAAGAATATCTAGTGGATCTAAATCATTTCCTTTTTTACTTTCTTTTACTTCTAATTCTTTAGCCGTAATCGTATTAATAAGATCCATGAGTTCATGATTTTCATGGCTTTCCTCTTCTTCTTTCTCTTCTCCTTCAATATCCAAACTATTTAAAATATCATATTGAGTATCCCGAATTTTTTTAAGTCTTTCTTTTTCATAATCAACTTCTTTTTCACTACGAGCTCTCTCTAAAATAGCATTAATATCATATTCTCTTGTTTCATCAAGACTAATATTTGGCTCTTCATAATCACTTTCATCAACCACAATACTTCTTCTTTTCGGTTGTTTATTATATTTAGTATCCAAAATTTTTTTGATTTTTTCAACATCAATATTTTTCGCATTATTATCAAGAACTGTAGCATTTGTCTCAATTTTATAATCATCTACTTCATAATCATTAATATTTTCATAAAGCTTTAAATTCTTTTGCTCTCTTAAAGCAATATTATTATTTTCTTCATCATAATATTTTTCCATTCTTGTTTTCATGCTTCCACGATCCTTCAATATAATGATAACATATTTTTTTTATATTTTAAAGGCTTTCTGTTTTCATTTTAGAAAAGTTTTGATATAATAAAAGTGATAAGGAGAAAAGATATGAAAAAAATTATTGTAAATGATGAAGCATGCATCGGTTGTGGAGCATGTGTATCAATTGATCCTGAACATTTTGAATTTAATGACGAAGGATTAAGTCACGCAACAAATAATGAAAACTTAGAAAGTGCTGATTTAGCAAGTGCCATCTCTTCTTGCCCTACTAGTGCCATTAGCATAGAAGAAAAAGAAGAACAAACAGAAGCTGCAGAAAATAAAGAGAATGCTGATTCTTGTGATTGCGAATCTTGTGAATGCAGCAAAGACAATCATTGTGGTTGTAAAAGTGAAGAAGAATAAACTTCACTTTTTTTATTACAAAAAAATAAGAATCACTAACTGATTCTTATTTAAGACTATACAATTTTTTTACTTCTTTAATAGTTAACTCCCGATATTCACCGCTTTTTAATTTACCGACTTCTAAAAAAGCAATTTTAATTCTCGATAAACGCTTCACCGGATGCCCTAAACTTTCAAATAGTTTCTTTACAATATGATTTCTTCCTTCAAAAATGGTAACTTCTACTAAAGAAGTCTTTTTTTCCAAATTTTTATCTCTAATTTTAAAATGATCAACAAGTACTTTTCTACCATCAATACGAACACCACTTCTCAAACGATCAATTTCATCTTTATTTAGAAATCCTTCGATTTTAGCAATATAAGTTTTAGGAACTTGATTAGTAGGATGAGTTAATAGATTAGCAAGCTCACCATCATTGGTAAGAATAATAAGTCCTGTTGTATCATAATCAAGCCTTCCAACCGGATAAATTCGCACATCCGTATCAATATAATCAACAACTGTTGGCCTTTTTTTATCATCACTTACGCTAGAGATAACTCCTCTTGGCTTATTTAAAAGATAATATTTTTTAGCAACATCTCGCTCTATAATAGCTCCATCAACTTCTATAATATCTTGACCACTTACTTTAGTACCTAACTCATTTACAATTGCACCATTCACTCTAACTTTTCCTGCTAAAATAAGTTCTTCCGCTTTTCTTCTAGAAGTAATTCCCGATTCTGCAATCACTTTTTGTAATCTTTCCATATCCTACCTCAAATATCCAAATAACATATAGCTCAAAAACGCAACTAATAAAATCAAAACAATCGTACCATTAATTCGATCACTTTTTCTTGATTTACCGGGAACACCCAAAGCCATGGTAAGTAAATATCCACCGACTAATCCCCCAATATGTGCAAAATTATCAATTCCCGGAAGCATAAATCCAATGAGTAAGTTAATGATAATAATTGGAATTACTTGAGTTTTTAATACTGTTCCTAAATATAAACGATAATGATACCCAAAATATAGTAATGAACCTAAAAGTCCAAAAATAGCCCCACTTGCTCCCGCTGAAATACTACTATGTACAACTACAGAAAGAAGGGAACCAAGAATACCACTACCAAGATAAACAATTAAATATTTTATTTTTCCTAAGAATCCTTCTAATTGTCTACCAATAATATATAAAGAATACATATTAACAAGCAAATGAATAATTCCAATATGTAAAAACATAGAACTAGCAAGTCTCCAAATTTCTCCTTGTTGTACTAAATAACGATTATTCGCTCCAAACATAAGTAAAGTTAATGTATTCTCACTACCATTACCCCATATATACATAGCAATAAAAACAACTACACATAAAAGAATTAATATAGGAGTAACAACCATTTTCTTAGGTTCAAATATCTTTGTAAATATTTTATTATCCTCAACTGTTTTAGCATTAATATCATTCGTAACATTAACAATTAAGTCAATACCTTCCTTATCTTTAATTAACTTATCTTTCATATGAGGAAAAACTTTTATAATATTATGATCCTTTAAAATTTCATCAACATTAGTAAATTTAATAGAAGAAATATTTTTTTCATTTTCCTTCATATGAACATTATCTCCAAGATTTAAAAATATATTTAAAGTATTCATACTCATAGATAATGTCTTCTTCTTAATTTGTTCTACCACTTTTTTAGTTTTAAAAAGATCAAATTGATATTGCTCATCATTATGAATATAATTAGAATTAATACGAATAATTCGATATGGGCCATCTAAATTCTCTAACCAAATTTCATCTTTCACACCCTTGACAACAATTGGGGTATAGTTTTCTTCCGTAATAAAATAATGAACTAAAGACATAACTAATTCATCATTTTTATTAATAATATTAAAATGCATACTATTCACCTCGCTGTACTTTTATTTTATAACAAAACATATATTTAGTAAAGAGGTGGATTCTATGAGTTTGATATTTTACTTAACATTTATTCTTCTTATATTCATTGTTACTTATTATTTTATTTACAAAGAAAATGTAAATCATGATAATCTCTTTTATATTATCTTAAATTTTATTTTTCTCATTATCCTACCACTTTATTACTTTTACTTTGAAGATCTTATTTACAGTTTTATCATTAGTATTATGCTTTTTATCTCAGCCTTTTTCTTAAATCTAAAAATAAAAGAAATATTTCATGAAGTAAAAATATTTCCTTTTATTTATTTTTTAATCACGAGTTTGATTTTAAGTATCATTTTAAAATTATTTTTATCCTTCTAAGCAATCTAAAAATTCCCTAAAATACTTTGGAAGTGGACATGTAAATTCCATTTCTTTTTTTGTAATTGGATGAATAAAATTCATTTTATAAGAATGTAAAAATTGTCCAAAACTGGTTGCTTCTCTTTTTGAATAAACCGGATCATTATGAATAGGATAGCCAATATATGCCATATGAACACGGATTTGATGTGTCCGCCCAGTCTCTAAAATACAACTAACTAAAGTATACTTATCATATCTTTTTAATACTTTCATATGCGTAACGGCATGTTTTCCCTCTTCTATAACAGCCATCTTCTCACGATGAAGCTTATCTCTACCAATTGGGGCATCAATTGTAGCACTTCCATTTGGAAATACCCCATCTAAAAGAGCAATATATTCTCTTTTAATTCTTTTATTTTTAAAATCATCGGCAAGTAATTCATGAACTTGGTTTGTTTTAGCAACTAATAACAAACCACTCGTATCTTTATCAATTCTATGAACAATTCCCGGTCTTGCCTCTCCCCCAAGATTACTTAAATTTTTAGTATAATACATAAGACCATTGACTAAAGTATTATTATAGTTTCCATTCCCTGGATGAACGACTAATCCACTAGGCTTATTAATCACCATTAAATATTCATCTTCATACACAATATCTAGATCCATTTTAACAGGTAATATATCTTCTTCTACTTTTAATTTCTCATCATGAATCACAATTTCATCATTTAAACTAACTTTAAAACTAGCCTTAATCTCTCTACCATTTACTAAAACAAGTTTTGCATCAATTAATTTTCCAATATATTCTCTTGAATAATCTAAAATACTTGCTAAATATTTATCAATTCGTACATTTTCCTTTTCACTTACTACTTTTATCACGTTTATCTTCTCCTTTAATAACTGCTACAATAAGTAAAATAACTCCAATAACAATTGCTACATCTGCTATATTAAAGATTGGATAATCATATCCAAATATTTTAAAATCTAAAAAATCTCTTACATATCCCAAAAAAATACGATCTGCTAAATTAGAAAATATTCCTCCAAAAAGACTAGCAAAAGCAATATTATTACGAAGATTATTTTGAAAACCAAACATAAACTTAATAAGTAAAACAATTGCCACTACACTAGCTAAAATAAAAAGATAGCTATGATTACTAAAAATACTCCAAGCGCCACCTGTATTATGAGCAACTGTAATATAGAAAAAATCTTTAATAACTGGAACACTTTCATTTAGTTTAAAAAAGATTTCGATTAAACTCTTACTAACTTGATCTAGTATTAATATTAATACTGCAATAATATAAGTTTTCTTATTCAAGTGCATCACCTCTTCAAGTATACCACAAAATTACAAATCAACCAAGATAACATCTGTACCAATTTTAACAATTTGCTCAATTGTAATATTTACTTCTGGCTCACTCTTAAATAATCTTTTAAATAAATGCCGAATCATAACCGTAAAATAAAGAATTTGACCAGTTTCATTAACTTCAGCATCAATAATTGTTCCTAAATGTTTACCATCTTTTATATTAATAACCATTTTGGCTTGTAAATCACTTAAACGCATAAACATCCCCTACTAAAAATTATGACAAATAACCCAGAAAAAAGAACATTTTTTTAATTTTAACATATAATAGAGACATTCGTTTATACAACCTTTTAAAATCTTCATATCATACTATTGAAAGGAGGTAAAAATGAACGAAAATAATACTGAAACCATTTATACAAATCCTGATGCAAATTGCTGCTGTGAGATTGTAAAATGTTGTTTCAAATGTACCGGTCCAACCGGTCCTACTGGACCTAGAGGAGAAACCGGTCCAACTGGACCAACAGGACCTAGAGGTGAAATGGGATATACCGGACCGACCGGTCCATGCTGTACTGGTCCTACTGGACCAAGAGGTGCAACTGGCCCTACTGGGGCAACTGGTCCTACTGGAGCAACCGGACCTACTGGTGCAACTGGTCCTGCTGGGGCAACCGGACCTACTGGAGCAACTGGTCCTACTGGCGCAACCGGACCTACTGGAGCAACTGGTCCTACTGGCGCAACTGGTCCTACTGGCGCAACCGGACCTACTGGGGCTACCGGTCCTACTGGTGCAACCGGTCCTACTGGTGCAACCGGACCTTCCGGACCATCATTCAATGCTGCCGCAATGGTACATGATGAATCTAACTTATTTGTAGCCAGTGGAGATCCAATTAGACTTGGAATCACGAACTTGAGCAATGGTGTTACTTATGATCCAACTACTGGTGAATTTACACTTCCACAAGATGGACAATATCTAGTTCACTGGTGGGCTAACGTTAGAAACCTTAAAAATAAAGACTATGATTGTGAACCAAATGCTTTAGGTATCGAATTACACCAATTCTATCCAGGCGATGCCCTAATTGCTCACTCATCTACTCACAATAAATTAAATTTATGTGAAACAGGAACAATCACTGGTAATGCAATATTTAACGGTAATGCTGGTTCAACTTATCGCTTCATTAACACTTCAAATGTAGACTTTGAGTTAGTACCAAACGATAGATATTCTGGATCATTCACAATTACCAAAATCAACTAAAACAAAAGATGAAATCAACCACGATTTCATCTTTTTGCTATAAACAACACTTTTATTATTTAAAGTTCTAACTTAAATGGATTCTCTAAAGTGCCATCACCATCGACTACTTTAACATCTGATTTTAAATTTAATACAATTCGCAATGGCTTTTCATCAAATCTTGTAGAAGTTAACATGCCACTTGAAACATAATGCAAATAATATTCTCCACTTTCTCTTTCTACTGGAGCATTAATATAGTATTCTCTGCCATTTGCTAATAAATCTAGGGCAATATCACCATCTTTAAGCCCTAAAGTGCCATTTCCCAAATAAGTGGTAGTAGTATATAAATCATCTAAAGTTAGATTCTTTTCAGTTAAATCATTATAAAGATTCAATAATTCTTCCCCGTTCATAGCATGAATACTATTTATATCTTCTAACCCTGTATTAAAAACAGTCGTTAAATCAAAAGTGTTATTTTCAAAACCAGATTTTGTAAAATAAGAATAGCCATTACTTTGATAAGTAGAATCAGTACTTAAAACTTTATATAAATTATTTAAGTCATTATCTATTGCCTCTAAAGCATTTTCTTCTGAATAATACATTGCATATTCAAGTGGTGTTCCAGTCGATATTAGAGTAATCACATCACCATTTTTAGCAAGTACTCTCCAACCTGCTGTATCCTCATTAATGACAGATGTAATTTGGCTATTAAAAGAGTCCCCAACATTCGTATATTTTACTGGATAATCAACGAATGACCCTACACCTATAGATACCATACTTTCATCATTTGAACTGCTGTGTTCTTTATTTGTTTTTTCTTCATCTCCACATCCAGTCAAAAGCGTGCAACACATAACCCCGCATAGAACTAAACTTAAAATCTTTTTCATTGTTTTTAATCCTCCAATGTATAAATATAAATACTAGATGCATCAGTAAATTGATTATCTCCTGTAACTATAATTTGTATTGCATCTGCATCTTTACAATAAATTATATTGTCTTTAACAGCATATTCGCAAGTATCAGTTTCTAATTGCATATTTTCTTTTGAAATAATAACTTTACTAGTTAATGTATATCCACCACTCTCAGCAGTTCCTATATAGGTTCCGTATTTTATTGTATAGTCTTTTGTTTGAATTTCATCGCTTAAATTATCATTACTCACTTTACTTTCACTTTCGGTATATCCAAATTCTGCTAATATATTTTTAACATAATTTAGACTATCTTTATTCTCAGAATCATCATTATCTACTTCAATAGAGGCTGTTTTACCATAATAAGATATAATTGTTCTAATACCCGATTTACCATAATTACATTCTAATTTTCTATTTTCTTCATCCTTAACCACAATATTCCAACTATCACTTAAACTGTTTAGCTTACTTTTCCAAAATCGAGTTGCCGTTGCTTCATCTTTATAAACTGTAAATACATATGTGGTACTTCTATTTTCTCTAGTATCGGTAGCAGTATAAGTACAATCAAGACTATTTTCATTACAATTTCCATCAATAACTGTTAATCCATGTTCTTTCATTACTTTTCTAAAGTTTTCTAAAGTTAATTGATCTTCAACAGTTTCTTCTTTATTTACATCAGTTTGGTCATCTGAAACGGTCTTTTCTTCATTTTTATCCCCACAACCAGTTAAAAGTATACAGCACATAAAGCCACATAAAACTAAACTTATAATTTTTTTCATATAAACCTCTTTTCTATATTCAGATTATACTCTAATATAATATTCCATTAAAATTTCCAATGTTCTACTTTTGTTTCATTTCCATCTTTATCTTTTATTGTAGTATTCTTAACTGGTCCCCAATCAAATGATGTAGCTTCACCTACTTTTTTTCCATCTTCATCCCGATAAGTTGTCTCACTGTATCTACCATAATTCCAAGTAGTAGCTCTAATTTTCTTACTTTTTGGAGTTGATACAGCATGAGACGGATCATATCCTATTTTACCATAACCATCCCATTCATTTAAGTGAGTAATTAGAATTAAAGATGGTAAAGATAATAGAACGGCTACAAATATACAAGAAATAATTCCTTCATCATTATTAAATTTAACAACCAAAAATACTAAAATAAAAAATATAATATTATATAATATAGCAGAAAAAACACGATCTTTTTTTATCTTGTATTTAATATTGGCACTTTTTCTAATATTCTGTTCATCCTTATCATAATAACTAAAATCATCAGCTTGATATTTTAATACTTTAAGTTTAATTAATAGTTTTTGACATAAAAATAGTAATATTCTAAATAATATAAATACTAGTAATAAATATCCTAAGGTAATAAAGATAGAATTTTTATTATCCATAAATAAATATAAAAGTAAAATATTTAATGCTAATAACAAAATACTTAACAATCCCATAATAATTTTATTTT
>CALVQH010000053.1 GCA_944358115.1 uncultured Bacilli bacterium
TCTTTTAATTCGATTAGCGCTAGTTTGTGGTTTTTCTTTATTCTACTAGCATAATCACGCACTAATTCAGATAAATACTTTTCTTTTAATTTTCCTAAACAAATGATTTTTATCATACTTCAATCACTTCACTTGCCTCATCTGGTTTCGCACAATGAATGTCTCGAAAAGCAATTTGATAAGTATCAAAAATATGATTAATTTCGTTTAATGCTAATTCTTCGGTATTATTTTTTTCTGATAAGTGCATTAAATAAATTTTCTTGGTTTTATCACCTATTAATTTGGTTAAATATAGACTACATGCATTATTTGATAAGTGGCCATAATCCGATAATACGCGTTTTTTTAGCCAGTCTGGATAAGGGCCGTGTTGGAGGCGTTCAATATCATGATTGCTTTCAAATAAGTAAATTTCTTTATTTTGTAAATATTTAAAATTCTTATGATTGACATAACCAGTATCGGTTACATAAACAACAGAATGTCCATTACTTTCAAAGATGAAATTTCTGGAATCTGTTGCATCATGGCTAGAATGAATACATCTTACATGTAAATCTGGTAAGATGACTTCTTCATCAAAAATTAAGATATGCTCATAATCATGAATATCATCTAATTCTTGAAACATTTCTTTCGATATGACAATTGTGGGATGATATTTTTTTATAAATGTCTTTAGGGCGGAAATATGGTCATCATGTAAATGGCTGATAAATATATAATTGATTTCTTCTGGTTTGGTTCCTATGCTTTCTAGTTTTTCGACAATATATTTGCGGTTCTTACCAATATCGATTAATATTTTATAATCTTCTGTTTCAATATAAGTGGAATTGCCCCCTGAACCACTTGCTAAAACACATACTTTCATTAATATAAACTCATTGGATCGATAAAGTAAGAACCACTTGCATAAGGATAACCATAAGAAACAGAATAGTGTAAGTGTGTACCAGTTGCTCGACCACTACTTCCCATATAACCAATTACTTGTCCACGGCTTACCGATTGTCCAACCGATACCGTATTGCTGGCATTATGAGCATAAATAACATACATATTATTACCATGATCTACAATTACATGATTTCCAAGAGATCCACCACAAGTATCACCAAGGCCACTACCACGAGCTGGACAACCATTATAAACATATACAACAGTTCCAGATCCAATGGCATAAATTGGAGACCCATGGCCTGTACCAGAAATATCAAGTCCGTCGTGATGGCTTCCCCAACGATACGTAAAGTAACTAGTAATAACGTATGGTCTTGCTGTTGGCCAACCCCAAGTTCCAGTAGATATAGGAGGATAAATTGGTCCATGACCACTAGAAGGCCTTTTAGTTCCAACAACTACTACTTGATCAACTGGTTCTTTAATGGTTTCAGAACTAATAATTTCAGAACCTTGTGCTTGAACACCATTAGTAACGGTAAATCGTTCGGTAACAAGTTCTTCACCATTTTGACCAGCAGTTTTTACTTCTTCATAACTTGTATACTCAGAGTCATCTTTTTCTTCCACAATATCATAAGCAATTTCTTGAACAGAAACACGATGTAAATCATAAACGAAATTTAAAATAGGATTGATGTAGGAAACATTTAATTTACTTCCTACTCTTAATATAACATCTTCGCTTTTTAATTCTGGGTTGATTGTCAGTAAGTCGCTTGTTCCTAATTCATATTCATTAGCAATTGATTCAATGGTATCACCAAGTTCAACGGTATAATATTCCATATCCGGATCACTGCCAAATAATAGGTATTGAGTTAATTCATTTACATCGGTATATATTTTTTCGTTGACACTAATATACGCTTCTTTTATTGTAATCGTTTCTTCAAAATACATATTTTCAATGATTGAACCAGTATCAACAATTTCTTCTTGAGTATTATTAATATAATCTTCATAAACGCCTTCATCTAGAAAAGAATTAACAAAATTAATTAATGCTTCATTAAATATTTCTTTATCTAAGACATTAATTGTAATATTTTCATCTTCTCCTTTAATCGTAATTACATATCCTTTTACAGTAAAATCATCCACTTCTTCTATTGTATTATAAACATCATTAATATTATCTGATGTATTTTGATAAGTATTAATTGCAACAATTTTAAGATCCGTCGGAGGATAAACATTTTTGACATGATATTCTTCTTTAATTGATGTTTGACTTGCATCAATTAAGTTATAGAGTTCTTCTTCATTATCAATCATACCAATCATTTCTCCGTGTAAATACACTTGATATTTTTCATTGGCATTTATAAATAATTGATCTGTCATATTGGATAGTAATAAAACAGTTGCAGATATGGCGGTTATTAAAATAGTAATGACTATATTTTTTTTATGCATAACTTCCTCCTTCGTTATTTTCGGTATGTAAATAATTTTTAAAATTACTCATATTTAATTCAAAAAGTAAGCGATAAAGTCCGGTTGATCCTTTTCTATGTTTCGCAATAATAACATCAATGGGGACAATGTTTTCTTTTTTTTCACTTTTTGCTTCATAATAATCTTTGCGGTTTAAGAATAAAACTAAATCGGCATCTTGTTCCAAAGAACCTGATTCTCTTAAGTCTACTAAAGCTGGTTCTTTATTTTCTCTTTTATCAACACTACGAGAAAGTTGGGCTAAAGCAATGACAGGAACATCTAATTCTAAAGCCATTGTTTTTAGACTTCGAGAAATTTCTGATACTTCCACTTGTCTTGATTCTACCCGATTAGAACCGGTTGTAACTAACTGTAAATAATCGATGACTACTAGTCCTAACCCATTTGGGGTCGATGCTAATCTTCGACATTTTGCTTTAATCTCAGGTGCAGTTATACTAGCATTATCTTCAATATAAATATTGGTATTAGCAAGTTTACTTAAAGCTTCATTGTATCTTTTCCAATCATTATGTTCTAGTTTACCGGTATTTAATTTATAAGAATCAATTCCTCCGACGCTAGCAATCATTCTATTTACTAACATTTCAGCAGACATTTCTAGGTTAAATATAGCAATTGCTTTATCGGTTGAGAAAGCAGCATTGGTCGCAATATTTAAGGCAAAAGCAGTTTTTCCCATACCAGGACGAGCAGCAAGAATAATAAGCTCACCACCATGAAGGCCGGCGGTAACACGGTCTAAATCATAGAATCCGGTTCTAATTCCTGTTATATCACTTTTGTTTTTAGCAAGTTCTTCTAACCTTTCTTGAGCACGACGTAATACTTCGTGAATAGGAACAAATTCCGTTGAGGTTCTTGCTCTTACGACATTTAAGATACTTCTTTCAGCATTATCAAGCATGCTGGTAATATTTTCATCATTATAGGCACTTGTAACAATATCCGTTGCTGTATTAATTACATTTCTTCTAATCGCAGCATCTTTTAATATTTTAATATAATACTCTAAATTGGCAGATGTTACGACAGAATCAATTACTTCCGTTAAATAATTCATTCCACCAATTTCATTAAATGCTTTCTTTTTATCTAATTCTGCTTTAATTGTTGTTAAATCAACGGGTGTACCTTCCTTATATAAACTAATAATAGCGTTAAAAATCGTTCTATTTTTTTCATTATAGAACATATCTTCTGTTACCTCATCATTTATTTTTTCTAGGGCATCACTACTTAAAAAAGCGACTCCGAGAACACTCATTTCGGCTTCTAAATCACAAGGCATTGCACGATTAGCCACAAAAAATCACCTACTTACTTTTGCAAATTCACTCTAATTTTAAATGTTACTCTTTTATGAAGAATTACTTCGACTTCATGAACTCCTAAAGAGTCAAGATCACTTTCAAGCTTAATACACTTTTTATCAATTGTATATCCCATTTCTTTTAATTTATCGGCGATTTGTTTGGTGGATACCTTACCAAATACTTTATCTTCTTGGCCTGTTTTTACTTTAAAAGAAATCATTTTATTTTCTAGTTCTTGTTTTATTTTATTTAACTCTTCTACCCTTTTTTCTTCTTCTTCTCTTTCTTCATCTAGTCTTCTATCTAGAACTTCTTTACTTCTTTTGGTTAAGGGAACTGCTAGTTTATTTTTTATCAAATAGTTATTGGCATAGCCATCACTCACCTCGAGTATTTCATCTTTTTTCCCTACTTTTCTTACATCTTGTAATAAAATGATTTTCATGAAACCACCCTTTCCTAACTTCTCTATTATATCAAAAAAAAGAAACTATTAAAAGTAGTTTCCTGCTATGTTTCTGGTTAAAGTAAGTCCATTATTCTCTAAAAAAGAATCATAATCATTATCACTTACAAAATTAGGAGCTAAAACATATTTTAAAATGGGATATTTTGCTAGGATAGCTTCGGCTTTTTGATCACCATTTGTTGTGCCGGTTGCAAGAAGATAACAATCAAAAACACAGCTGTTTTCCTCTTCTATTTTTCTTAACTCTTCCGTCTCTATTAGATAAAAGTCACTTAAAAATTTTATATATAGCTCTTCTAAGGCAACAATGGCATTTACTACATCTGTTTCATAAATATAATGATATCCTTCCGTGGCGGTACCTTCTTTTTGTATAATATAAGTATCTTCAATTATTAAATTTTTTACAATATCAAAAACAGCTAAATTTTCTTCTACAGAAATATTGTTTTCATATGTATAATTTATCATATGTTGTAATATTAGTTTAAAAATATCGACACGGTAAGAAGCACCAACTAACTCTTCTAATTTTCCTATAGTAAAGGTAGTGTTTCCGGTTAATTCCCAAGCAAATTCATTGCGAAGGCAAAGACTATCTAGAGCATACCAAATTTTATGTAATGTATATTTTTCTTCATCGGTTTCAACTCCACAATAATGATAAAATTCTTCTAGACTGCTATCATAAATCGCATTATAATAGTCTTCTATCTTTATATTATCATGCATGAGTCCTAGTAGCATGATAAGGCTTTCTTTTTTTCTTTCTTCAAGATAAGTATAATCAAATGTGCTTTTGCTTTCTTCATAAGGGTCTTGCTCTAAATTATATAAAGCTGATTCAGCAGAAGATTCCATTAAAAAAGTAACATTATCTTGATAAGTCATTTCTCTATATTTGGGATTTTGAGAAGTTTTACAAGGACACATTTGTTGTCTTACATGGTTTAATTCATGCGTGAGAGTTAGTTTTATTTCTTTTATAAATTCTTCAGTCATGATAAAAGTATCTTTGGACGTATTTTCCTTATTTTTTAACTTGGCAGAATGACAAAGAGAATCGATATTTAAAAATAAGACGCTTTGATTGGGATCATAAGAACCTAATATACTTAAATCTGGGCTATTCGTAAAAACAATCGCAATATTTTCTAACATACATAAATCTTCAGCGATATCATTCGTGGCTGTTTTAAAAATATTTTGTAGTGCATTTTCTAATATAAGCGAAAAATTCATTTTTATATGATTAATTATATTATTTTCCTCTTGTGTTTCCAAAGATGGTTTTTCACTTATCCATAATGCTCTTTCATACTCTGGATTATTTTCTAAAAATGCTAAGGAATTATTTTCTATTTTTATTAGTAAGTCTGCGATCGCCGTATTTAAATCATAATCGTAAACATTAGAGCATGTTAAATCATGGTTTGATGATTCAATTAACTTTTCTACTTGTTCATAAGTTATATAATATTCTTCGTAATGATACATGACAGGAATTTTTGTTATTGCTTCTAGAAAACTTGCAATATCAATACTTTCTGTTGACTCTTCTTCGACTGTACTTTCTTCTTCAAAAAGTGTTTTTGTATCTTCTTCCATCCACGAATTTTGTTCTAATTCTTGCTCGTTTCTTATAGAATTTTGAGTTTCTTCGATCGTTACATTACTATGCTCTACTCCGGTTTTATTTTTTTTAGAATCACAGCTAGTACAAGTAAGCGGAAGAATGCAAGCAAGTGATAAAGCAATAAATCTTTCTTTCCATTTTAATAAATATTCTTTTGAATTCATTATAAAACACCTCAAGTGGATTTATATCATATCATAAAATATAAATTATTACAAATAAAAAGCTACTTATTAAGTAGCCTATTTTCTAGAAAAGACAATCATAGCAACAAAGCCTAAAACAATGACACCAAAAACGCAATAAACAATAATTGTTACGACCGGGCTTGGTTCACTATATAAATCATCTAAAGTGAGAGATTTAACTTCAAAGTTTTCATCTTTTATCGTTTTTGCAACAACATCTTCATAGCCGCCTTCATTTGCATATTCTTCAGCATATTCAAATAATTCTTCCCATGTTCCGGTTCCATATCCTTTTATATATTCACTGCCTACTACAAAAAGTGGAGTTCCGTAATTAGTGGATTTATCTACTTCTAAACGATCTGCGACTGTATCCATTAAGGTGGCATTTTCTTCATTGTTCCATACTTCATAAGTTACAATTTCGACATTTTCAGGAATTAAGTTGCGATGATCATTGATATATTCTAGAGCATCTTCACAATGTTGGCAAGTCTCTCCTCGAAATAGATAAACCGTAATCGTATCACTAGCAGCATTTACTTGTTTGGGCAAAACAACCACACATAGCAATAATAATATTAACAAAAACTTCTTCAAAATAATCACATCCTCCTTGTAATTATAGCAAACATTAAATTCTTAGTAAAGAATAACTTTTTGTACTATTTTTATTTATGCTTTCATATTTTTAATTAGAAAGATGAAAGATGGTGAAATTTTGGAAAAAAAAGAATTACTTGAATCAATTGCCAAAAGAGGGAATGGGAGCATTTATCTTGGAGTGGTAGGTGCAGTTAGAACTGGAAAATCGACTTTTATTAAACGATTTATCGAAAATTTAGTCGTACCCAATATTACGGATGAATATGAAAAAAAGCATTGTTTAGATGAGATACCACAAAGTGCTCAAGGAAAAACAATTATGACAACAGAGCCGAAATTTGTTCCATCTAATGGAGCAGAAGTACATGTTGATGAATTTACAACCAATATTAAACTTGTTGATTGTGTTGGATTTGTAATTCCAGGAGCACAAGGGTATGAAGATGAGGAAGGAAATCCAAGAATGGTAAAAACGCCATGGTTCCCCGACTCTATTCCTTTTGTTGAAGCAGCAGAAATTGGGACAGAAAAAGTGATTCGTGATCATGCGACGATTGGAATTGTTGTTACTACTGATGGATCATTTGGTGAAATTCCAAGAATGAATTATGTAGAAGCAGAAGCAAAAGTTATTAATGAATTAAAAGAAATTGGTAAACCTTTTATCGTTATTTTAAATAGTGTTCATCCAACAAATACGGAAACTGTTAGAATTGCTAAAGAAATGGAAGAAGCCTATGATGTTCCAGTTATGCCTATTAGCGCTGAAAAAATGAATGAAATGGAAATTATGGAAATTCTTAAAAAAGCGCTATATGAATTCCCTGTTTTAGATATCAAAGTAAATGTACCAGAATGGATTGATGCTCTACCTAAAAATCATGAGATTAAACAACATTTCTTAGAGAAAATCAAAGAAAGCGTTATTAGTGTTGAGAAAATTAAAGATATTGATTTTATTTTAGGTCACTTTGAAGATAGTGAATATATTTCTAAATCCTATATTAGTGAGCTTGATGCAGCGACTGGTACCGTTACAATTAACTTAGAAGTTCGAGAAGAACTTTATAATGAAGTACTTTCTAGTATTATGGGAGAAGCTGCAACAACTAAGGCGGGATTAATTCGAATATTTGCTAATTATAAAGAATCAAAAGAAGAAATGGATTCAATTAAAGATGCCTTAAAAGTAGCAAGAAATGCGGGATATGGAATTGTTTATCCAACTATAAGAGATATGAGGCTAGAAACACCAGAAATTGTAAAACAAGGTGCAAGATATGGAGTGAAATTAAAAGCAACGGCTTCTTCTATTCACTTAATGAAAGTAGAAGTTCAATCGACATTTGAACCGATTATTGGAAGTGAAGCACAAAGCAAAGAACTGATCAATTACTTAATGAAAGATTACGAAAAAGATCCAAACTCTATTTGGCAAAGTGAAATCTTTGGTAGAAGCTTAGAGGCAATTGTTCAAGAAGGAATACAAGCAAAATTATCGATGATGCCAGAAGCTACAAGATATAAACTATCACAAACTGTTACTAAGATTGTTAATAAAGGTGCTAATAATTTGATTGCAATTGTACTTTAAAAAGAGACCGTGAAGTCTCTTTTTATAGTGTAAGAATGAATGGGTCAGACTGACTTCCGGTACCTCCTGAAATTTTCACATTCGATGTTAGATATACCGAAGGACTAACCCCGTACGAGTTGGTCGCAAGGTAGCTGCTCACAATGCCGGTATTATACACAGCGAAGACAATGGGCGAACTCGACGAGTGCGGCGTAAGTGTCCATTGAGTCGTACTGCTATCATAGAGCCAGTCAGTGTACCTGCAATCGGTAAAACTTGATGAATCCCAGTTGTACAACTCTTTGGCTAGGCATGCTTCTCTATTTGTTGTTGAACCACCACTTGTTGCATAGGCATAATCACTTGGATATATTAAAGCTACTTTCCCACTCCATGTTGTTGGCCTTCCACTATAGACTGTTGTTCCTCTTTCATATCCATAAAAATGACTTGCTAGTCCATTACTGGAACTTGTATAACTTGCTGTTCCACCAAGTTTCCAGGTTACAGTTGCAATCATATTTCTTGCTGTATCACTTTTTATCCCAGTACTAGCATAACTTCCACTTCCATTTAGATAATCACCATTCAATGTTGTTTGTAAACTGGCTGTGGATCAATTATTGGTATTGGCACTACCTAATGATTCACTTCAAATTATTTTAATTAATTTCTCTCCACTTACACCATGTGTATTTTCACTAAATACACCGATGATTCTCCATAATTCATCATTAAATAATACATAATTATTAGGATTTGCTCCTATATATCTTAAATTACCATAATCATCATAGGCTAACATGTTTGGATTAGTGTTATAAGCTTCTTCTATTACATTGACTGCTGGCGTTCCTTTTGATTCGTCAAAATGTATTAAATCATCAAGTTTAACATTATATAAGTTGGCAAGTTTTTCACAATTTATTAAATCAGGAAGTGCTTCTCAGTTTCCCATTTTGATATTGCTTGTCTTGATACACCAATTTGATCGGCAAAGTATTCTAAAGAATAGTGATTTTGATTTCTTAATGTTATTAGATTCTGAGAAATTATTTTTTTCATATCATTCATAC
>CALVQH010000054.1 GCA_944358115.1 uncultured Bacilli bacterium
TTCTTACTAAAATGTGGATTTTTTACTCAACTGTAGAAGTTACTTCTTCAAACTGGAATTTACTTTTGCAATTGAGCCAAATTTTGTTTAAATAAAATACCTACTTATTGTAGGCTTGCATATTTACTTAACGAATTCGTGTTCTTACCAGCTGTATTTTGGGAACTCTTGGTAGTTCTTCTTGTTTTCTATCAATAGATAATTTTGTACTTTCCTTCCTTTTTAGATTAGCTATTTTTTATAATCAATATCATCATAGCATTTTTTTATTCTTTCGGCCATTATTTCTGGAAAATCATCTTTTTGATATTCCTTTTTTATTTTTCTTGCAAAATAAATATTTATTACTGTAAAGGACATACTTAAGAAAAAATTTAATCCTAAGAAAGACATGGTAAACATAATTGCTGCTAAAATATAGAAAAACAGTTGAAATAATTTCATGATTTTATTCATAAGAAAATTTGACATGTCTAAATCTTCTTTTAAATCTTTTACTTTATTAGCAATTGTATTTAAATCTTCTAAAGCTTTATTTAAATCATTCATACTTGCTTCTCCTCCAAAAAGAGTAGCATGTATATCATTTAATTCATTATTAATTTCATCAAAATATTTATCAATTTTCATATTTGCACCTCGAGTTATTTATTATATCATACTTTTTATTACATTGTATTAAAAAAGATTAGGGTTACTAATCTCTTCCATTTACATTGTGATAAATATCGGTTACATCTTCTATTTCATCTAACATCTTATAAAGTTTATCAAATGTTTCTAAATCTTCTTCGTTTAAATCTACTTTATTTTTAGGAAACATTCCTACTTCATCTAGTTCATATTCGACATTTGGTTCGATATGTTCAATAATATCTTTCGTTGTATTCATATCATTAGGATGAACACTAATAGTTAGTTCACCATCTACATTTTCAAATTCAATTGGTTCAATTCCATTTTCTAATAAGGCATCGAAGATTTCTTCTTCTTTATCGGTTTTAAAAGATATAATTGCTAGATAATCATAATTATAAGCGACAGAATTGGTTACTCCTAAGCTTTTATGAACCTTGTTAAAAGCAGCTCGCACCATACCAACAGTTCTATTTACGTTATCAGTTAAAGTTTTGATAATTAGTGTAGAAGCTCCAGGGCCAAATCCTTCATAGATTACTTCATGATAATCTTCGCCACCTACTCCTTTTGCTTTATCAATAGCTCTATTAATAATATCACTTGGTACTTGCGCTTTTTTAGCTTTATCTACAATTCTTTTTAAAAACACATTACTTTCTATTTCAGGTACCCCTTTTTTAGCGGCTAAATAGATTTCTTTGGCAAACGTTGAATATGTTTTCGCTTTTATTGCACCTGTTTTTTGAATACTTGCTTTTCTTACTTCATAAGCACGTCCCATATTATCCCTCCAAACTTTTCAAATTATAACACTACAAGCTATTATTTGTCTACTGTTAAAAGAAAAATCTTAACTTTCTTACATAATTATATATAAAATGATCTTTCTTTTTATACTCTTTTTTTATCTTTTTAATTACTTTTTTGACATCATATATTTGATAATAATTCATCTGCTCTTTTTCCATAATGTATTCTAATGCTTTGATTATTGTGTCTTTATCATTTTCAGTATTAAAAAAATGTTTAACACGGCGATATTCAGATTTAGATACTTTCCGATTTAACCACTCATAGTATTTTTTATCTTTTACTTGAAATACATATTGATAGCCATCTAAATTTTTTAATACTCTTAACGTATCATAATAACCCATTTTGATATTTTCATCAATTCTTTTGGGGTCTAAATCTAATACACCACCTAAACTTCTTTTTGGTTCTATGACGATGACATCGGCATTTGGATTATATTTTCTGTGAATTCCTATTCCATGAATTTTAATTAAATACACTTTTTGATAGCCATGGTCTAATAACATATTTACTGGGCCAACATCATAAAAGCCACCATCTAAATAATACTCATCATCAATTAATTTTTCCATTTTAAAAATTGGTAAGAAAGAACTGGCAATAATATAATCTTTTAGTTTGTCTTTTTCTATTTCGTTTTTAAAAAGACATAGAGGCTTAAAATCCTTTAGTCTTACCGTTACTAAACCAAAATCTATGTTACTATTCATAAGAGCATCCACATCTAGTTCTTTATCAATTAATTTTTTTAACCCATCTAATTCTATTCCTTTATTCGCAAGAATCCTTACAATATTTAGAAAAAGGGATTTTAAATATTTAAAATTTACCTTGTTTGCTTTTACTGCTTCTACATATTCTTTGGAGAAACCAAAAAGAGTCGCCATACTATTATTACGCCAAATACTTGGTAAGTCGAGGCCGCGGCCACTAGCAATTAACGCTCCATTTAAAGCACCAATACTAGTTCCACATACGCCATCTATTTTAATGTTGCATTCTAAAAAAGCAAGGTAAGCTCCCGCTTGATAAGAGCCTCTTACTCCTCCACCTTCTAGGGCTAAACCAATCATTTTTCTTTCCTTTTATGGAAAATAGAAAATGGCTTTTTTAATGCCTTAGTAATGCGACCACGATTTTTACGAGTTAAAAAGGAAGAAATTGGTTTTGCTAGTAATTTAGCTATTTTTCGACCCTTTACTTGTCTTTTTAGGCGCATGTAGTAAGAAGAGATGGAATCACTTCGGAATTCTAATATCTTTTCAAGTTCATTACTATCTTCATACGTGTGCGTATAAAAATTTTTATCAACAAATAAGGCTGTTAGTAAATAAGAAAAACTAAGTCCATATATTTTTAAAACATTAGCTAAAATATTGCGGTATGTATCGGTAGTCATTTCCCCACCTGTTCCATTCCAAATTTTTCTATTTAATTTTTCTATATGATTAAGAGCATTGACAAATAAATAACCGGCATCATTATCGGTAATGGCCTCGACAACACTATTTAGTTTTACATTGTACATAAAAGCCCCTGTTTTTGGATTAGTTAAAATAAGAGGAAGACGAATAATTGCATAATTTTTTACTTTATTTTGAATCATTTTTTCTATTTTCAGTTTTGTTTCACTATAATAATCTAATGGCGTTAAATTAGGTTTAGTATTTACATTTGCTGTTTTTATATCGCCATAAATCGTAGTGGATGAAGCATAAAGTAAGTAAGCATTCGGATTATACATGTTCATCGCTTTAATCATGTTTTCTGTTCCTTTATAGTCAATCATTTCACTTATATTATGTTTCATATCAGCGATTGGTGGCATTACACCAGCGAGATGAATTATATAATCATGATCTTTTACTAACGCATCCATTAAAACAGAATCATTCATATCACCATAGATTAAATTAATACGACGACGATATTTTTTTAATCTTTTTTGGCTATTTTTATTTCTTAAATCTAGGGCTGTAATTTCATATTTTCCTTCACTTAATAAATATTTAATGACGTTAATTCCAATTGAGCCACCTGCTCCGGTTACTAATACTTTTTTCATTTTTTAACACTTCCTTATATAAACATAGATATCACAATGATGATAACTCCTGTTAATAATCCTATTATTGTTTCTTTTTTCTTTCTATTTACAAATAATTCAGGTAATAGTTCCATTAATGATATATAAATTAACATACCTAAGGTGATAATACTAATAATGGCTAATACTAAATTAGAAATATCACCAATAATAAAGAAGATAAGTCCTCCTATTAAGCTAGATAGTGTTAATGCGGTAACTAATAATTTATTTTTACGAATATCAATCGTACTAAAAATAGTTGTTCCAAGAGGAATATTATGAAGAGCTACCGATATACATACCATTAGTCCTATTTTATAGTCATTTAAACTCATACCTGCAATTGCAAATCCTTCTAATAAATTGTGAAGAATTAAACTTATGAGAGTAAGGGTCCCAATGTGTTTAATATGAGAATTATGTTCTTTTTTGTTGGTTTCATTCTCATGGTGTTCATGATGATGATCAGGAATAAAGAAATCCAATATTTTTAAAAGCAAAATACCTAATAAAGCAAAAATCAAGATAAGCATGATTTTAAAGCTTAAATCATAACCTTCTAGTAATTCTAATATTTCTGGTATTAAATCCATTGCTAATAAATTCATAATAATAATTAATGCAAGGGCAATACTAAAAGCATTTAGTTTATCTTTATTTTTTACTTTTAGAGATATTAGTCCTCCTATTAAGAAAAATAAACCTGTTACTAATGTTAAAATTAGTCCAAAATATTGATTCATAATCAAACACCCAACATAATTATACCTTTATTTAGTCATTTAAGCAAATCCTTTTTAAAAAGAAAAACTATGTTTATAAAAATAAACATAGTCTGGTATGGATGTAGACAGTTAATAATACTTCTATTAACTTCTACAATATAAGTGTACCACATATTTTCAAAATATACAATACACTAAATTCATTTTTACATTTTTTTACCAATTAAAGATATCACTATAGTCATTACTTGATGTTGTCTTGTCAATTAAATCACCAGCAACACTTCCACCAATGATGATAAAGGCAACAACCATAATAGCTACCCATAAAGCAATTATGCTTGTTAGTGCATAACTTCTACGATCAGATCTAATCTTTGTTTGTTCATTAAATCCTAAAATGAAGTTAAAGAAGCAAGCTACACCAATAATTACAAAAGCGATTAAACCTAGAACTGTTAATAAGGTTACATCTAATAGATAGATAATAGCCATGCCTAAGTATGCTAATATTAATGGAGCGTTACTTGTTACATATAGCTTGAAAGCTTTTTTGAAAGTAAAATCACCATTTCTTGTTATTTTAGCAACGATTAAAGCAGATACAACAGGAATTATTGTCATTAATGCATAAATTAGAATTCCATAGATAAATACTTGGAAATAATTTACTTCATAAACAGATTTAGATAATCCCCAGGTTGCTTCTTCAACACCACTAGCTATACCAGATACTAAAGCCATTAAATATAAAGCAAAAGATATTGCTAAAAGAACAATTAAGATAATACTTTTGTTAGTTTCTTTGCTTTCTGTTTCTTCAGCTATAGTAGTAGCAGGCTTTTTAAACACATTGATAATCGTATTCCAAACGTTTTTGCAAGTATTTACAATTGCATCACCGTTTACAGTTGTACTATTACTTGATGTTTGCTCCTCGCTGCAAGAACATACTTCTCCTTCCTTTAATTCTTTCCCACATTTGGTACAGAATCTTTTTTCTACTTTTACTTCTTCTACTGCTTCTTTCTTCTTTGGTGTTGTCTTCTTTGTTGTTTCTTTTTTTTCTTCAGCCATTTTTACTCACACTCCTTCTACTATTTATATAAATATGGCTCAACTAAATATATATAGAAATTTGTCCAACCGTCTGGTTCACTAGTTGTTACAAATTCTATTTTTAAATCATCTACATCGGTAACATCGATGCTAATATTAGGATCTATTTCATTTGTTTTGGTAATTTCACCAGAACGATATAGTTCTTTATCATCTCCATAAATTACTATTTCGCCTTTAAAATCAGAATCCCAATTTTCTCCTCTTACTATTGTTGCTTTTAATGTTTTATATTCATTATTTAAGCGATATACTCTACTTACCGTTTCTCCTTTAAAGCTGAAACTTACATAACTGTCATATTCTTGATCATCTATGGTAATTCGATAAGAAGAATCTCCTGTTCCACTTGTTGAAGAAACTAAATATTTAGATGTTAGACTGTCTGGTTGTTTATCTTCATAAGAAGTTTTTAATTCGGATAATTCTTTATATTCATCACTATTATATTCTAATGCATCCATAGATTCATCAATCATATCCATGACATTATTTGTTTCTAAATTTGTTTCTAATTCTTCAGCATAAGATTTCGTATATTCCACAATTTTACTAGCAGCATTATCATACAAGCTTTGATAAACTTCCGTTGAACTTAAATCAATGTTGTTGAAATATCTGTTTTCTTTTAAAAATTCCATTTGAGCAATATAAGCATTTAACCATTCTTCATTTGTTGCCTCTTCCCCAAGATTGGTTAGTTCTTCGGCATTAGCCTTTAATTCATCTAATTCATCTTTTAAATAATTATTTATAAATTCTTGTGCCTCTTCATAATAAGAGTCATTTTCAATTACCGCATTAAAATAATTATATTTTGAAGAATCTTCTTTTGCTTCTACTCCCTTTAAATAATTGGATTTAGAACGATATAAATTATATATTTCTTCATAATAATCATAGTAGTCTTCATATGTTAGAACATATTTAAGACCGTTAAAGTAGTTATATATTTCAGAGAGAATTCCATATAACTTTTGATATTCTTCGGTTAATTCTTCTTCATCTTGATAAGATTTATTAAAGTTTTTTACCCAATTATTAAGGGTATTACTAATTTGTTTTTGAATACTTTCTAATTTATCTTTATTATCTTTATTGCTTCTTAGTATTTCACCTATTTTTACTAATTCTTCATTACCATAATCTTCTGTATAATTACTATAATAACTTGTTAAATAATTTTCTACTTGTTTTACTGGATTATTTAGTAAAATTACAAGTGCTATAATGGCTGCTACAATTAATAAGATAGCTACTCCAATTCCAATTTTGATTTTTTTAGGAATGCTTTTTACTTTTTCTTTAACATTTTTTATTGTTTTATTTTCTTTTTTAGAATCCTGTTTGTTACTCGTAGGTACTGTTAATTCGCTACCACACTTCTCACAAAATTTAGCATTTGTTTTATTTTTTGTTCCGCATTTTTCGCAAAAAATAGAGGTTTCCTTTTTCTCTTTCTTTTCTTCTTGTTTTGGTTTTTCTTCAACCGGGTCTAATTTACTACCACATTTTTCACAAAATTTGGCATTTTTTTCATTTTTGGTACCACACTTACCACAAAACATAATTTCACTCCTTACATTTTTATCTAACTAAAAATATTTTACAATATTTTATACATAAAATAAATACCTTTTTGAATTTTTTTTATTTTTCATTTATTTTTTTATCAATAATATCACAATTATTTTTGATTCTTTCATTATTTGGGGCAATTTCTAAGGCTTTTTGCATATATAATAAACTTTTTGGATAAAGCTTTAGTTCATAACAAACGAGTCCCATTAATTCATAAATGTATTCATTCCAAGCGAAGGCTTCATTAATATAAATTGGAGCTTTTTCTTTGATTAAAAAAGCACATTCTAATAATTCGTATGCTTCTTCAATCCGTTTTTGATCTAAATAAATTTGAGCGAGTTCTACATAACTTTCTCTTAAATAGGAAGCTTCTTTGATCGCTAGTTTATACCACATTTCGGCTTCCTTTGGTCTATTTAGCCCCATGTAGCATCTAGCAATAAAGCGCATAGATGCACATCTTTCGGCATCCCATTTGGAAGTTGGCAAATTTAAATGCTTTATTAATGTGTCAATTCCTTCATTCCACCGGCCATAATACATATATTCTCTTCCTAAATAATGCATATTACGATCATCTGTTGGGTCTTCTTTCACACTCATTTCTAAAAGTGGTAAATAGTTTCCTCTTGATTTTTCATTATCTGGATAATGGTTTAAAACAATCTGTTCACAAGTTACTTCTACTTCATTTGGTTTTGTTTTTAATATTTCGTGGACAGGATGGTACCAAGAATAGCCCTCTCTTCGATGAATTTTATTTTGAAGAAAAGTAGTGGCAGGATTTCCGTATTCATCAAAGCTCCAATTATAAGTATATCTTACCCTGTCAACTTTTTCATTCCAAATACTTCTTAATTTTTCAGCCCAGCCGGGAGTAAAGACTTCATCTAAATCGGTACATACGCAAATATCCGTATCCAATGGTACCATTTCTAATGACTGGTTTCTAGCAACATCAAAGCGCCATGGATCAATGATCTTGGTTTTTACATGTACCCCTAAATCTTCTAATGCTTTTACGGTATTGTCAGTAGAGCCGGTATCTAAAACGTATATTTCATCGGCCTCTTTCATAGACTCTACCCACCGTTTCACAAATTTCTCTTCATTTTTACATATTGCATAAACGCAAACTTTATAATTATTCATTTTTTCACCCATTAAACTATATGCTTAAATATTTTATTGTTGTCATTGAAATATCTCTGCGCATACAATATTAATGTAACATTTTAAACTAATTCAACATTTGCCATCCTTATTTTGTTTGGTGTTACATATAATATAGAAGAAAGGAGATAAGATCAGTGAATAATAATTTACAACGGGCACAAGCATATATTGATTGCTATAATAAAAATCATCCTAATTCCGGATGTTGTTGTTGTTTTGGGCCTACGGGACCTACGGGGCCTACGGGACCTGCAGCGGCAACAATTACTGTTAGTACTACTACTACTTCTGATCCCGGAAGTGCTGCTAGTGTCGTTAATGTTGGAACTTCTTCTAATGCCATTTTAGAGTTCACTATTCCTAGAGGTGCTACCGGACCTACGGGTGCGACTGGAGCGACTGGGGCAACGGGACCTGCAGGAGCAACGGGAACTACTGGACCTACTGGCGCTACTGGGGCTACGGGAGCAACCGGTCCATCTGGAACTGGTGCAACTGGTCCTACAGGACCTACGGGTGCGACTGGTCCTACCGGACCTTCTGCTACACCAATTTTAAACATTGGTACTGTTACAACTGGTGCTCCAGGTTCTACAGCTACTGCTTCTATAACAGGAACTTCCCCTAATTTTTTCCTTAATTTAACAATTCCTCAAGGAGTAACGGGACCTACGGGTGCGACTGGAGCTACCGGAACTACTGGTGCAACTGGACCTACAGGAGCTACCGGTGCAACTGGACCTACCGGACCTACAGGTGCTGCTGGAGCTACTGGACCTACCGGACCTACAGGTGCCGCTGGAGCTACTGGGCCTAC
>CALVQH010000055.1 GCA_944358115.1 uncultured Bacilli bacterium
AAAATAAAGAGATGCATAAAATATATTAGCCATTTCAAAAAAACATTACTTTTTTTATAAAAAACCGAAACTCAAAGAAGTGAACAAATTGCACGTTAAGATTTTTAGAAATTTAACCGATGATATTTGTTTTAAACATCTCTTCAAAGAAAAAATATTTCTAAAAGATTTTCTTGAATCTTTCTTTAATTATATTGGTATCAAAAAGAAAGTGGTAGATCTAAAGGTAACAGCAGAAGAAGAAATGCAGGGAACAAAAAGAGATCATAAAATTTTTTATGGCGATATCATGGCTTATCTAGATACAGATGAAATCGTATCGATTGAAATGTATACCCATTTTCATGAACGAGAATTTAAGAAGAGTCTATCTTATTTAGCTAGGGCATTCTCTGATCAATTAAAACAAGGAGAAGATTATTTACTTGCTAAAAAAGTAATTAGTATCAATCTAATGGAAGAAAATTACCACTTGAATAATTTCCAAATGCTCAACAATTATGGCTTTGTAAATAAGTTTAATTATGGAGCAATGAAAGATGAATACTTAGAAATGTATCTCATAAGACTTGATTTAATCAGGGAAATAGTATACAATAAAAAAAAGAAAAAATTAGTACGTTGGCTTAAATTAATAAAAGCAAATAATTTTGAAGAAATGAGAAAAATTGCGAGAGGAGATGAAACCATGGAAAGAGCAATCGAATTTATGGAAAGATTTGTCAATGATGAAGAAGTACGTAATATTTATGATAAAATTAATGATGTAGAATTATATGCCAAAGAAGAAGGCCTTAAAGAAGGTATTTTAGAAACAGCTAAAAATCTATTACATATGAATTTTTCTATTGAAGATATTGCCAAAGCAACGGGTTTATCAAGAAATGAAATTGAAGCCTTAAGATAATGCTTAAATAAGAAAGTGCGTAAACTTTCTTATTTTTTTTTACGAAAAAACTCTAGCATAACTAGAGTCTTTGATTAATTATTAGAAATTCGAACTCGTACTGTTGATGATACTACATAATTTAATCTTGGATCATCATTTTCAATTTGAACTTCTACATCATATTCACCAGGTGTATAACCCTCTAGATCAATATAAGCATTGATGTTAGTTGCATCTACTTCATCTATTACAGATTGAACCCCTTTTACAATAACCGGAACACTACTAGTACCAATAATATTAGCAGTATAACCACTAGCAAGGTTCCTACTAGAAATAGTAGAAATTTCTACTTCTTTTTGTCTTTCATCACCAAACGTTACCATAATACTTGCATTATTTTCACTTAAAGCTCTTACTCCTGTAGGTCTGGAAATAGTTACATTATAATTTCTAGTACTATTAGCACCCTCACCATCTACATTAATGGTAACTGGAACACTTGTAATACCACTAATTTGTTCTTCATCACCATAAATGGTTACAGAATAACTATTACTATTATTAATTAGAATAGAGGCAATGGCTCTACCAGTAACCAAAGTACCGGTGGTTCTCACTTCAACCGGAACACTCTTAGAATAAGTATCAAGTGTAATCGTCGCTGTAAGTGTTGTTGGAACAATTTCTACATTATCTAAAACTTCTCCATTCGAATCATACGCAACTAAACGAATATTATTAAGCGTATAAGTACCAACATCCTTTAAAGATTCATCTCTTAAATCAATCAATGCTTTTACTGAAGCAATATTATTAATAGCATCTTCACTACCTTTAACTACTACTTCACTACGATTTAACTCAACTGATTCTACACTTAACTCTTCACTTAAATATTGCGCGTTTATTAAATCATAATCAATATCTTTTGTTACACTAATCTTATCTTTAATCGTAACTGTAACATAAGAAGGATCGAGTTTATAATCAATAGAATCAATGGATTTTGTATAAGATAGATATACTCGATAAGCAGAATCTCTCGCTTCATAATCTGACAAATCTAAAATAACATTATTCGTACCAAGTTGCTTTGCTAGATAAATATCACTTTTTCGTCCAATTAAAACAATATCAACAGTCTCAGGAATTCCTTCTACCACATATGCTTCTTCATTATAATTAACAGTAACAGGAACATTGGTAATAACCTCTGCCTCTGATTCAACCAAAGTAATAACTCGTGAATCAATAAGTAAAAAGACAACAACAGCCAAAATAAGTGAAACATAAATCATAAAATGAGGTCGATTAAAAATATAATCAAGTTTATTTAAATTCTTAGAACGTAAATATTCTCTAATATTAAAGATTAATCGACTAATAGGTGTAACAATGAGTTTATCGATAATTCGGTAAATGGCCATAAAGAATCGTTTAATTGCTTTCCCTATTTTTTTCATTATTCTTCACCTGCACTTTTCTTTTCTTCGGCTTCATAGAATACCTCAGGTTTTGGATTTAATGCATCAATTAAAACCATTCTAAATTCATCAATGGTTAAATTGTAATGTAACTCACCATCAACAGCTACACTAATACGACCAGACTCTTCTGATACAACAAGAGCAATCGCATCACTTTCCTCTGCAATACCTAAAGCTGCTCTATGTCTCGTACCAAGTCTTTTAGAAATAGACGGATTCATACTTGTTTTAAATACTGCTCCCGCTGCCGTAATACGGTCTCCTTCAATAATAACTCCTCCATCATGTAATGGTCCATTAGGGAAGAAGATTGTTTCCAAAAGATCACTTGATAAATCAGCGTAAATCTTTGTTGCTGGTTCAATATATTCTTGTAAAGAAATTTCTCGTTCAATAACAATTAAAGCCCCAATTCGATTCCGCTTAAAGTATTCAATTGACTTCATAATTTCATAAACAACTTTTTCTCTTTCATCAATCGTTAAAATCTTATGACGACCTAAAAGTTGTGTTCTACCAATGGATTCCAAAACACTCCTAATCTCTGGTTGAAAAATGACAATTATTGCAAGTGGTCCCCATTCTAAACAGTATTGTAAAATAACACCAACGGTATATAAATCTAATAAATCACTTAATAGTTTAATTACTAAAATAAGTAAAACACCTTTAAAAATAAGAACCATTTTAATATTATTTTTAATATTTTTTAATATAAAATAAAATACAAGCCAAACAATTCCAATATCAATAATCTTGGTAATAATATCCCAAATATTAGCCAAAGTCATAACTTCACCTTCCTATATGCCTATTAATTATATCAAAAAAGTGGATGATAATCCAGTATTTTATGGTTGATTACATCTGTGCTTTAAACATTCTTGTTAAAACAGTTATTAAATTTCCATCAACCACTTTACTAACATAGGTATCAAATCCACTCACATGTTCCTCTAAAATAACAACTTTAGAAGAGATTACCTCTCTATTTTCATCTAACCCCATTGCTAAGAAATATTTCTTACCATAATACATTGCTTCTTTTAAAATAATATATTGTTCCCCATTTTCTAAAACAACAATCATATTAATTTTAAGCCCCATAAGAACTACCTCCATCACTTCTAACGGTTTGTGCGGGAATCATTTCAACTACTTTAATTCTAGGGCTCACTCTTTCTTCATCTGAAAATAATTCATCAATATCGAGATCCACCGGCTCTTCTTTTTTTGCTTGATTGCTAGGTGTTGTAGCACTAAAATTAGCAAGCAACATTTCAATTTGATCATACAACTCATCTGGTGTTTTATCAAATTTCTTCCGATTTTTTATTTGTTTAATTTCTTCATTAATCTTTCTTAATTTTTCTTTATCTTTTTCTTCCTCAATATAATCAATAGATACTTCTTCAAGAACACTCATATGTTGCAATTCTTGAATTTCCTCTTCATAATCATGATTACGTCCATTTAACTTTTGTATTAATTTTGAAATCGTATTAGATAAAGTAATTTGAAATAATAAATCTTGCTTATAATGATCCAAAATAAGGTTCATTGCCTCTTTTTCTTTTTCTTTCTTCAAAATAGCATTTTCCAAATTCACTTTTGTTTTACGAGACTTAGAAACATCTGCCATTAATGTTTGATATTCTTCTATTTCTTTCGTAATACGTGTAACATCGGTCTCTAAACTTGCAATCTTTTCACTTAGATTAGATCCCATATTTTGATCCACTTTTCCATGAATACTTTCTAGAGATTGAACAACTTCTTGCTCTAGTGTAATTTCTTCATTAACAGAACTAATACGATTACTAAGAAATGTTTGATTTACACCAGCATAATCTTTCGTATCAATATAATTAGAAAGTTCTGCTCTTTCATTTTCCCTCTTTTCTAGTTCTTCATCTAAAACACTCAAATTACTAACATCCATAAAAGGTTTAGATTTAACGGTAGCAAGAAGTTCCTTAATTTTATTTAGGGCTTCCGTATAATTACCATTAGCAATTAATTCTTTCGCATCGGCTCCCACCATATTAGGATCTGTTAAATATTCTAATTTTTTCTTTTGTAAATCATCTATTGCTTCATTTAAAGTACGAAGTCTCTCTTCATCTTGTCTCTTCAAATCTTCATCCATGTACGTATTAGGATTTCCCAAATGGTCGGTAATTTCTTTTAAACGATCTTCTTCCCTTTCCCTCTTCTCATTTAATTCTAAAAGAGCTTGATTCTGCAATTCTAAGTCTTTTAAAACAGATTGATGCTTCTTTTCTTTTTCACTCATTTCTTCTTTTAAATGCTCTAAATGTTCTTTTTCATTTGAAACAATTCCTTTAAAAGCTTCATTTGTACTACCTTCCGTTTTTGAAGCAAGAGCATCTACATATTTTTCATTTTCTTCTATTCTTTCCTTTAAAGAAGAAATATCACTATAAAGTTTACCCTCTTCTTTTTTTTCTTGATTTAATTGTGACTCAATTTCTTTGATCTCTCTCATCAAACGTCTTATTTTTGATTGTAAACTAACTTCTATATTTTTATCAACAAGTTCACTAGAAGCATTAAAATAACGAGTATCATTCATTATACTCTTCAAATCTTCAAGTTGACTTTTTTTATCTTGGATTTCTCTATTAATGGTAATTAACTCTGATTCAATGTCTTGAACATTCAAAGTAGAACCAGCCATACTTACAAGTAAATCGATATTATTAAATATTTCTGTGTGCATATCTTCACTGCCACCCACCATTTCTTATTCTAATATAATGTTATCACATCTTACTAAATTTTACAAGAAAAAAGCATGAAAAAAAGGACATCATATCCTAATATCCTTTTTTCTTATAATACATAAATAATTCTTTAAAACGGTTATAATGAACGACTTCTCTTTGCCTTAAAAATAAAAGAACTCTAATCACATCTTCATCATCAGTCAAATTAATTAAATTCTCATAAGTAGCTCGTGCTTTTTGTTCAGCAGCCATATCTTCCATAATATCAGCAAGAGGATCTCCTGTTACAGCAAAATATTGAACAGTAAAAGGAACACCAGAAGCATCGGTTGGATAAACCCCTTTTCCATGATCAGCAAACATACCTCCAAGTCCTGCTTCTTCCATTTCTTTTACTGTTGCATTTTTAGTAAGTTGATGAACCATACTGGCAATCATTTCGCAATGTCCTAATTCCTCAGTTGCTATATCATTTAATAATGATGCACCATAATCATCTGGCATACTAAATTTTTGTGAAAAATAACGCATCGCTGCCCCAAGTTCTCCATTTGCTCCACCAAACTGCGTAATTAAGTATTTCGCCATTCTTAAATCTTTTTTAGTAATATTAACCGGATAGTTCGTGTGTTTCACATATTTAAACATACATACTACCTCCT
This sequence comes from uncultured Bacilli bacterium, assembly GCA_944358115.1. Classification (GTDB taxonomy): domain Bacteria; phylum Bacillota_I; class Bacilli_A; order RF39; family UBA660; genus Caccenecus. Next base: position 5,792 of record CALVQH010000055.1, read on the forward strand.
TTATTTTCCCAAGGCCAAGGACTATTAATCCAATTAAATTTAGAGCCATTTACTTCTGTTACTTCAAGTGGTCCATATTTCTTAACATACTCAGCACATAACACTTTTTCTTCACTTACATATTTCTTAAATAAATCAAGTACTTGCTTATCATCTGGATGTAAATCTAAATATAAATTTAAATCATTAATTGCAAACGAATAAGCCATTACTTGATATAAAAGCCTTTCCTTTTCATTTTTAGGATTTAGTTTAAAATAAGTAAGATTTTTATATGGTTCATACTCATCTTGGAACATATTTCCTCTTAAGAATCCTTCCATAGGACTCAGGATATTAACATGACGACTAAAATCTACATCTGGAATAAAGAAAGCCATATTAATATCAAAATCATTATCTTCAAATAACACTTCAAATTACCTCCTAAAGTATCCTATGAAAAAAGAAAAAGAGTGACTAGACAAAAACCCAAAAGAAAAGAATAATACCAAAGTATTACTCTTAATGTAAAGATATGTATATTTACAAATTATTTACAATTATGCAACTACATAGGGATTATTCATCGTGCCATCACCTCCGGAAGCGATAACATCAAACGACAAATTTAATACTGGACGAACACTAGAAGCATTATATACGTTGCTATAGGTAAGAGCGCCAAACGAATTCACACTAAACATGTCAGCGCGACCGGAAGAAAAAGCAAATGGAGACATCGTCCAATAATATTGGCCTGTATAAAGATAATAATTTGTATTATTAGTTCCTATTAGGCCTCCTGCAAACTTAACTTCATCCCCAGTAATTAATCCTATCTTTGTTGTATACAAGTCATTATTGTTAATACATTGTAATGTTGGCTGCCCACCGTATAGTCGATCATATGTTGCATAATAGAATGTGGCTCCACTACTTACCCAACTATATCCACTAGCCATCTCTCTATCATTGCAAAATCCAGGGGTACTTACCACTTTATCATCAAGTCCTTTTCCTAATATATTGGCTGCATACCAATTATCTAATACTCCCTTAATCGTACTCGCTGTTCCACTGTTTTGACCACTTGGCCTTTGAGCACCTGTTTGATACATATATCCTACTCCAACCGACGTATCATATACTCCACTCGCACTATTGTAAGCACTTGTCCCCGTTTGACGATCTGCACTAGACTCTCCATTAGCATAAGCACTTGTTCCATCATAGATAATTCTAATCGAACCGTCGCCATTAATTCGGATGATCCGCCAATAATATCCAGCAAATAATACATAATTATTGGTTACTGCACCTCTAAAGTAATAACTAGTTCCTAAATTATCGGCTGAGGCATACATTCCGGTAGTTGTTGTATTTGAAAAGTTCGGCGTGCCTTCATTAACTTCATTATTTGCTAAGATTGCCTCTCTTAATGGTACTGGCTCTGTATCAAAGTACAAATAACATTTCGTTCCTTTAGCTGTTAATGGTACTACATTTAATGTTTGTGTATTCATATCATAACTTAATGCAATGCTAGTGTCAACTTCTCCACTTACTGTGCAATAACTTTTCTCTTTATTGAATGCATATCCACTTCCAGGAATCGTATCACTTTTGGAGTAATCATCACCATTTTGAATATAAACTGCTACCGCATTTAGATCGGCTAATTCAAAGTTGATCGTTCCATTTACTAAAGGAATACTTTGTGTAACTCTATATTTAGCTCTAGTAAAGTTTAGTGTAATTGCACTAATGATTAATACTGCTATTACTCCTATGATAATATTTCTTTTTAAATGACTTCTCCTTAACGTCTCAATTTTCATATTTAACGTCCTTTCATGAAGTGCTACTTCATTTATTATTTTTAGAATATAAGCTACTATATGATGAGTTTCCTAGCTTATAGTTAAATTATAATTTGAGCTAGACCAAAAGTCAAGAAAAATATCGTTATTTGACGTGCTATTAATAATTATTACGTTTATCATGAGAAAATTTAATTGGTGAGAAAATATGAATTATGGAATAAAAATAAAAGAATTAAGAGAAAGAAAAGGAATTACTCAAAAAGAATTAGCTCAATATTTAGGAATTGATGCAAAATTATACAGCCATTATGAAACAGAAGATAGACTTATCCCTTGTAAACATCTTTTTGCTATTTGTACATATTTTAATGTATCCATTGATTTTTTATTTGGCTTTACAGAGGAAAAAAATTATAAATCAAATGCAAATACCACAATTAATAAAATAGAAATTGGTAATAGATTAAAAGAGCTAAGAAAAGAAAACAAACTTACCCAATCTAAATTAGCAGAAATATTAAATACTACTCAATCTGTTATTGCAGAATACGAAAAAGGAAAAAATTTAATTGCTACCCCCTTTCTTTATCAAATATGTAAAAAATATAACATTTCTAATGATTACCTTCTAGGTAGAATTGATGAACCTAAATATCTTAATTAAAATGAATATAAAAAATCAAGAATTTTAACATTTAATTGAGTCTGTAAATAAAATTGTGTAAATAGAAATCTCTCTATGATAAAATAAAAGAAATGGAGAGATTTTTAAATGAA
>CALVQH010000056.1 GCA_944358115.1 uncultured Bacilli bacterium
ATGGCTCTTCATTTTGTAAATGGAATGTAAAATTTTTATAAAGAATTGGTAAATATTTAGATGTTGTTGTATGTATGCACTACATAGACACATTGCCGCGTAGTCCGGGAGGGCTAGTGGCAATCGTGCGCCAAATATAATTATATGCTTGCTCATACAGCTAAATATATTTGACCAAAATATTATAAAATAATAAAGTTTGAAATTCCATTCATGTATGGGCAAGAATAAGCAAGAAGTTCTTTACTTTCTTGCTTTTTAAGTTTATAATTTTAATATAAAGGGTTGAAGAAAATGAGAATAGTTTATAAAAGAAGTTTAACTTTTATTGGATTATTAATAGTATTCATTGCCTGTATTGGGGTTGGATATTTGTTTTATGATCGGGTGATTAGTCCTTCTACTGATGTTGCAGTTATTGATGAATTGTCGGTTAATTTTTTAGATGGGGCTAGTATTATTAGTAATGGAGAGTACCGGTTCTCTGTTACTAATAATGGTAGTAATGATGTGAATTACCGGATTGTCATTCATGATATTAGTGGCTTTGATTCAAAAGTTACCTATGCTTTATCTTCAAGTGATACAAGTGTTGGAAGCGGAGAAAAAACATTAGAGGAAATTGATAATATTGTGCAAGATAATTTGTTAATTCAAAGCGGAGATACCCAAAATTTTATTTTAACTGTTAATCATAATACAAGTACTACATTTAAACTAGAAGTAGAAAAGATTGATGATGTAGAAGAGTATTTTTATATGACTCTTTTAAAGCAAAATGAAGTAGTGGATGCGGCAACAAGTGTAGGAAGTGAAGTTGCAACAACCAGTGAAGGATTAATTGCTTCTTCTGATGATGATGGGGCTACTTATTATTTTAGAGGGTCAGTTACCAATAACTACGTATCATTTGCAGGACTAACCTGGCGGATTGTACGAATTAATGGGGATGGAAGTGTAAGATTGATACTTGATGATATTGCTGATACACTTGCTAATTATAATAGTAATATTGAAGATTTTGAAGATACCTCTCATACTGATTTGTTTACTAGTTTACAATCTTTTTATGATAGTAATTTAAATAATTATGATTCTTATATAGCCAATACGAGATTTTGTAGTGAAGTAGGAAAAACGGACGCTACTTATAATGCTTATACAAGAATTGTTACGAATGAAATACCAACGTTTAATTGCCTTGGAGAGCGTTTTACCAGTAAGATTGGTCTTCTTACAGTAGATGAAGTTGTTTTTGCCGGAGGATTATACGGGGAAGAAAATACGGATTATTACTTATATAATGAAGAAATAGATAATTTATGGTGGACGATTTCTTTATCCAAAGAAGATAATGATACTTTTTATCCTTTCTTAGTTAATGAAACTGGGGAGATCGTTGATAATATAAGTGGATCTTTATATCGTGGTTTTAGACCTGTGATTAGTTTAAATCGTAATGTTTTAGTGAGTGGAAGTGGAACGATAGATGATCCTTATGTGGTAAGTTAGTGTAAAGTGATTGGAAAATGAATGTAAATGTAAAAATGCCTCTTTATTAATTGGCATTTTTTTGATAGAATATGGGTGTGGTGATATTATTATGCAAATTATTAATGACACAGTAAGCTTTTTAAAAACTTTATCTTTGGTAGATGTAGTATTCTTTTTCGCAGTCTTAGCTCTTATGTTATTAGTAATTGTTCTCATCTATTTTTTAAGAGAAAATACGGGAGAAGTTGATAATAATATCACTTTCAAACAGAGTGATAATAATATGAAGATAGATACTAGTAATCATGATGAGATTACTAGCTTAAAAGAAATTACAGAAGCATTAGAAAATGCGGAACCTAGTAGTATTGATTTAAATAAATATGAAGAAGAACAAGAAGAAAAGGCAATTATTAGCTATGATGAACTTTTAAAAAGAAAGAATGATTTTGCGATTAATTATTCAGAAGAAGAAAGTTTAGATGATGATTTAACAGTTAAGAAAGTAGATTTAGATCATTTAGTAAATAAAGATGTTGTAGTAAAGCCTGAAATTAAAGTTTCTGTTATTTCTTATCAAAAAGAAGAAGCTTTTTTAGAAGCACTAAAACAATTACAGCAGAAATTAAATTAGGTTATTTAAGGGGGATTTTAAATGAAGTTTCAAATTATTACTTTAGGTTGTAAAGTAAATGCTTATGAAAGTGAATTTATGCTGGAGAATTTACTTGCCTCTGGTTATATTCTTGATGAAGAAAATCCAGATATTGTGATTATTAATACTTGTAGTGTTACTAATATGGCTGATCGTAAATCAAGAAAACTGGTTCATAAAGCAAGAAGAGAACATGAGAAGGCTATTTTGGTTGTTGCTGGTTGTAGCACTCAAAATCATCAAGAAGATTATCAAAAAATGGGAATTGATATTTTAATTGGTAATAGGAATAAAAGTAAGATTGTTTCTATCATAGATGAATATTTAAAAGAACATAAGCCTTATGTTTATTTTACAAAAGAACGAGCTTTAGATTTTGAAGATATGAAGGTAGATGAGTTTACAACCCATACGAGAGCATTTGTTAAAGTACAAGATGGATGTGATAATTTTTGCTCTTACTGTATTATTCCTTATGTAAGAGGAAGTATTCGTTCGAAAGATTTTGATACCGCGATAGAAGAAGTAAAAACGCTTGTTTTAAATGGGCATAAAGAGGTTGTGCTAACAGGAATTCATACCGGAAGTTATTCTTCTAATGGGCATGATTTAAGTGATTTAATTGAAGAAATGGCTAAGATTCCAGAATTAGAACGTATTCGTATTTCTAGTATTGAAATTACGGAATTAAATGATAAATTTTTAGCATTATTAAAAAAAGAGGGTAAGATTGCGAATCATCTTCACATTCCTCTTCAAAGTGGTAGTGATACGGTTTTAAAAAGAATGAATCGGAAGTATGATACGGCTTATTTTCGAGAAAAAATAGCTAAAATTAGAGAGATTCGACCAGATATTTCGATAACAACGGATTGTATTGTAGGGCATCCTTATGAGAGTGATGCATGCTTTTTAGAATATGTAGATTTTTGCCGGGAAATGAAGTTTGCTAAGATGCATGTATTTCCTTATTCGTTACGAAGCGGAACGGCTGCTTCATTTATGCCGCAAGTGGATGGGAAGACAAAAAAGGAAAGAACACATGTGCTTTTAGCATTATCAGATGAGTTAGAGCGGGAGTATGCCCAAAAGTTTCTTCACAAGACACTTGATGTTATTACTGAAGAATATGAAGGAGAGTATACGACTGGTTTTACTTCTAATTATTTAAAGGTATATTTAAAAGGAGATTATCAGTTAAATCAAGTATATGCTTGTCAAATTGAAAAAATAGAAAACCATTATGTTTATGCGCGTGTCGTTACTTGTTTAAATCATGAATTAGAAGTATAATTAGAATGGGTGAGTAAGAATGGATCAAGATTTGGAACGTAGATTAGCCAATTTATCTAGTAAGCTAAAACCAGGAGAGGTAAGGGAACTAGAAGTTGGCCTTATGGATATTGCGGGTGTTGATGAGGCTAAGGTTGTGGCTCGTATTTATTATAAGCCAACTTTAGAGGAAGAATTAGATAGACTTGCTAAAGAGGCCATAGAGCCAAAAGTAATTCCTTTTCAAGTAACAAGAGAAGGAAGTAATGAGGTTGTTGCTTCTGGTATGGTTGATCAGGAAAATATTCAGAAGATTAAAAGAGAAGGAAAAGTATTTTCGGTTGCTAGATCTTTTGTTTTGAAAACAAAAAATGCAATGTTAGAAAAATTAAATCGTCCTTTCGTTGATGATGAGGGGTATATTTATCGTAATATAAATGGGGTTAAAACTTATTATGATGAGGATGGTATTCCTGCTTATAAGGATGAACACGGAAATGTTTATAGTAAACGTATTCGTGGGGGAAAAGAAGAAGATTATTTAGTATTAGATGATGGAACTTTACTTGCTTTTTCTCATCCAGATCACATAATTGGTGTTAGTGATACCGGAGTAGTATATGAATATGATCCATTCGATAATTCTTATGTACCAAAGCCAAATATTTTAACTTTTCCTCAAGATAGAGGGCCAAGTCGTTAATTAGAGGAGTCGAAAGTATGAATTACATCAAAGGGAAAATACGCAATCTTATTTATCAAAATAGTGATAATGGCTACGTTGTAGCTGTTTTTCGCATAAAAGAGACTAATGAAGCCAAAATGGAGGAATATGTTGGGAAAACCGTTACCATTACCGGGACTTTTTTAGATATTAATACCGAAGAAACTTTTATTTTATATGGTACTCCTACTAGACATGAGAGGTTTGGGTTTCAATATCAAGTTAGTAGCTATGAAAAAGAAAAGATTAGTAGTGAAGATGCTTTGGTGGAGTTTTTATCTAGTTCGCTCATTAAAGGTTGTGGAGAGAAGAGTGCCGAAAAAATAGTAGAGATACTAGGAATGGATGCAATTAACAAGATTAAGAGTGATGAACATGCCTTAGATGTTGTGCCAGGAATTAGTGATGCGAAAAAAAAAGCGATTCGTTCCTCTTTACTTGAATACTCGGATGCCGATGATAGCTTAGTTAAATTAAAAGAGTTAGGATTTAGTATTCCGGAAGCAACTAAGATTTATAAAAAATATGGGCCTTCGACTAAATATATTATGGAATCTAATTTATATGTTTTAACAGAAATTATGGATTTTAATAAAATTGATGTTATTTTTAAAAGTCATCATGAAGAAACGGATCCTGTACGATTAAAAGCTTGTGTTATTGAAGCAATGAGGAGAATAAGCAATAATCATGGGGATACTTATTATTTAGTGGAAGAAATTAAAGATGCTTTACAAAAAGAATTTCATTTACTTTTGGATGAGATTACATTTGAAAGTATTATTTATAGTTTAGAAGAAGAAAATAAGATTGTCGTAGAACAAGATTTATATTATTTAACCGAATATTATGAGGCCGAAGCAAATATTACCAATGCTTTATATGCTCTTCATGCGAGTAATATCACTCCTTTTTGGGGATTTGATCAAGAATTAGCGCGTTTAGAGGAAGAAAATCATGTGCAATATAATGAAGATCAAAGAAATGCAATTAAAAAAGCGTTAGAAAATAAGATTACGATTATTTCGGGTGGTCCTGGTACTGGTAAAACAACAATTATTAATGCGATTGTGAAACTTTATATTAAAATGCATGATTTTTCACCGATGGAAGTGTTGCAAAATATTGCTCTTTTAGCACCTACGGGAAGGGCTAGTAAAAAAATGAGTTCTTCAACAGGACTTCCTGCGATGACGATTCACCGGTTTTTAAAGTGGAATAAGGATACTGGTAATTTTGGAGTGAATGAATATCATAAAGCTCAAGAAAATTTGATTATTGTTGATGAGATGAGTATGATTGATGTGGCTTTGTTTGATGCTTTATTAAAGGGAATTAAGAGTAATGTACAACTTATTATGGTAGGAGATACTCACCAACTTCCTTCGGTTGGGCCAGGCCTTGTTTTAAATGATTTAATTGAATCGGATTTATTTACTTTTTGTCCCTTAGAGCGTATTTATCGTCAAAGTGAGAACTCTTATATTCCTTATCTTGCTTTAGAAATTAAGAATAAAGATTTGGCTGAGGATTTTATTAGTCAAAAAGATGATTATAATTTTTTGAGTGTTGAGGGAAAATATATTAAAGAGATGATTGGTAAGATTTGTATGATGAGTAAGAAAAAAGGGCTAACAGAAGAAGATATTCAAATTTTAGCACCTATGTATAAGGGAGAAAATGGTATTGATAATTTGAATGTTTTATTGCAAGAACTATTTAATCCGCCTAGTTCTAAAAAGGAAGAGCTTCGTTATGGTGAGGTTATTTACCGAGAAAATGATAAAGTATTGCAATTACAAAATAACCCTGATAATAACGTATTTAATGGTGATATTGGTTATATCAGAAAAATTATTCCAAAATCTGGTAAAAATAAAGAGCAAATTATGATTGATTTTGAAGGAGTAAAGGTAGAATATACGAAAGAAGATTTAAGTCAAATTAAACATGCTTATGCCATTACGATTCATAAAAGTCAAGGTAGTGAGTTTGCTCATGTCATTTTACCAATTACAAGAAATTATTATAAGATGCTTTATAATAAGCTTATTTATACCGGAGTATCACGAGCTAAAAAAAGTTTGGTAATTATTGGGGAAGCACAAGCATTTTTAATGGCTGTGAATAACGATTATGCTTCTAGTAGAAAAACGATGTTAAAAGAAAAATTAGTGCATAAATTTATTCATTAAGGTTCATACTATTATTGAGGTGTTAAATAGTATGAAAAAGTTAATGGTTGGTAGTGTTCTTGCCATGGCTGCAGGAGCAGGTATGATGGCTTATGCTTTAAATAATAAAAATACAAAAAGTAAAGCTACAAAGCTTGTGAATAATGCTATGGAAGTGGCTAATAACAAAATTAACACTTTAAAATAGAGAGGTTGCTCTCTATTTTTTGTTAAAATTTGTTATTAAAAAGGGGTGGTTTTGGTGAATAATTATATTGATATTACTTATCAAGAAATGTATTTGGAAGATGTTTATCAAATTTATTTAGAAGAATTTATTCGGGAGAAACAAGCTGTTTTTTTAGAAGAGATTCGTGGTGAAAGTGCAAAGGGAAGTACTTACCGGATGGATGTAGATACTAGTTATTATCATGGTATTGCTTCGATTCATTTGATACTGTATGTTTATAGTGGTGGAGCACATGATATTCGTTTTGATCGTATTTATTATTATGATTTAGAGATGGGTAAAGAAGTAGCATTAGAAGATTTACTTACTTTGAATTCAAATTTTTACGTGGAAATACAAAAATATGCTTTGGAGAAGTTAAAGAAGGAGAAAGAAAATTTGATTTATGAAGATGAAAAACTGTTTTTAGATGGTTTACAACCAGACTCTCTTCATTTTCAATATTTTATGTTCAATGAAGATAAGCTTCAACTCCTGTTTCCTCCTTATCAAGTTGGCCCTTGGAGTAGTGGTGAAATAAGTGTTTCTATCCCTTATCAAAGTATCGCTAAATATTTGAAAATATGATATAATTAAATTGTTCACTCGTTAGAAAGGATATTATGAAACTAACAGATCAAAAACTGATTACGATTTCCGGTGGAGCTTGTCTTATTTGCTCTATTATTGACCGTTTCATTCAGTTTGTGAGATATCTTAATATTAAACATTTGATGAGACATGTGTTTGAAGATTAAAAAAAGGAACTAAGGTAACACTTAGTTCTTTAATATTGCAAATATTTCTTCTGGTGTTTTTGTAGCAGCACTTTCTCTGATACCAAAATCTGGAAGGAGATGTAAGTGAAAATGCTTTATTTTTTGATCGTCTCCATAATTTACTAATAGAGTTAGAGATTTTGCTCCTAATTTTTCCATGATTTTTGGTCCTATTGTTTTGGCAATATCAAATATATGAGTTAGTATTTCTTGGCCTAACTCTTGATAATCGGTATAATGCTTCTTGGGAATAATAAGAGAATGGCCATTTACTGTTGGGTTCGTATCCATAATTACAACTACAAAATCATCTTCAAATAATATTTTACTAGGAATTTCTCCATTTGCAATTTTACAAAATATACAATCCATTTTTATCACCACTTTCATTGTACCAAATTGCCAAGGCAAAGTCTATATCTAGTCATCAAAATCATTGCAAAATAAAAGTACATAGTTTATCAT
>CALVQH010000057.1 GCA_944358115.1 uncultured Bacilli bacterium
TATGGTTTAAGAAGAGTTTTAGGCAGATAATAATATTTATCGACCTTACTCATTTTGAAAAACTGTCCGTAGGTAAGAATCACTTGATTATTTATGATTAACTGTGTGATGAACACAGTTTTTTCATGTCTAAATGTTTTAGTTGGTTCATATATTTTTGTAGGTGATACTCGTGAAAAAGGTTGTGGTTTTGTTCTTACTTTTGATTGTGTTTCCTATTCAAGTTTTTGGAATTAGTGCAGACAAAGCAGTAGTTATGGATTTAAATAGTGGGAGAGTATTATATGATTTAAATAAAGATGAACCTCAGTTAATTGCTAGTATTACCAAGATTATGACGTGTTTAGTTGCTATTATGTATAGTGATTTAGATAAGACTGTTGTTGTTGATGAGGATATTTTAAAGGCATATGGTTCTAGTGTTTATTTAGAGGTTGGAGAAGAAATTAAATTAATTGATTTATTATATGGTTTGATGCTTCGAAGTGGAAATGATGCAGCGATTGCGGTAGCTAAGTCTGTTGCAGGTACAGAAGAAGCGTTTGTATATCTTATGAATGAATATGCAGATACCATTGGTATGAAAAATACTCATTTTGTTAATCCTCATGGTCTTGATAGTAATGGTAAGGGTAATACTTCAACCGCGTATGATATGGCACTTTTAACAAAAGTAGCGATGCAAAATGAAACGTTTAAGACTATTTTTGGCACACAAGAATATAGTGCAACCAGCAATTTAAAGACTTATAATTGGGAGGGAAAAAATAAATTATTTTCGATGTATCCCTATACAACTGGTGGTAAAACAGGATATACGGATGCGGCTAGAAGAACCCTTGTTACCACGGCTAGTAAAGATAATAAAAATTTAGTTGTTGTTACTTTAAATGATGGGAATGATTTTAATGATCACAAAAGTTTATATGAAACTTATTTTGATAAGTATGATAGTGTGCTAGCAATTGATCATGAAAACTTTGCTTTGGATCAAGATTATTATCAAGATGTAGAGTTTTATGTAAAGAACGATTATTATGTCTTGGTAACCGAAGAAGAAAAAAAGGATTTAAAATTGGAAGTTACTCTTTATCAATATGAAGATATTTATGATGGTATAAAAATAGGGGAAGCAAAAGTAATGCTTGGTGATACTTTGCTTCATACTGAAAGTATTTATGGTAAAAGCGTAGAAGTAGAGGAAAAGGAAGAGAAGAAAGAGGGTTTACTTGCTAAGATATTAAGGTGGTTTTCTTCATGGTAAATGTTATTTGGGTTGGTTTAATTTTTATTGCGATTATTTATTCTTTATTAACAGGAGAGATAGAAACAATTAATAATGGTATCTTAACACATGCAACTAGTGGAGTTAATTTAATTCTGGAAATGATGCCATTAATTGTTTTATGGACGGGTATTATGAAAATTGCAGAAAAATCTGGGTTACTTCATGTTTTTGCACGAGCCTTAAATCCAATTTTACGCAGACTTTTTCCTAGTTTACCAAAAGATCATAAGGCACTTGGGTATATTGCTTCTAATATCGGGGCTAATATGCTTGGATTAGGTAGTGCAGCGACTCCCTTTGGGTTAAAAGCAATGGAAGAATTACAAAAAGATAATCCTAAAAAGACAGAAGCAACGGAAGCGATGATCACCTTTTTGGTTTTAAATACTGGAGGTGTTACTTTAATTCCTACTACTGTTATTGCTCTTCGTATTATGCATGGGAGTGCTAATCCAACCGAGATTATTATTACAAGTATTTTAGCAACCGCTGTATCTAGTATTTCAGGTTTAGTATTAGATTATTTTATTAGAAGGAGGAATCGGAAATGAACTTGATTAGTAAAATTGTAATTCCTCTTTTTGTCTTGTTTATTATCTTTTATGGAGTAAAAAAACGAGTAAATGTTTATGATTCTTTTTTAGAGGGAGCGAAAGAAGGACTTATTTTAGTATTTCATATTACTCCTACCGTAATTGCGATGGTTTTTGCGGTTAATATCTTTTTAGATAGTAATTTTATTGAGGGGATGCTTGGATTTTTAAAACCAATCTTTGATTTTATTAATGTTCCCATCGATATCTTGCCAATGGCTCTTTTAAGACCGATATCAGGAACTGCGTCTCTTGCCATTATGAATGATATTTTTATTCATTTTGGACCGGATAGTTATATTGGAAGACTTGCTTCTACTTTGCAAGGGTGTACGGATACGACTATTTATGTTTTAGCTCTTTATTTTGGTAGTATTAAGGTAACAAAAACAAGATATTCCCTACCAGTAGGCCTATTTGCTGATTTAATGGGAATTATTGCTGCCTTTATCATTACTTTTATTTTCTTTGGTTAGTTCGACAATCTTTTTTCAAATCATGTGCTATATTATATTTGTGATGCTTATGAAAGAAAATATTAAGATATTTGTGATTGCTTTAATTATAGGAATGGCAATTGCTTTTTTCCTATCTTTTAAGTTTCAAGATGATGTTGCTTTGGCAATTAATCCAGAAGTTACTTATTTTTATGTGGGCTCTTATAATCGTTTAGAAGATGCGAATCAAAAGGCAGCTAGTTACCCTCATAGCGTTATTTATCAAAATGGAAGTATTTATCAAATTGTTATTGGCACCTATCATGATACCGAAGTAATCGCTTTAATGAGTAGTTATTTTCATGATCAAAATATTTCTTTTTATCAAGAGACAATGAAGGTAGATAGTTCTTTTTTGAAAGATATTAGTACTTATGAATTACTTATTAAATCTAGTGATGCTAGTTATTATGAGAGTGTAAATACATCTATGCTCCAGTTATTTCGTGAATATATGTCTCAAAATTTTTAATACTAATAATGGTGGATGATTTATGGCTCGAAAAAATTGGTTTGTCATTGCTATCTTAATTCTTTATCTTTGCTTTTTGGGAAGTGATCGTATTTTGGGCTTTTTTGATAATACTTCTCAGTTATCACAAATGATTGATAATGAAAAACTGGAATATTACAAAAATGAATATGAAAAGATGAGTTATCTTCTTAATATCAATACAGATGATTATGATGTTATATATAGTAAAGTCGTTTTGCGTGAAATTTATCAATTTTATGATGAAATCACGATTGGTAAAGGAACGCGTGATGGCATTCAAGATGGAGATTTAGTTGTTAATGAAAATGGTGTTGTGGGTGTCATTAAAGATGCTGGAAATGCAAGTAGTATTGTTCGGCTTCTTACAAGCCCGGATATGGAGTTATCGGTTAAAATTAATGGGTCTTATGGTATTTTAACAAGTGTAGATAAAGCATTAATTGTTAAAAATATAAAATTAGATAGTGAAATTAAAGAAGGGGATTTGGTTTATACTTCGGGGCTTACTAGTATACCAGGAGGTATTTATGTGGGAAAGGTAAGCGAGGTTAATCGTGATTCTTTAGAACTAGAATATATTTTAGATGTAGATAGTATTACGCATCAGAAAGATATTTCTTATGTAGCGGTTTTACATGGAAAGAAGGGGGATGAATCATGATTTTCCTTTTTCTTGATTTTTTGATGTCTTTTTTTAGTTTTACTCCTACTTTTTTTGTTTTGCTTAGTTTTCTTGTTTATGCTAAAAAAGATTTTTTTTCTTTTCTTTTTATTCCACTTATCATCGATCTATTTTTTACACATACTTATTTTTTAAATACGATTCTTTTTGTTATTTTCTTTTTTCTAATTAAACATTTAAAAATTACAAAAGTAAATTTAGGAAATTATTTATTATTGATTACCCTCCTTTATTTTCTTTATATTTTTAGTTTAGGAATCATACAGGGGTATCACTTTTCCTATTTAGTGAGTTTTGCTATTTTTAATTATGGATTTCAACTTGTCTTTTATGCTCTTAGTTATAAAATACTTTTGCCTTACATAAAATTATCTAGGTGATATAGATGAATGAAGAAATTGATGCAATCATTCGGAAAAATAAATTAAAAAGAGAGAGATATGTGGATGCTAATCCCGGTGTAATAAAGGAAGAATTACCTAAGAACTTAAAGTATGTAAAAGGGCTTATTTCTAGAGTTTTACTTGCTATTATTTTTGTTTTGGGAAGCATTATTTTTACTAATATTAGTGATAATAATAAAGCATTATATCAAAAATATGTACTTGAAGATTCTTTAGAATTTACGAAAATAAAAGAATTATATCAAAGTGTTTTTGGTAGTGTTGATATGACTAAAAAAGATAAAGGTGATGATAGTGAAGTGGTTTTTGGAGATATTTCCTATACCAATATTGAACCTTATCAAAATGGGGTAAAACTTACAGTGGGCATGAATGAAGTTGTTGATGTTATTACAAGTGGTATTGTGGTTTTTATTGGCGAAAAAGATAATCTAGGAAATACCATTATTATTCAAGGAAATGATGGGGTAGATATCTGGTATTCTAATATTACAGATACGGATATGGCTTTATATGATTATGTAGAAGCGGGAAGTATTTTGGGTACTAGTAATGGGGAAGATATTTATATTACGATTTGTAAAGATGGTGAGTTTATGAGCTATGAAGAATATATGGCATCTATTTAATATACATCCGTCAACTTACTTTCTTATTTTATCTTTTTTATTTACAGGTTATATTAAAAATATTATTCTTATTTATGTAATTGTTCTTTTTCATGAGTTTGGTCATATTTTAATTATTAAACTTTTAGGTTATAAGATTATACGCGTAGATATTTATCCAAGTGGAGGAATTACCAGAATTGATAAAAAAATTAATACCAAACTTTCTCATGATATTTTAATTGCTAGTTTTGGACTTGTTTTTCAAATTCTTCTTACTTTTCTTTTTTCTTTGCTTGCATCATTATCTTATATTCGCAGTAGTACTTACGAGATGTTTTTAACATATAATACAACGATATTTGTTTTTAATTTACTTCCCATTATTCCTCTTGATGGTTATCAATTACTTCGGTGTTTTTGGGAATTTTTATTTCCTTATAAAAAAGCTTTTCAAATTAGTTTTGTAATTAGTATTATTAGTGTTCTTCTTTTTATTACTTACCATCAAATTCTTTCTTTAAATAACTATCTGATTGTTACTTTTTTAATTTATAAAATGGTAGCAGAATTTAAAAATTTTAAGTATCAAAAAGAGCGATTTTTATTAGAGCGATACTTAAATGATTTTCCTTATCGGACCATTCGTAATGAAAAAAAGCTAGATTTAGCATTACTTAAGAAAGATACTTATCATTATTTTAAGAAAGATCATACTTATATTAGTGAAAAAAATATTTTAAAGAAGAAATATTCAACTTTTGTTTAAAAATCTTTATTTTTCTAGTCAAATTATTTGACAAAAGCATAAACTTTTGTTAGAATTATTCATGCGAGTAGCTTTATATTCGTAAAAAACCACGCTGAAATGGTTCTAAAAATTTAACTTACCATAAGGGTGCGTCTTATTTGAGAAAAGGAGGAATGAATATGAAAGCAGTATTTGAAACTGGTGGAAAACAATATTATGTAGCAGAAAATGATGTGATCTACGTAGAAAAGTTACCAAATGAAGCAGGAAGTGAAGTAACATTTACCAATGTTCTAGCTGTTGATGACAAAATTGGTAATCCATATGTTTCTGGTGCTAGTGTTGTTTGTTTAGTTGAAAAACATGGTAAACAAAAGAAGATTAAAGTCTTCAAATACAGACCTAAGAAAAAATATCGTAAAACTCAAGGTCATAGACAACCATACACTAAATTAGTTGTTAAGAAAATTAATAAGTAAAAATGATTAAAGTATATGTTAATAAAAATAAAATTATTATGACTGGTCATGCTAATTTTGAAGAGTATGGCAAAGATATTGTTTGTGCTTCTGTATCTAGTATTGTTACGACAAGTGTTAATGCATGTCTTAGAGTGGAAGCTAATTCTTTAGTTTATCAAGAAGAGTATGATAAACAGGAATTAAGTAAACTTACAATAGAAGTTATGAGTGATAATAAGAATGTTTTATTAATACTAGAAAATATGATTCAAATGCTAGAAGAACTAGCAGAAACTTATAAAAAAAATATTAAAATAATAAAGGAGGATTAGACCATGAATTTTATGAAGCTTAATATCCAATTATTTGCTCACGTTAAGGCTCAAGGTTCTACGCGTAATGGTAGAGATTCAAGAGGACGTAGATTAGGTGCTAAAGCTGCTGATGGTGAAACTGTTAGTGCTGGTTCTATTCTATATCGTCAAAGAGGAACAAAGATTTATCCAGGAGTAAATGTTGGAATGGGTAAAGATCATACATTATTTGCTAAAGTAAATGGTGTTGTTCGTTTTGAAAGACTTGGTAGAGATAAAAAGAAAGTAAGCGTTTACGAAGCATAGTAAATGCTTTTTTGGTACTATAAAAGTGTAATAATTAATTACAAAAATGTGATTGATTATTACACTTCTTTTTATTATGATTGAA
>CALVQH010000058.1 GCA_944358115.1 uncultured Bacilli bacterium
AACTTTGTCGAACCGTGGAAAACACTTAGAAAACTTTTAGAACATAAAAAAAGAAGGAGTCATTCCTTCTATATTTTAAAGATTTTATTTTTCTTTTTGATTAATATTACTCCTCCAATTGCTAGTAATACTACTATAATAGAAAGACCACTAATCATACCTGTTTGAGGATTTTCGATATCTACATCCGTATCATCCGTTGGAACTGTATCACCTAGCATAATTCCTTCTGTATTATCATTGGGATTAATTAATTCAACACTAGCATCATCATCAATTTTACTACTATCGTTTACATCTGTAGATACATTTTCTTCTTTTGTACTTGTATAAACACGAATGGATACTTGGGCATTTAATTTATCACCAAGATCTAACCAAGTTTCGCCATTAGTTGAAAGATAAGAAACACCATCTGTTACTTCAAAATTATAATATGGACTTGTTGCTGATCCTTTCATGGCAATTGGAATAATATCATCAGTATTAGCATCTGTTTCTAATTTGATTATAATTGAGAATTTGTCAGTAACATAAATGTCTTTATTTGGTATTACACTCATATATCCAGCATGAGATGTTGTTCCACTTGCAATTTCTTCATAATTTTTTAAAGAGGCATTGCTAGCATAATAAACAGTATAATTCATTCCTTTATTACTAGTTGCAAAAGTTATTTTATCAATTACTTCCGCTTTTGGATTTTTCTTCGTAAAGACATTAGCTATATAGTTAACATCTGATTTACTTGTTAAGGTTACATTGGTTCCTAAATCATCGTAATAATATACTTCATCCGAAACGTCTAAATCGGCATTATAAAATCCTACTAAGTTAGTACAGATATTGATATCATCATAAGAAACATAGAAATAGCCATTATCTCCAACGCTTGTACCATAAGAATTTTTAACGATCCATGCTCCTTTTCTTGTAGCATGATTTTTAAAACTTGTTACTTCAATTGAATCATCCCAGCCAACAATCGCTACTGCATGATTTGGCATATTATTTCCATTGTAGTAATAATAGGCACCATTTATGTATTCATCACTTTTGATATCAAAATAGATAGAAGCAGCGATGGCACCATGATTAACTAAGTATTGTTTAATCGTATCAATACTATTTTCACTACATGCACCGGTTGCATTATTCAAATAAAAGATATCATCTACATCAACGCTTGCTGATTTATTCGTAATATCAACTTGATTAATTGTTGTTGTATGGTTAATTAAATTGGTAATTGTTTGAAATGGTAATTCACTTTCTTTAATTGGTCCCCAATTGTTAAGAACATAAGAAGCTGCAAATTCAAGTTTTCCTCCACTATTAAAGTCACGATTAAAGGTGATAAAACTTGGGGTATATAAAGAATTTTGTGTCATTAATTCTAGATGAGCGACACTTAAATAATCAGTATTGATATTATTTTTTAATAAATTAGATTCAATTGATGCAAGGGTTGAAAAGGCCCAACAATCATCACTTGCTCCTTGATCTCTTACACCTAGTATATACTTATCTTGCAAAGTAAAACGTTCCATTGAATAGCTTTTTGAACTACCAATAATTCCGCCTTCGCTTTCTTGTTTACACATGGTGGGCATTACAGTATTAGCTTGTTGTTCTTTACTTAAATTTAACCAAGCTTTATATTCTTCTGAATATTCACATAATTCAATCGTAATATCTGCCGCATTTACTATGGGTATTCCTACTAATAATAGGAAAATGAATGCTATAAACCTTTTCATATCTATACACTCCTTATTCTTTAATTTGATTATAGCACATTCCGTCAATATTTGACACATCTTTTACTTTGGTTTACATTTTGTTTTCAACTAAAAAAGATGCTACTTTTGGTAACATCTAATTTTTTCTTGTTTTTATTTCTTCTAGAATCATGTTCTTAAATTCATCTATGCTGATTGTAGTTGTTTTTTCACTTCCACATTTACGATAGCTTACCATATTATTTTCAATTTCTTTGTTGCCGATAATTACTGCATAGTTTTTCTTTTTCATAACACTTTCTCGCATTTTATAGCCTAGTTTTTCATCACGATCATCTAGTTCTGCGCGAACGCCTAAATCTTTTAATTGGTTTAATAAGTCTTCAGCATAACTTAAATGATATTCATTATTAACAGGAATAATATTTACTTGTACGGGAGAAAGCCATAATGGTAATAAGCCCTTTCTTTCTTCTAGATAGTAAGCGATAAAGCGATCTAAACTACCA
The DNA here is from genome assembly GCA_944358115.1 of uncultured Bacilli bacterium. Lineage (GTDB taxonomy): Bacteria > Bacillota_I > Bacilli_A > RF39 > UBA660 > Caccenecus. The sequence continues at coordinate 2,252 of CALVQH010000058.1, forward strand.
AAAATAGCGCGGTGTAAGACAACTGGTGTTTTTTTAGAGCCATCTTTGTCTACATAAGTTAAATCAAAGCGCATTGGCAAGCAGAAATCTAATTGACAAGTAGATAATGTATATTCATTTCCTACTGCAGGACGTACTTGAACGTCAAGTTTTGGGCCATAAAAAGCTGCTTCTCCTATTTTTTCGGTATAAGGAATACCAATATGATCTAGTACTTTTCTTAGTGTATCTTCAGCATGATTCCACATTGCATCATCATCATAATATTTTACTTTATCTAAAGGATCTCTTAATGACAATTCAAAGCGATAATCTTTGATTCCTAGTTCTTTATAAACATCTAATATTAAGTTAACAACTAATGTAAACTCTGATTCAATTTGTTCTGGTGTTACAAAAAGATGAGCATCGTTTTGGCAGAATGTCCTTACTCTTTCAATTCCTTTTAGAGCACCACTTGCTTCATAGCGACAATCTCTAGCGATTTCGCCAATGCGAATTGGCAGGTCACGATAAGAATGAATATCGTTGGCATAAATCATCATATGATGTGGGCAATTCATTGGTCTTAAAACAAACTCTTCGCCATCCACTTCCATTTTAGGAAACATGTTTTCTTGATAGTGTTCCCAATGGCCACTTGTTTTATATAATTCAACATTACCAAGAGGTGGTGTTAAAACATGTTTGTAGCCTAATTTCTTTTCTTTACCTTTAATATAATTTTCTAATTCTTCCCATATAATATAACCATTTGGCAAATACATAGGAAGACCTTTACCAACTAAATCAGAAGTCATAAAAATACTTAAATCTTTTCCTAATTTACGATGATCACGCTCTTTTGCTTCTTCTAAAAATTTCAAATGTTCTTCTAATTTTTCAGGAGTATCAAAGCAAATACCATAAATTCTTTGTAATACTTTGTTGTTTTTATCTCCTTTCCAGTAAGCACCACTTACTTTTAATAGTTTGAAATTTTTACATTCACGTACAGATTCGACGTGTGGTCCACGGCAAAGATCCGTAAAATCTCCTTGGGTATAACAAGTAATTGTCGTATCATTTTCATCCATTCTTTCAATTAAATCAATCTTATAGGGATCATCTTTAAACATGTCTAAGGCTTCTTTTTTTGTTAGTTCGTGTCTAATAATTTTTTTACCATCCTTCGCAATTTTTTTCATTTCTTTTTCAATCGCTGGTAAATCTTCCATTGTTAGAGTGATATCTCCTAAATCGATATCATAGTAGAATCCTTCTTCAATAACTGGTCCTACCCAAAATTTAGCTTGTGGGTATAAATGTTTTACGGCTTGAGCTAATAAATGAGCACAGCTGTGATTTAATACACTTAATTTTTCGTCTTCTTTAATATTTATCATTATTTTTTCCTCCTAATCTTTTTAATATAATATTTTGATATGTTATTGTTTTTCTTTTTATTTCCACCATATTCCACCTTTCAAAGAAAAAGGATGATACCTAAGGAGCTTATTAAAAGCGGTACCATCCTTTTTTATTCTCACTTTTTATAACGGCTTATCACCGGAGATGATTGGTCTCTCTAGAAAGTAGTAATCTATAAAGCTATGCTCTGGTTTGCACCAACCACCAGTTCTCTAACCAATTACTTTATACATCATGTCTTTCATCATTGATTTCTTCCAGTATATCACACAAATTCTTTTTATACAAGATTAGATTAAAACATTTTCGCCACTTTCACAATGTTTATAAAAATCTTTTAAACCAATATGAAATTTTGGCTTTTTATATTTATAAATACATAAGTAATCTAAATCCATGTTTCTTAACTTGTTAAATTTTTGAAACTTATCTTTTACATCTTTTAATAAATCATACAAACTTAAATACTCATGAATTCCTCTATTATTTTCCCAGGCATGTTCAAACCAATAAAATTTTTCATTTTCTTCATAAACTAAAAAAGTATGGGTATATAATTTTTTCGCATCATAGTATATCATAAAATAAGTATTAAAAGTTAAGCCTAAGTCTTTAAAATACTTTCTTTCTAATTCTACTTGATCATAACAAGTTCCAACTTTCTTTTCTATTACTTCCTCTGGACGAGATAAACAATATTTTTTCTTAAATCCTTTTTCAGTATTTAAATATACATTTTTGTTTATATCCATCCAGCCATATTCAACATCTTCTAACAAGTTCATAAGATCTATAACATTATTAATTTGCTCCATTTTACTCCACCTAGTTGATATTATAACAAATATTTGGGGAAAAGTGCAAATAAATTAAAACATCTTATCAACATTTTTAGGTACTTCATCATCAACTACTTTCTTAATAATTTTATCTTTTAACTCTTTATTTACTTTTTTACCTGTCATTGCGCTTAAAGTATCAATGACTTCACTTAATGTTTTTTCATCTTTCATATTGCCCTTTTGTAATTTTTCCGCTAAAGATACAATGGTATTTTTATCCACCTTCGTCTTTTTTTCTATTTTTTTAAAAAAAGAATCATCTAACATAAAAACGCCTCCTAACAATAGTATATGCTAGAAGACGTTTTCTTGATTATTTATAATATTCATAAAATAGCTCATCTGGTTTTAATTTAAAAACACGGGCTATTTTTATTGCTAAATCATAATATAATCTTCTGTTTCCATGTTCAATTTGCCAATAGTAAGCTTTACAAATGCCTACTTCTTTGGCAACACTTTCATATGACATGTTATAAGATTTTCGTAAATTTTGTAATTTAAAATTTACATTTGTACTACTTTTCGCCATAAATCCTCCATTAGTACTATAATATATCAAAATTTTTTGGTTGTCAAATTTTGTATAGTTATCGCTGGGTAGACTTTGTCGCTAATTATCAATAATATTAAGTGTAAGGAGTGTTTGGATGAATTTAAAAGAAGTAGTAGGTATCAACTTAAAATATTATCGATATCAAAGTGGTTTA
>CALVQH010000059.1 GCA_944358115.1 uncultured Bacilli bacterium
GTTAAAAATGCTTGTTTTTGTTGGGTTCTATCTAGGTTTGACATATAATTTACTTCACACTAGAAATTCTAGAACCTATTTAAGGAGAGTTTATAATTGACTCTCTTTTTTCTTGCAATTCTTTTCTTTGTTTACTATAATGATGAAGAAGTAGGGATATTATGATTTTAAATGTTAGTGGTAGAACAGATATTGTTGCTTTTTATACTCCTTGGTTTATGAGACGTTATCATGTGGGCTTGGTTGATGTTAGAAATCCAATTTATCCCAAACTTGTTAGTCGTATTTTTTTCAATGATGTGGACTTAATTGTTTTTTGTACGAAAAATCCGCATCCAATCTTGCCTTATTTAAAAGAAATTAAAGAGCCTATCTTGTTTCATGTTACTTTAACTCCTTATAAACAAGAGATTGAGCCTAATGTTATTAATAAAAAACAAATAATTGAAGATATTAAAATGTTGTCAGAGATTCTGGGAAGAGAACAAGTATATGTCAGATATGATCCGATTTTTTTAAGTGATAAGTATCCTTTGGAATACCATATTAAAGCATTTACTAAAATATGTGAAGAACTTGATGGCTATGTATCGCATATTATTATTTCTTTTTTAGATGATTATAAAAATGTTAGAAAGAATATGAATGTTTTACGTATTAAGAATTTTACAAACGAAGATTTTAAAATATTAGGATTAGCTTTTAGTAAAATTGCTTCTAAACATGATATGAGTGTGCAAACTTGTAGTGAATATAACACACTCGAAGAATACGGATTTGTTGTAAGTGATTGTGTATCTAGAGAGTTAGCTAAAAAAATAACGGGTAAAAACTATTCGGTTTGGAAGGGGAGAAATAATAAGTATTGTGGTTGTGCAAGCATGGTAGATATTGGTTCTTATAATACATGCAGCCATTATTGTAAATATTGTTATGCGAATTATGATGAAGATAAAATAAAAGAAAATATAAAAAATCATCACCTTGATTCAACCATGTTAATTGGTTATTTAGAGAGTGATGATGAGATAAAAATTAGAAAAAAGTAAATTATTTGATAAAAATAATCATTAATAACTCTGCTAATAAGTTTTGGGTTTCTTTATCTAATTTTTTAAATTCTTTCATTAGTTTAAAAATTTGTCTTATTTTGATTTCTTTGGTATCTTTAATATTGTTATTTCTAAATATATCAAATAAGTTTTTGACTAGATTTATTCTTTCTTTTAAAGATAGTTCTTCTAGTTTTTTTGTTAGTTTCTTTTGCAAGGCTTTGCTTCTTTTACTTTGATTATCACGGACTAGTTCTTTATTTTTACATTGCCAGTTAAAAGCATCGTGTTGAAAGATGTTTAGGCCTTTTGATTTAATTACTGTGTAATCAGGAGTGTTATATAAAAGCATACCAATAATACTTTCTTTGGGAACAACCATTTTAATTTTAGGCTCTATTTTTTTGTAAGCTTTGGATTCAATTTCACTCTTTAAGAAACCCGGACCATCAAAGTTTGTAATTTTAATTACTTTTTTTCTAATCCAAACTCTAGCATTCATAACGGCACAAATAGCTAAATTACCACCTTTAGAGTGACCTCCTACACGAATATTTCTATCAAGTAAGCCAACTGCTTTATTTAGATAAATGGATGCATATTTTTGAGAAGCTCCCGGATAAAGATAAGTCATTTTAAAATCTTCTTCCCAACCAATAATGGAAGTATCGGTACCAGCAAAAGATATGTAGATACTTTTATCGGGTAGTTTCATCGTCATAGCACCAAATTGCATATCATCATTTACTACTTTCATGTAATTATAAAGTAATGTATCTTGATATCGCTTGGTATCTTTCATAATTTGGAACATTTTAAATGTATTGCCAATAAACATTCCTCGATAATTTTTCTTTTTCTCACTTAATTTTTGAGCAGCTTCTTTTAGTGTTATTTTTCCTTGTTTAAAAGCTGGGACGATTTTAGTAAAATCAATGTATGTTAAAAGACTAAATATTAAGTTATCTATTTCATTAAAAGGATATTCTTTGAATGTTTTATCTTTATTCTTTTTGATATAATCAATTATATTCATACCTAGCTCCTTTAGGTAATTATATCATATTTATTGAAAATTTATTTCATTGTTATTCATATTATATTCTATTTCATAAAATTTTTTTAAAGCTTTGTAAAGCAAGTACGTATCATCTAGGCCAATAACTTCAAAACTAGAATGCATGGCAAGCATGACAAGACCAATATCAAGAGAGTTAATACTTAAATGTTTTAGACTAGCACCCGCTAGGGTAGAACCAGTTGCATAATCATTTCGGGAAGTATAATAAGAATATTTAATTTCTTCACTTTCACAGATATGTTTAAAAATACTAGCAGAAATACTATTGGTACTACTATTCGTTTCTTTCATAATCATAATTCCACTATTTAGAGGTGGAGTATTGGTATGATCGGATAATTCATCATGATTTGGGTGCCTAGCATGGGTATTATCAGCATTCATAATTATGGATTGATCTAACATTTGAGTAAGATCTAAATTTAAGTTGGCACATATTTTTTTTAGAGTGTCAATTAAAAAGTTTGAATCAGCTCCTTCCCAAGTGTTTGAGCCAATTTCTTCACTATTAAAAACAACAAAGAGATTGATATCATTTCCTTTACTTTTTAAGAATGCTTCTAGGCCAGCGAAAGTACATGATAGATTATCAATGCGGGGGCTCGCTAAAAATTCGTTATTTATGATGACGGGTTCTTCTTTATTATATAAAAATAGGTCATATTCAAATATGTTATCCTTGATATTACTGTTTTCCTCTATTATCTTTTCTAATGTTTGTTTTTTATTTAAAGATAGAATGGGCATTAAATCAATTTCTGTATTTAAATCAAGATTGGAATTTGCTTTATCATTTTGATGGATAGCAATACTAGGTATGATAGCAACTGCTTCTTTTAAATCAATAATTTCTTTATGATAAGTGTTTTTCTTTTTGGTAATGATTCTTCCCGCGATTGACATAGGGCGATCCATAAAACCATAATTTAATATTCCCCCGTAAGGGGCAACATTTAGTTTTAAATAGCCATTTTCGTCATATTGGGGATTTGGCTTTATACTAAAAGAAGGGGTATCACCATGAGTACTTATAATTTTAAATTTTTGTGCTTTATTACCAATAGAAAAAGCAATAAGGGAAGCATCATTTCGTATTATGAAATATTTTCCTTTGGTTAATTCCCATGTGTCTTTTTCTGTTAATTCTTGATAATTATTTTTTTGTAATATTGTTTTTATTGTTTTTATGCAAGTAAAAATACAAGTTCCTTCTTTTAAAAATTTTATTAATTCTTGATTAAAATTGTTCATAAAGTTCACCAATATTAGTATGAATAAAAAAAATATTATTATAAGTACTTTTCACTTATTTGGGAATATGTTATACTATATTTAGTAGGAGGAGTATGTTATGAAACGTATCGGTTTAATTGGGGTTTGTTTTGGTATGATTTTACTTTTGACTGGTTGTGGAAAGAAAGAGCTTAGATGTTCTATGTCTGAGGATAGTATAGACTATCAAATGAATTTAACTTTTGATTCTAAAGATTTATTAGATACAGGAGCTATGAGACAAACATATAAACTAGATGAAGATGAAGAAGATACTTTAGAAGAAGGGGTTCAATATTTAAAAAAGATGTTTGAAGATAGTGATGAGTATGAAGGCTTTGAAATTCGTGTAACTGATAATGGTAAAAATGAAGTTTATGTAGATATTGCTTTTGATGCTTCTGAATTAAGTGAAATCATGGGTGAAGAATTAGATGAGTCTGCAACTTATGATAGTATTAGAGAAGATCTTGAGAGTAATGGCTATGTTTGCAAATAATTCATTTGGTTTATAAGAAAGAAAAAGATGAAATCAACCACGATTTCATCTTTTGTTTTAGTTAATTTTGGTAATTGTGAATGATCAGGAATATAATCGTTTGGGTTAACATTTCTATTTTAAAATTTGGTAAAAGGTATTGAAGTAGGGTCTAAAGGTTTGTATAATATAAATATAGAAATGAGGTTTATATGAAAAAAATTTTAGGTTTTATTTTGTGTGGGGTTATGTGTTGTACAATTTTGACTGGCTGTGGAAATGATAACACATCAAAGGAAGAACCGAACATCCAAGAAACTGACTCTGATGAAACTATCAGTAATGAAGAAGAAGTGCAAAGTTATCATGAAGATAACCAAGATTTAGTAGATGCTCTTAATACAGCTGTAACTGAACTATATGATGAAGCAGAAGAATTAGGATATTTTAATGTTGCTCTTTATGAGATTACAAGAAGATTAGATGAAAAAGGTATTGATCAATATCATGTTGTAGCTTTATGTGATACAGAATTTGATGAGAAACCGGTAATAACGGGTTATACATCTCCTAATTGGACTTCAGATGCTGCAAATATTGAAAATTATGAAGGAACTTGCACCTATGATACTTGGGAGTTTACAACTTATAATGATGGTGATAATTATAACATTTTAGTACAAGATTCAAGTGATAATTATTATAATGTAACAGTTACATTTAGAGAAATAGAATTTAATGGAAAAACAAAATATTATCCAACATTTGTTAATTCAAAATTATTACAATAATTATTTCTTATAATATATATATTAGGGAGTGGATGCGCATTTTATGAAAAATAAAATTATTATGGGATTGTTAAGTATTTTGTTATTAGCATTAAATATTTTGCTTTT
>CALVQH010000060.1 GCA_944358115.1 uncultured Bacilli bacterium
TTATTTTAACAATATCAGTTTGAGGACATTAACATTTAATAACTGATACTATTATTTTAAAATCTACATTCATATCTGGCTCTTCTAAAAAGTCTAACTTCATTCTTCTATCATCAAGTTTCCCTTTAAAATAAAGCAATTTTACTATTTTTTCATTTCGTGTCATTTGGTACAACTTAGCCAAGAAGTAAGTCCCATATGTTCTTTTTTATGATCTACACGATTATATATAAGTTCAGATGCAGTTTGATGGGATACAGAATAATGCATTTTATTCTGCACTTTCTTAAAGAACATAATAGTTATAGGAGAATTTCTATCATAATCAATACTTGTTGCATAAATATCAGTAATTTTTTGATAAAATCTTCTTTCAGATAATCTTATTTCTCTAATTTCAGCAAGCAACTTTTCAAAATAATCTTGATTAATAAAAGAACCGTTTTTCATTCTTTCCTTATCTAAAACATAACCTTGAATTGTAAATGTTCTTAAAATTCCAGTCGCCCATCTTCTAAACTGGGTTGCTCTCACAGAATTTACTCTATATCCTACTGAAATAATAGCGTCTAAATTATAAAACTCTACATTTCTTTTAACGTTTCTATTACCTTCTTTTTGAACTAATTCCATTTTGGAATAAGTTGAATCCTTCTCTAATTCTTTTTCGTTATAAATATTAATTAAATGTTTAGCAATAGCAGGCTGTTCAACATCAAATAACTCCGCCATTGCTTTTTGTGTCATCCATAAGGTTTCATTTTCATAACGAACTTGAATCCCTTTTTCTTTTTCATCTAACTTAAATGTAAGAAATTCCTCTGCACTACTTCTAATCATTAAATCTTTCACTTGATCATCTCCATTCTTTTTATTTTTATTTTTTTATCAATCCCATCATATTCGCATAAATATAATTTGCCTACTACCTAAATCAAGTATACCACCCGAGAAAGAAAAGATAAAGTTTTTAATTGCAAAAGATTAAGAATTCTCAGTAACAATTTAGAATTTTAAACATGGAAAAAGCTACCAATAAAGTAGCTTCTGAAGTAGATGTTTTTTAAGATACCTGCTTTTTTCATTCCATAATATTCTTCTTAAATCCAAAGTAAGTAGCCATAAAATAAATTGCATAAATCATTAAGAATAAAATTAAATTACTAAAGAAATAAACTAAATAAACCATATCATTTTCAAGTATTAATTTAAATAAATCATTGAGTGATGTAATGGTACAAATACTTATAATGATTGGATAAACTAAAGGAAATAAGAAAAATAGTGATAATTGTTTACGAACCGTCTTAAATAACTTTTTATCTCTAACTCCAAGTTTTCGAAGAACGGTATAGCGATATTTATATTTGGTAGAATCACTCAAAGATTGTATTGCTAAAATGGTACCTACGACTGCCGTAAAGATAAATGCAACATAGTAAAACACAAAACTAAAGATAGTCATAAAGCCATTGTTATTTGCTTCTTCTTGTCCTCTTACCACAATACTAGATAAAGAATAACATGTTTGATAGCCGTATTCATTTTCTTCACAAAAATCAGGGGAAGCAAAAGCAACTAATTCATTTGCAAGTTCTTCCGTTGTATCTTCTTCGGTATCAATAATTAAATGAGATTCGCTAACAGATAACCCAATTACCGCATCATCTGGTACTACAATAATATAACCATACCCATAAGCCCAGGAAGAAGTATAGCCTTCCGTTCGTAATTCTTTTAAATGAAGATTTACTCCATTTGCTAAAGTAATATTTTTTATTCCATCTACATCTAAAGTATCTTTGTATTCTCTTGTCGCATGTAAAAGATATTCCCCTTCCTTTAAAGAAACTGGCTCCATTCCTTTCATTTCTAATAATTTATTATAAGTACTAAGAGAAATAACCAAATCACTAGTCCTCCATGTATCTCCAATTAATTGTAAAATATTATTCGCTGAATCCTCATAAGCATCATATTCAAACGTTTCCAGGATCGTATAATCTTCATCTACTAAATTAATATATTCTGGAAATTTTGCTTTATCATCATGAATATTAATATCATAGGGAGCTGCAAGTTCTATTTGATAATCAAACATGCCTTTAAATAAACTAGACATATTAAGTGATACTAATGTTAAAGCAATAAGAAGTGTAAGTGTACCCAAAGTAAAACTCATTGTCTTTACTTTTGAACGAAACGTTCTTGCTACAAACAAATTATCAGATGTATATTTTAATTTTTTACTTTTTAAAACTAAATTTAAAATAAAATCTGCAAGTGTAAAAGTAACTCCATAAATACTAATAGCAATCATGCCTATACAAAGGAAGATTGTACCCATATTAGGTTCTATTCCAATATGAAACTGTCCATCAAACAAACAAATAGCATAAATTCCTAAAGCCAAGGAAATAATAAAGCCAATATTTCGAATATGTTTATGTTTGATAATATTCTTCTCATTTTGACGTTCTAAATACAGTAGATCATATACTTTCATCTTCTTTATTCTTCTTCTCGATAAAAACAAAACAATTAAATAAATAATACCAAAATAGAGCATTGATAAAAGAAGTGCTGTACTATTAAAATCCATCAAAACTTGATAAGGAAGATCAAATATATTCATAATAATCGCTGAAAATAAACAACTTAGAATATAACCCACAGGGATTGAGATTAAAAAAGCAAAAATACCTAAAAATAAATTTTCTAAAGTAAACATCCTAGATATTTGTTTTTTCTTAATTCCCAAAACCATATAAGTACCAAATTCATGACTTCTTTTACTAAACATAAACTTGGTTGTGTAATTAATAAGGAAACAAACAACTAAAATAATAAAAGCATTAACAAAATACATCACATACTTAAAATTATCCATCACACTACTTAAATTAAGTACATCTTCACTATTTGAAATCAAATTAAAAGCAAAGATAAAAGAAAAAGCAAGAGTTACTGTAATTAAATAAATAATGTAATCTTTAATACTTCTTTTAGCATTTCGAATCGATAACTTAGTGAGCAAGAGAATCATCTCCCCCAAGCATTGTTAAAACATCTAATATTTCATTAAAGAATTCTTTCCGAGTTTTATCCCCTTTTAATATTTCATTAAATATTTTTCCATCTTTAATAAATATTACTCTCTTACAAAAACTAGCACTAAAGGAATCATGCGTAACCATTAAAATAGTCGCATTTAATCTTTCATTCATCTCATCCATGGTCTCAAGTAACATTCTAGAGGATTTAGAATCTAATGCACCCGTTGGTTCATCAGCCAAAATAAGTTTTGGTTCATTAATTAAAGCTCTCGCACAAGCACATCTTTGCTTCTGTCCACCACTCACTTCATAAGGAAATTTATCTAAAATATCACTAATTCCTAATTTCTTAGCAATCTCATCCACTTTCTTATCCACTTTTAAAACATCTTCATGATTAATAATTAAAGATAAAGCAATATTTTCTTCTATCGTAAGGGTATCTAACAAATTAAAATCTTGAAAAATAAAACCTAAGTTTTCTCTTCGAAAATCAGCCAATGCTTCTTCTTTTAATGTTGTGATATCTACTCCATCTAGAAAAATATTACCACTAGTAACCGTATCTATGGTTGATATTGTATTTAAAAGCGTTGTTTTTCCACTACCACTAGCACCCATAATCGCCACAAACTCTCCTTCTAAAACATCAAAGCTAATACCATCAACAGCCTTGGTAATATTTCCATGACTACCATAATATTTCTTTAAATTTTTAACTTATAAAATTTTTTTCATTTTTTTTCATCACCACTACCATTGTACCAAATTGCCAAGGCAAAGTCTATAATTGTATAAAAAAACTACAAAAAAAGCACATGATATGTTAGTATAT
>CALVQH010000061.1 GCA_944358115.1 uncultured Bacilli bacterium
TTTTCTAGTCTATTGGGCGTACTTTTTCTTCCACAAGCCCGCATAAACACTAGGTTTATTCAAAACTGTCCGTAGGTCAGAAAAATTGATAATTGAATAGAAAAATATACGATAAAATTATGACGCAATTTCAAATGGTAAATCTGCTGTTCCATTACCTCCTGTGATTTGTACACTAGACTTCAGATTTACTACTGGGCGCACACCAAGCGCGTCATTCACGATCCAGGTGCCGAGGATGCCATTCGAATCCACGCCGAACACGATAGCATCACCGACGCTATACCAAGACGGAGACATGGTCCAGTAGTTTTGGTTTGTATATAAATAATTACTTGAATTATTTGCATTCCATGCTAATCCTGCATATACTGTCTCATCTACTGTGATTAATCCAATTGGTATTTTTAATATATCACTAGTATTACTACATTTAAAACTTGGATTTACACTACTACTTGTTTTAGCTACTCTATCATATGCTGCATAGTAGATAGTACTGCTTGGTTGACTACTCCATGAATATCCACTTCCCATATTCCTATCACTACAGAATCCTGCGTTTGTATCAATATCATCTGCATAACTTGCTAGTTTGCTATTATACCATGTTTCAAGCACTCCCATGATAGTACTATTCGTATTTTGTCCGTGTTGTTGTCCGCTTGTGTATTTTAATCCTACATATTCACTTCGATTAGAACTACTATTAAATGCACTTGTTTGTAATTGGGTACCTGTTCCTGTGGTATTGGCACTTGTTCCTTGGTATATCATTCGAATACTTCCATTTCCATTAATTCTTATGATTCGCCAATAAAATCCTGCCCATTTTACCCAGTTATCTGTTGGATTTCCTGCAAAGTAATATACTTCTCCATCATTGTCATACTGATTACTATCTGCTGATTTATAAATTACCCCTGTAGTATTTCCTTCTACTTTACTTGATGTTGTTAATGGGAATGTTCTTGTTTTTACTGTTGAGTAATTCGCTATTAATTCTTCTACATTGGTTATTCCTTTTTCATCAAAATACAAATAACATTTTGTTCCCTTTGTTGTCATTGGTGTTACACTTAAACTTTTTGTTGAAGTATCATAAGATAGGGAGATATTTGTATCTTCTTCGCCATTTACTGTGCAATAACTTTCTTCTTCATTTAATACATATCCATCAGGTATAGTATCACTTTTGGTGTAGCCACTATCCGTGTTGATATATATTGCTACGGCATTAAAGTCTGCCAATGAATAATTTATCGTTCCGTTAACTAAAGGTATTGACTCAGTAGTTCTGTATTTAGCTCTGGTAAAGTTAAGCACTACGGCACTAATAATTAGTACTGCTATTACTCCAATAATAATATCTCTTTTTAAATGACTTCTTTTAAGTGTTTGGAATTCCATCTTTTTTCTCCTCTTTTCTTTGGCATGATATCATATTTTATAATGTTTTTCATTCCATTCGACAAAACATATCAAATCTTATCATATTTTGATATCATGTATTTTTCTATTTTATATTTCTAATATACAAGAATATTGAATAATTGTCAATAATTTTGTTACTATTTTCGTACACCGAAGTTTGACAGTTACACTTTTTTAGAAATGTGATTTTGCCTAGATAATACCTAGGTTTTATTTTGTCAAGTTTTTATTATTTTTATGTTGTGTATTTTTGTGTATTATGATATAATTATTATGTAAGGTAGTGATTATATGTATTTAAGGAAAAGCTTAAGCAATGGAAAATTTTATTTATCCTTCGTCCAAGGCTATCGTGATGAAGCTGGTAAAGTCAAACAAAAAACTATTGAAAAAATTGGATATTTAGATGATTTAAAAAAACAATACGATGACCCCATCTCTCATTTCAAGGAAATCGCTAAACAAAGAAACACCGAAGAAATTAATGAGTTAATTATCAAAAATCTTAAGACGAAAACAATTGATGAAAATTCTTGCACTAAAAATCTTGGCTATGTCATTTTAAAGAAAATTTACAGTGAACTAAATATTTCTGAATTTTTAAAGCAAAAGCAAAAAAATTTAAAAATTGATTTTTCCTTAAATGATATTTTTGAATTATTAGTTTATTCTCGTATTTTATACCCTGATAGTAAATTATCAACTTATAATAACAAAGACATTTTCTTTGAAAAATTTGATTTTTCTTTACAAGATATGTATCGCTCATTAGATTATTTTTCGAATTATAAAAATGATTTACTCATTTCATTATGGAATAATACGAAAGATAAATATAACCGCAATACTTCGATCACTTATTATGATACGACTAATTATTATTTTGAAATATCTTATAATGATGAAGATGAATTAAATGATAAAGGAGAAATAATAAAAAAAGGATTAAGAAAAAAAGGACCTAGTAAAGAACATAGGAAAACCCCTATTGTTCAAATGGGATTATTAATGGATAAAAAAGGACTACCAATGTATTACGACTTATTCCCAGGTAACGAATCAGAAAAATTACAAATGAGGCCAACCCTTAAAAAAACAAAAGCCAAATTTGGGATTGATAGAACTATTATTGTCGCCGATAGAGGTCAAAACACTAGTGATAATACTGTATTTATCGCCGGAAAAAATGATGATGATCATTCCAATCATGATGGCTATGTTTATGGCCAAAGTATACTCGGTGCCGATAAAGAATTCAAAGACTGGGCTTTAAAACAAGATGACTTCATTTATGATGAAATATATGATGAATTTGGTAATTTGGTAACCTATAAAGAAGCAATAAAAGATGAAGAAGGAAAAGTTATTGGCTATGAAGATAAACCTGCTATATTTAAACATAAATCCAGAGTTTATGCTAAAAAAGTACAAATTAAAAAAGATGGCAAAAGGAATGTTAATTATTTAATCTATCAAAAACAAATGATTTATTATTCTAAAAAATATGCGGATAGGCAAAAAAACTTAAGAGAGCAAGCAATAGAAAAAGCTAAAGATTTAATTAAAAATCCTGGAAAATATACCCAAGCAACTTCTTATGGATGTACAAAATATATTAACAATATTAAATTTAATCAAGAAACTGGAGAAATACCAGATGGATTAGAATTATCTTTAAAAATTGAGAAAATAAAAGAAGAAGAAAAATTTGATGGTTATTATTCTATCGTAACTAGTGAAAAACATTTAACAGATAAAGAAATAAGAGATATTTATAAAGGGCTATGGAAAATTGAAGAAACATTTAAAATTACAAAATCAGAACTTGAAACTAGATCGGTATTTGTTTGGACAGATGAAAGTATTGAAGCTCATTTTCTATCTTGCTTTGTTTCCCTATTAATAATAAGATTATTAGAACAAAAATTAAATCGAAAATACTCAAATGAATATGTCATTAATTCATTAGTAAAATATACAAGTACTAATTTAGAACATAACATTTATTT
>CALVQH010000062.1 GCA_944358115.1 uncultured Bacilli bacterium
GATTTAACAGAAGAAGAAAAAGATATTGTAAGACGAGGAAGAAATGCAGATAATCATCATTTACCTAAAAATGCAACAGTTGAAGAATATAAATATTCAACTGCGTTTGAAGCTCTAATTGGGTATTTATATTTAACTAAACAAGATAAAAGATTAAACGAAATTTTGAATAAATGTTTAAATTAATACATACTTACAAAAGTATGTATTTTTTATTGTATAGGAAAACAGGGAAAAGTCCAGATGTTTCAGACGATTATGACGAAATTGATATGTAATTAAATTCTTGTTTTTTGGGATACACTCCCAAAACAGCTTTATAATTCACAGCCTCCTATGATATCATTATTTTGGAATTGCAAGAAAAAAATCATAGGAGGTTAATATTATAACCAAATTTTATTAGAAAAAAATCTTTTTTTGAAATCTAGTTGACGAAAGCAAAGAAAAATGGTATATTAATAAAGTAGTTTAAATGGCCCCTTGGTCAAGCGGTTAAGACGCGGCCCTCTCAAGGCCGAATCATGGGTTCGATTCCCGTAGGGGTCACCAAAATAAAGAAGAAGTAGAGAAAGCTACTTCTTTAATTTTTTATATTAAGTAAATGTACAGGGAATCGAAAAGGAGGAACAGAACAATGTCCGGTGGACATTGTTCCCGACGCGGGTAGATTCCCGTAGGGGTCACCAAAATAAAGAAGAAGTAGAGAAAGCTACTTCTTTTTATTGTTTTAGAAAAACCCAGATAGTCTGATATTTTGGAAATATCTTAGAGGTAACCCCATAGATATGAAAATACTATTGGTGACAGTAGAGTGAAACTCGAATAATTTTATAAATATTAAACATACTATTAATAAAAAATGCGTATATACACAGAAAAAGTAAATGTATGATTGACTTATTTAATTTTTTAAGTTATGATATTAATAAAAAATGTGTATATACACAAAAAAAGTAAATGGAGGTACAGAATGGAAATAGCTAGAGATTTATATTTAACAAAATTAAAAAATAAGAAG
Source organism: uncultured Bacilli bacterium (assembly GCA_944358115.1). Classification (GTDB taxonomy): domain Bacteria; phylum Bacillota_I; class Bacilli_A; order RF39; family UBA660; genus Caccenecus. The sequence continues at coordinate 1,022 of CALVQH010000062.1, forward strand.
AATAATAAATTAATTAAAATTATTACAGGACTTAGAAGAAGTGGAAAGTCATATTTACTTGATCCAATATTTAAAAATTCATTGATAGCTGATGGAGTAAGAGAAGATCACATTATAAAAGTTGATTTAGATTCTATTGAAAATAGAGACTTAACATCAGATGGATTAAATTTGTATAATTATATAATGAATAAAATTAAAGATAATGAAATGTACTATATACTTCTTGATGAAATTCAAAAGGTAAAAGATTTTGAGAGTGTACTAAATAGTTTTTTAAGGAAAAATAATTTAGATGTATATGTAACAGGAAGTAATTCTAAATTTCTTTCTACAGACATTATTACAGAATTTAGAGGTAGAGGAGATGAAATTAGAGTTTATCCACTTTCATTTTCTGAATTTTATAATGCATATAAGGACAAAAGGAGTGCATTAAAAGATTATATGACTTATGGAGGAATGCCATATACATTGTATTTAAAAGATTCAGAAGAAAAAAGCCAATATTTAAATGATTTATTTAAAAATACTTACTTAAATGACATTGTTGAAAGAAATAAAATACAAAGAGAAGATATATTAGAAATTATTATTAATATGTTATCTTCTTCAGTAGGTTCTTTAACAAATCCTAAAAAATTGTGCGATACTTTTATAAGCAATGGTTATGCTGATATAAACAGAAATACGATAAATTCTTACATACAGTATTTACAAGATGCATTTTTAATAAATAAAGTAGAAAGATATGATATAAAAGGAAAAAAATATATTACGACACCTTCTAAATATTATTTTACAGATATAGGGTTGAGAAATGCAAGATTAAATTTTAGACAACAAGAAGAAGATTATTTAATGGAAAATATAATTTATAATGAATTGTTAGTCAGAGGATATAATGTTGATGTAGGAGTAATTGAACGATTTGAAAAAGATAGTACAGATAAAACGATAAGAAAACAATTAGAAGTAGATTTTGTCTGCAATCAATCAAGTAAAAGATATTATATTCAATCTGCTTTTGCAATCCCAAATAAAGAAAAAATGGAACAAGAACAGAAATCTTTAATTAATATAAATGATAGTTTTAAAAAAATAATTATTGTTAAAGATGATATAAATCTTTGGAGAAATGAAGAAGGAATTTTAATAATAAGTTTAGAAGAATTTTTGTTAAATCCAAATAGTTTAGATTTATAGACACCACTATAATATGTATTTGGAATGATTATATGGGAAATAAACTTTGTTTTAAAATGAACTATAAAATAAATCACAAAAGTCGTTTGATTTATGTGATAAAATTTAATAGAAATAATTTTCGAAAGTATATAGAAATTCAAAGTTTTGTAAGTCAGAAGAAAATACAAAAAGAGAAGCTCAAGGAAAAGGGCTGCAAACTGGTTAAGAGAAATAGCCAAAAGAGATACAAAACTATTTGCACACTGGAAATTTGGAATTTTACCAACGGCAGTGTAATTGGGAGCTGTATGATAGGAGACCATCACGTACAGTTCTGAGAGAGGTTTGAGGGGAGGTTCCTCTTACCTACTTACTGTATAATACTTGTTAAAAGCGAAAAAGCAGCAAACCGAGTTTTAGAATCAATAACAAAATTTATTGAGAAGAAACTAGGATTAAAGGTAAATGCAGAGAAAAGTAAAGTAACAAGACCAACCAAAACGAAATATCTAGGATTTAGTTTTTGGATGTCAAAAAGTGGAAAATGGAAACCAAAACCACATCTAAAATCATATCAAAAACTAATAAGAAAACTAAAACAACTAACAGATAGGAGCTGGAGTATAAGCCTAGATAACAGAATAAAGAAAATAAACTACTTGATAAGGGGTTGGATAAATTACTTTAAAATAGCAAATATGAAAAAGAAAATAACAGAAATTGATGAACATCTAAGAACAAGAATAAGAGTAATAATCTGGAAACAATGGAAGAAAATAAGAACAAGATGTGAGGCGTTACAAAAATTAGGAGTACCATTTGAAATAGCATTTAATTGTGCAAATACAAGAAAAGGTTACTACCAAATATGCAAAACAAGATATATACAGTTTGCTATTAATAATGAAAGGTTAAGAAAAAGAGGTCTAGTATTTCTACTAGACCAATATGAAAAAGTTCATATTTAATATAAATTGAACCGCCACTTGCGAGAACCGCTTGAGTGGTGGTGT
>CALVQH010000063.1 GCA_944358115.1 uncultured Bacilli bacterium
TTAAAGTATATATCTAATGGAGGTATAAAATGAATGAAATGTTACTCTCCATTTTACTGATAATTTTTGGATTAATAATAATATAGTCTTTAAATGTTTCGTCTTCTAGCTCTTCAACAATGACAAAGATTCTCTTAGGAATTCCTATTTGTACATAAGCAAGTCCCATACCAGCTCGTAATTGATATTCTTCTTCATATTCTGGAATTTGACTCATTTTTAGATAAGTAATCATATCTTGAATATTTTGCTTATCTTCTTTTGATAGAGGAAATGTAACTTCCTTACTAACCCCATGTAATCTTTTATCTGCTTCATCTAAAATAGTAATATTTGGTAACTTCATAACTCCACCCCTTAAGTGGCTTTATTTTACCATAAAATGACGAATTTGTAAAATAAAAAAAAGGAAGAAAATTCTTCCTAGTTGTTATTACCCCAGCTCCATCCAGCGCCAATGATAATAACAAGTAAAATAAATAGGACTATCCATATAGCAGCTCCGATACCGTAGCCACTAGTATATCCAGCATAGCCGGTATTACAACAAGGTTGGTATCCGCCATAGCCACCACCATAGTAGCCATTATTTCCATAATAATACATATTTATACCTCCTTTATGTATCTAATATAGTTTACTCATTTAGGCACCATTTTGACATTAAAAATCATGAATTTATAAAATTTCTTTAAAATAGGAAGCGAATATGTTAAACTATATATAGGGTGTTATTAGTGAAGAAACTATTTAGTAAGATGGACCTATGGTTATTAATTTTGATGATAATATATAGTATTGTGGGACTAATTATGATTTTTTCCTCATCAAGTGTATCTACAGTTTTAAGATACAATGTTCCTCAATATTATTTCTTTATAAGACAAGCAATTTTCTTGATAGTGGCCTTTATCATTGGCTTTTTAATCGTCATCCGTTTTCCAACCAGCAAATACAAATATATAACTCCTTTTGCTGTGGTAGGAATTGTTGTGGCCTTAATTGGTTTACTGGTATATGGAGGATTAACAAACAATGCGCGAAGTTGGTTTAATTTAGGCCCTTTTGCTCTACAGCCAAGCGAATTTGCCAAATCAATTATTATTGTTTTCCTAGCCGTTGCTTATAGCAAATTAGAAAATAAAAAGAATACCAATATTTATGCTTTCTTAATACCAGTTGCCATTTGTTTATTAATTGTTGTTTTAATTGCGATGCAGCCTGATTTTGGTACAGCATTAATCCTCTGTGGCATCATATTCTTTATTTTTATCAGCATTCCGTATGTAAAACAAAATATTATTAAAGTATTAAAGATAGGCGCTGTTTGTCTAGTTATTGCCGTCCTTGCTCTTTTATATAGCAATGCTGAAATCTTTAATTCAAGGCAATTACAAAGATTTGAATTTCGTAATCCTTGTGAAAGATATCAAGAAGATACCGGTTATCAAGTATGTAATGGCTTTATTGCCATTCATAATGGCGGCCTATTTGGTGTAGGACTTGGTAATAGTAGTCAAAAATATTTGTATTTACCAGAAAGCCATACTGATTTTATTTTTCCAATTATTGTAGAAGAATTAGGATTACTAATAGGAATATTATTAATTATTGGCTATATGGTGATGTTATGGCGTATTTTGAAAATTGCAAGACAAGCCGAAAATTTACGCTTAAGTATTCTTGCTTATGGCGTATTCTTGTATCTATTATTCCATATCTTAATTAACTTACTCGGAATACTAGCCCTAATCCCTCTAACGGGAGTACCGCTCCCACTTTTAAGCTATGGTGGATCATTCACAATTAATGTAGTCATCATGTTATTTGTAGTACAAAGAGTAAACATTGAAAATAAAACAATTAAAGCTAAAAGAGAAATGGCAAGTATTACAAACTAAAACTGTGTATTCACAGTTTCTTTTGTTTGCAATATGAAAAAACTATGGTAAAATAAAAGCAAGAGAGGATTAAAATGGAAAGAAAAATAAATAAAGTAAAAATATTTACAAATAGTAGTGAAAAAACAAAAGTGGTTACTGATAAATTAATAAAAGCATTAGAAGAATACAATTTTGAAATAGTAGAAGAAAATTATGATTTAGCAATCTCAATTGGTGGTGACGGTACTTTTCTTCATATGCTAAATAAAGCCAACTTTAATGAAGAAATTTACTATGTTGGCATTAACACCGGAAGTTTAGGTTTTTTACAAGAAATAGACCTAGAAAAAAATCCGGATTTTGTTGAAAGATTAAATAATAACCACTATGATTTAGAAGATATTTATTTAGAAGAAATAACTGTAACTACAAAAGATCAAACTATTAATTACACAGCATTAAATGAAATGGTTGTAAGAGATAAAAAGCTAAAGGTATTAGAATGTATTGTAGAAGTGAAAGAGGAGTTATTAGAAACTTTTATTGGAGATGGTCTCTTAATAAGTACCAATACCGGAAGTACAGCATATAATGTAAGCTTGGGTGGTAGTATTATTTCTAAAGACTTACTGGCACTATCACTAACCCCAATTGCTCCTTTGAAAAATAAGATATACCATAGTTTATCTAACCCACTAATTGTTTCGCATAAACAAACAATTGGTATCACACCTAAAAATAAAAATCTAGTGATAACGTTAGATGGAATGAATCATGAATTAGAAGATGTAATAAAGATAGAAGCTAAAATAGGAAATAAAAAAATAAAAAGATTGAAATTAGAAGATACGAATTTTATTAAAATCATTCGTGATAAAATATTAGGAAACGAAAAGGAAGGAAGAGATTTATGATAAACAATAAAAACACAGTAAATGAAGTAGAGATTAAATATTTACCCAAAGATATGACATTCTTAATTGATTACTTAGAAGCAACCAGCGCACTTGTTAAAGCAGGAGAACTTCAAGATAATGAACATACTAAAAAATTAGGAGAGATTCTAAAATTATATTATCAAAAAAGAAAGGCTCTAGAATTTCTAGTGTGAAGTAAAAATGCTAAAAATGATATGCTAAAAAATTAAAAACAAGAATTTTTGGTG
>CALVQH010000064.1 GCA_944358115.1 uncultured Bacilli bacterium
TAATTTACAGATTAAAAGATAGCAAAAATTATGGTTTAATAGAACCAGAAGCATAAAACATAAAAAAGATACCATTAAAGAAATCTATTGGTATCTTTTATTAATTTAAAACTAAAAACAAAAATTAAATAATTGGGGATGATGTTATGAAAAAATTAATATTAGGAATCATAATTGGACTAATGTTATTAATAATAGTTGTACTGTCAATATTATTAGTAAAATATATTAATCTATATAACAAAACAATAGAGCCTAAGTTTGGATACTATTTAGATAAAGATTTACAAATAACAAGTGTGGATTTAAGAAATCATAACAGTATATATGAATTTTTTGGTAATGACAACTGTGAGAAACGTGAGGTTATTAAAATAATTGAGTTTATAAGAAATTATGATAGAAATAATGAAACTAATCCATATTTATATGTAAAAATTCTATTAAATGATGAAGAATATGATGTAAGACTGGAAAAAGATTATAATGAATTGACCGATATTATATCAAATGGGGAAGAGAACTATTTATTAAATATTAACTATAATGATGAAAGTGGTTTTATAAATTCAATTACTATCAAAAATATATAATAAGTTAACTAGATTAAATGGAGGATAGATATAAGATATCCTTCATTTTTATGTAATTTGTGTCGAAAAATGGCGTACGATTATCCTAGAAAACTGTTCAAAACACTTGACTTAAGGCACAATGCAAAGTATAATTTGTTTAGTTTTAATTTGATATATCAAATAATATTAAAATTTATTTCAATAATTTAAATTCTTAGAAAAATCCCAACAAAAACAAGGAGATGTGTAAAGAATATGTTTAAAAAACTATTCGTTTTATTTATCGTGCTCGTTTTAGTAATTGTACTATTATGCTTGTTTTTATATGACAAAAATATACTAGAAGCCGAAGCACTAGGAAATGAAGAAAACATAACAGAAGAAAATTTACAAGATACACAAGAAAGTACAGAAGAGGAAATGTTAGGTAGAATTATTATTGAAAAAATTAGTTTAGATGCACCAATAAAAGAAGGAAGCTCCATAGAGATATTAAAAAATTTTGTAGGACACATAGAAGAAACTGCTAAATATGATGGAAATGTAGGTTTAGCTGCACATAATAGAGGAAATGAATATTCATATTTTGCAAGAATTAATGAACTTGTACCAGGAGATGAAATAATATATCAAACAAAATTTGGAGAGCGAAAATACATAGTAAATACTCTAACAGAAATACTGGAAACTGATTGGAGCCTATTAGAGCAAGACCAAACTAATAAACTAACATTAATAACGTGTATTAAAAACAAAGTAAACCAAAGGCTATGTGTACAAGCCATACAAAAAGAAATATAAGAAAGGAATGAAAATTATATGAAAATTACCAAAATTTTAAGTGTTTTAATATTAATAATATTGATAGTAACAAATGCTTTACCAGTATTTGCTATAGAATTTTACCCAGGACAAACAATAAGACTAAAGAAAGACCATGAATGTACATCGGTGTTAAAAATGAAAGGACAAGATTTATTAAAAGGTGTAGTATATGTTGTTTATGAAGACCAAGCGACTGGCAAAAAGCTTCCTGCTTTTTGTGTTGAACCATCAAAAGAAGGAATTGGAACCGGTGCAGGTGATGAGTATGATGTAACATTAGATATGTTAGACAATCAAGCTTTATGGAGGATTTTATTTAAAGGGTTCATGGGAAGCAAGTATTCTGATTGGGGACTGGAATGTGAAGATGACTTATATTACGCAACTAAAACGGCTGTCCATTGTTTAGTCGACGGGATTAATCCAAAAGGAAAATATGAAGTTCCCAATAGAGTTGGATGGGGAGAAGAGGTGACCTTAGAAGAAGTACAACGAAGAGGTACTAAAGTTTTAGATGTTGCTGAAGAGTTATATAACTATGGAATTAATGGGCAAGAAAATTATGTACAACCACAAATAGAACTTACTAAAGAAAGCGAAAAAGTTACAACAATAGATTCGGAAGAATTTTTGCTTCAAGAATTTAGAGTAACAGGAAACAGAGAAATTGATGGATATAATGTTGGAATAGAGGGACTTCCAGACGGAACTAAAATATTAGATGTTAATGGAAATGAAACTTACGATATGGAGAGTGATATTTTTAAAGTCGCAGTTCCTGTTAGTAAAATAGATAGAACTTTAAATGAAAATATATTCATTAATGGAGTACAGATTAAAACATATCCCGTATTTTATGCCATAGCTTATAAAGAAGAACTACAAGATTATATAATTTATCCAGGAGAAACAGAATATGCAAATGCAGAATTTAATTTAAAAATCATTCCTGCTAAATCTAATCTAAAGGTAATTAAGCAAGATGAAGAAACAAAAAAGCCAATAGCAGGAGTAAAATTTAATGCTAAATATTCAGAAAGTGGAGAAAATATAGGAGATTATATTACAGATGAAAATGGTGAAATAGAAATTCCAAATTTAAGACCAGAAAAAATTACATTAACAGAGTTAGAAACATTAGAGCAATATGAGCTAAATAATACTCCTCTAGAAATAAAAATGAATTATGGTGAAAATAAAGAAATAAAAATCTACAATAAGTATAAAAAGGGCAAATTAAAGGTAATAAAAACAGATAAAGAAGATGATAGTATTAAATTAAAAGGTGTAGAATTCGATTTAATAGATAAAGATAGTAACATAGTAGGTCATATGGTAACAAATGAAAATGGAGAAGCTCAGTTAGATGGAATAAATATTGGAGATTACATTTTAAGAGAGACCAAGACTAAAGAAGAATATAAAATTTCGTTAGAAGATAAAAATGTAACCATAAAATGGAATGAAGAATCTGTAAT
>CALVQH010000065.1 GCA_944358115.1 uncultured Bacilli bacterium
TTTGCAAATACCAAAATTCCTACTACTAATAAAACCATACATCCTACTATAATACTTATTCTTTTCATTCTTTTTTCACCTTTACTTCAACCATTCTACAACAAATTTAATTTGTTTTCATTTGATTCGACAAAACTTGTCAAAACTTCCTATATAGTTAAAATATAACTACCATATCATATTAACTATACAATATCTTGGAAATAAAATCAACATTTTTGTTACTATTTTCGTACAAAGATAATTCAAAAAAACAGTCATATTTTTATACAATTCATGTTATAATTTATTAGGTGATATTAATGACACTAACAACCAATAAAAAGAAATATAATATTATTATTGCTACTTCTTTTTTTAAAAGGTTATTTGGTTTAATGGGAAAAAAAGAAATTGATTATGGCATACTTTTTCCCAAATGTAATTCGATTCATACATTTTTTATGAAAGAAAATATTGATGTTGTTGGTTTAGATGAAAATAATGAAGTAATTTATAAGTATGAAAACTTACCTAAAAATAAAATAATTAAAATTAATTATGAACGTAAAAAAACTAGCATTTTAGAATTGCCTAAATCTGCTAGTAGCAAAATAAAAGTAGGAACAATCCTACTTTTGAATGTAGATTAGTCTTCATTCTTTTTATTTTTTCTAATAAGTGTAAATAAGGCTGAAATAATAGCTGCTGCTAAAGCACCTATAACAGCATATTGAAATACTCTTTTCCAATCAAAAGAGCTTGGTTCTTTTAATGTCTCATCAACATCAAAAGTAATACTATCAACAATTTCTTGTACTCTTAAAGCATCTTCATTTGTAAATTCATAAGGCTTTTGAGCAGTAATAGTATAACCATAACCATTAACAATGGTATAATATTTTGCTAAATAAAAACCTTGATCTTGATATTCTAAATGAATAAAAGGATAATCTGTTTGATAAATATCATAATCGGTATTCTCCTCTTCAGCAATTGCTTCCCCAAATAAATTCCAATCTTCTTCAGAATAATTCGTCATATTTTTAACATCTTGAACTTCCTTTTTATTAACAAATATCTCGATATAATCATCACTATCAGCAAAGAACAAAGCAGCATCCAAATAAGCCTCGTTTTCTTCAAATGTTTCTACCATATAATCATAACTAATTCCTAATTCTTCTAATTCTGGATTATCCTTGATATTATCAGGAGTAAAAACATACCAAAATTCTTCATCAATCGTAATATGCATATCTGTATCTTTTAAATCAAATGTTGTTGCATACACACTAATTGGCAAAATCATCATCGCCACAAATAACAAAATCTTTTTCATATCTTTCTCCTCTATTCCTTAAATTCAAACATATAATCACAAATTTGTACTTCATCCCCAGGCTGAGCCCCTAATCTTTCTAATTCTTCTTCAACCCCCATACCTTTTAATTTACGTGCAAATCGAAGTACTGCTTCATCTTCATCAAATCTTGTCATTTTAAATAATTTTTCTAATTCGGCACCTTCTAAAACCCAAACATCATCTACCTTTGTAATGGTAAAAGGTCTTTCATTTTGAAACTTATAGGTGACATGACTCATCATTTCTTCTTCAGAATATAAAGGATCATCTTGAATGGTATCAAGCGTATCGGCAAGTATTTTCATAAGTTCATCAAAGCCAGTATTAGTAACACTACTTACTTCAATCACAGGAATATTTGGATAAGCTATCTGAAAGGATTTTAAATTTTCTGAAGCGTGTTCCAAATCCATTTTATTTGCAATCACAACTTCTTTTTTTAAGGCTAACTTTTCATTATATTCTTCAATTTCTTTTCGTATTACTTGATAATCATCAATTGGATTTCGACCTTCTTCTGCTCCCATATCAATAACATGAGCAAGAATTTTCGTTCGCATTGCATGTCTTAAAAATTTATGACCTAAACCAACACCAACACTCGCTCCTTCAATGAACCCTGGTAAATCAGCCATAACGAATGATCGTCCATCTTTTAATTTTACAACTCCTAAATTAGGAGATAATGTTGTAAAATGATAACTAGCAATTTTTGGCGTTGCCGCACTAATCATCGAAAGAATCGTCGATTTACCAACACTAGGAAGTCCAACTAATCCCACATCAGCTATCATTTTAAGTTCTACTTTTAAAGTTCTTACTTCTCCCGGCTCACCTAATTCACTAAATTTAGGAGCAGTATCACTTTGTGTCCGAAAAGCAGTATTTCCTCTTCCTCCTCTTCCCCCATGCGCAACAACAACTTCTACGTTTTCTCCTACTAAATCAGCAATAACTTGATTCGTATCAGCATCAACTACGGTAGTACCCTCTGGTACTTTAACAATAATATCTTCTGCATTTGCACCATTTCGATTAGAACCTTTTCCATTTTCTCCTTTTTTTCCCTTAATAATTTTCATATACCTAAGATCAATTAAAGTTCTCAACCCTTTATCTACCTGAAAAATAATACTAGCACCTTTACCACCATTTCCACCATCTGGTCCACCCATAGGAACACACCATTCACGTCGAAAAGAAGTACATCCATCTCCTCCCTTTCCCGCTTCAACTTTAATTGTTAATTCATCTACAAACATGTTGCATCACCTATACATATGATACCATAAAATATGAAAAAATACTAGCAAACAGAAAAAAGAAACTATTTTCAAAGCATTTGACACCGTTCGACAAAAGTTCTTTCTTTCTTATGTTAAGATAACAATTAAATCTTAAACTGAAAGGAAGTGAACTTTTAGTTTCGGTGAAAAAAATAGTTGACAAGAAAAAATCAGAAAATGTGAATAACTTTTTCTGATTTTTGATTGAA
>CALVQH010000066.1 GCA_944358115.1 uncultured Bacilli bacterium
AATAAAATTTTTGAAATACAAAAATTGGACTTTTTTTGCATGTCCAATTTTTTATTTACGAACCTTTGTATGTAGTTGTTTTGTTTTTCCTATAAGATAAGAAAAGCAAATATCACCTATTTGCTATTCATTACACTCATTACATACCCCACGATTAACATATCCAAACATTTCTGTTAATTTTTCTGCTAAACCTTGAACTTCTTCTTCTGTCCAGTATTCTTCTGGATCATCTAAATCATGCGTATCCAAACTTGTTTCATCATCAAATCCTACAATTTTTCCTTGATTAACAACAATCACCGCTGGAACAAATACTCTTTTATTTCCCTCTTCATCATATGATAAATAGTCCTCAAGTAAAGACACAATTTCTTGATATGCCTCTGTATTATTTGTACGATCATCTAAAATATCAAAGTAATAAATTCTCGTAATATCATTTTCTTTGGCAAACTCATTTAAGTAAGTAACATACTTTTGGCACCATTTACATTCAGGAAAACCTAAATAAACAACACCAGTACCATTTTTTAAAATTCGAATAATTTCCTCGGCATCACGATAAACAAAAACATTATCTTCGCCAACACCTGTATATTCTTGAGAAAATTTTACTGCATCGCTTAATTGTGGCGTCTCTTCTTTCTTATCCCTTAAAAGAAAATAAAGACCAACACCAATGATTGCTAACACCAATAAAACAACAATCCCAATAATCACTTTCTTTTTCATAAATACCTCCACTAACAGAAATATTATATCAAAAATATAGATAGAAAAAAACTTTTTTTGACAAAATATTACACTTTTCTTAGCTTTTTATAAAACCTCTATTCCAAGTAATTCAATTTGATTAGATAAAAAATCAGGGTTCGTATCAATATCATTTGTTAAATCAGTAGACAAATATTTTTTGGCATCATCCGCAAAGACAGTAGCAACAACCTTACCACCACTTAACACACTTGCTAAAAAATTAGCTCCCGAAGAAATACCCACACCAAGTCCTAGGTCTTTAGCAAGTTTTCGACTCATGTTAATAGCATCTTCATCATCAATTAAAACAAGATCATCAATAAGTTTACTATCAACAATACTAGGAATAAAATCATCACCAATTCCTTCTATTTTATGATTGCCAATTACTTTACCACCACTAAGCATTGGCATTTTATTTGGTTCTAAAGCAACAATCCGAATCTCTTTTTGATATTCTTTTAACCGTTTAGCAATACCCATTAATGTACCGCCAGTCCCAATTCCACTCACAAAAGTATCTATATCGGGTAATTTCTGAATAATTTCTCTACCCGTACCATAATAGTGAGCTTCTATATTAAAAGGATTATCAAATTGTCTAGGTAAAAAGCCATCAATCTCTTTAGCAAATTCCCGGCTTCTTCGAATTGCTTCCTTAAATCCACCCTCTTCTTTACTAACTAAATAAACATGAGCACCATAAAGCTTCATGATTCTTACTCGCTCTAAACTAACCCAATCTGGCATAAAAATATGAACAGGATGATGAGTGAAAGCTCCAATTGCCGCCAAACTAATGCCTGTATTCCCACTAGTTGCTTCCACAATCGCTTGCCCATCTTTTAAATAGCCAAGTTCCTTTGATTTTTTCAAAATATAATAAGCAACCCGATCTTTAATACTACCAGTATAATTATAAAATTCTAATTTGGTATAAACATAACTTTCTTTATTTTGATAACGATATTTTATTTTTATCATGGGTGTATTCCCAATTAATTTTTCAATCATATTCCTCTTTCCTTTCTAAACAAAAATAAAAGAAACAGGACATCGAATACTATTTACTTGTACAACAAACATAAAAAGGACCTCCTATAATTATCATACTAAACAATTATAAATAGGTACCTTATAAAAGTTAATATGACTAAATTAATATGGTAAAAAAAAGCAAAAAGAGCAGCAACAACAACATTTAGTCATATTTATCACCTAGATATATCATAACACATCTTTTATTTTAAAATCAATCTTTTTTTTCTAAATAAAAGGAATGCTAAAGTAAGCAAAATAACATAATCATACCATCTTGGGCCATCAAAAAGAACGATAGAAGCCATCAAAGTTACAACAAGAATACCAAAGGAAATAACAATACCTTGAATATCTTTCTTTTTCGTATTCCAAGTAAAATAAGCAAATACAGGCGAAAAGAGAGAAAAAATAGTCCAACCAATAATAAAGTTTTGAGCGTAAACACTAGAAGTGAGTTCAGCTGTAACATAATAACCACCAAGCATACCAACGCAAAACAAGAAAACATAAATCATGGCAAATTTCCGGCTTTTACTAAATAAGGTAATGATCACGCCAAATAAAATCCAAATAGATAATTCAGAAAATATATTTCCTAAATTCGTTGAATAAATATCTAATAATTTAGCAATAATACCAGCTAGTATTCCTAATCCAAGTAATAATAAAAAATACCTAATATTTTTTCTCATAAGTAACCTCTTTTTATCCATGATAACATATTTTTGACAATTTAGGTATTGTAAAACCAAAATTTTTATGTTATATTAATATTGCTTTAACAAATGGCGATGTAGCTCAGCTGGCTAGAGCGACCGGTTCATACCTGCTCTGTAAAGACCAGTTTTTTTATTTTATAAAATCAATTTTTTCTTTATTTTACAAGGGTTTGC
>CALVQH010000067.1 GCA_944358115.1 uncultured Bacilli bacterium
AATTAATCAATTGGATTGAGACATTTTTACTGAATAACGAAATTAAAAAGTGGGACATTTTCATTGAATAGCCACAGAAATTAATTAATTATATGACATTTTATTGACTTTACTAAAAAATATGCTAAAATATTAATAAATTAATTTGAAATAGCAAATAAATATATTAGCAAGTGTCAAATTGAATTTTTTGCTGTTTTGAAAAATATGAGTTTATAGTGATCTCGAAAAAAACTAAAAATATTTGGAAAGGGGAAATAACATGAAAAAGTTAAAAAAGAAAGTTAAAAAAGTTACTACTATCAATAATGCATGTTGTACTTGTGGAAGCTTTAAATAGAATATACAATTTTATATTGTATATTTTTTGGATATTAGGAAGTGATTTATATGTTAATAGAAACAAGAAAGAATATATATGATACTAAATTAAATTTAATTCAAATCGAAATGACTGGCTATTGTAATATGAATTGCAAACATTGTAGAGCAAAAGATGAGCCTAAAATTTACTTTGATAGTAAAAATTTTGATCTATTATTAAAGGTTATCAAGAAAGAAAAAGGAGAAGACTTTAAATTAACCTTTTCTGGTGGAGAACCTTTTTTACATCCAGATTTGATTAATTACATTATCAAAGCCAAATATCATAATATAGAAAAAATAGTAGTAACTAGTAATGGATCATTGATAACAGAAGAAATGTTAGAAGAAATTAATAAATTAAAATTTGATGATTTTATAATTCAATTAAGTATGGACAGTTTAAACGAAGAGATTCATGATGCTTTTCGAGGATTTAAAGGAGCATTTAAAAAGTGCGATATGCTACTGGACGAGATTAAAAAGTATCCTAATATAAATTCTTCTATTCGTATGACTATAACAGAATCTACAATTAATGATATGGAAAAAATGGTTAAATATGCTATATTAAAAAAATGTAAAATTATTGGCTTTGGATCAGTTATTCCTTTTGGTAAAGCAAAAAATGGATCAATGTCTTTAAATTCAACCAAAAAGCACCAATTCCTAAAAAGCGTTATAGATTTGAATATTAAATACCAAGATAAAATAGAGGTTGTTACTGAAGATCCTTTGAAATCTTTAATTCCAAATTCTCCGTGGTCAATTATCAATTGCAAATGTGATGATTCTACATTTGGAGGATGTACTGCTGGAATAGATTCTATAAACGTACAAAGCAATGGATTTATAACTCCTTGCTCAATGATAAAAGAAAAAATATTGGATTTAAATGAATGTAAGAGTGTCAATGATTTTATAAGAAAATATCAAAATAGCAAGTTAGTAAAAAGTTTGTTTGAAAGAAAATTTGAAGGAAAATGTGGAATTTGTAAATTTAAGTATTTGTGTGGTGGATGTCGCGCATCTGCAAAAGGCAGGACCGAAAATTTATTTGGAACAGATGAAAGTTGTTGGTTAACAAATGAAGAGGTATGATACACATTTACATCTTGGCAATTATACAAGATGTTGCGAAATAGTTGAAAAAAGTGAATATAAGGAAAAATATAAACTATATTCAGCTATTAATTTAAATTTGATTGAAAATCAAAAAGCCTATATTGATTCATTAGATGATTTTTTTGCTATACCTATTATATTTAAAGAGATAGATATTGATACAGAAAACGAATTTATTTCAAACTTTTGCAAAGCGATTCACAAAGGTATACCTGTTACAATTATAGGAAACCAAGTTAATAGCAACACGGAATATTATATTTGGAAAGAACATTTTTTACTTCATGACTATAATGATTGGGAAGAAAGAAAGCCAATTTATCAATTTATAAATGATATTGGAGGCTTTTTAATAATACATTGTAAAGATAAAATTCGCTTAGAATATTTAAAATTATTAAGTGAAAAATTTCCTAAAATAAATTTTATTGTTGCGCATTTAGGTAGAAACGCAAATGAAGATGAAGAGTTTATTTTAACAGTACTAAAAACTTTTCGAAATAGTAGGTTCTATTTCGATGTATCGACAATAACAAATTTTAAAAATATTATTATTGCATCAAAAATTATAAGCACAGATAGATTATTGTATGGATCGGATTACCCCTATGTTTCTTTAAAAGATATCGAAGATATAAGAAATCAAATTTTAGGTTTTTTACCGAATGCTGAAGATATTTTAGAAAATAATTTTAAAGTATTAAGGAGACAAATTGTCAAACGTTAAAGTTGTTAAGTTTTTTAATAAAAAATATTGTGTAAAAAAAATAGAGGTACCACTTAGTTATAGAGAAAGAATATCTCAACACAAATTTATTAATTATTTATATAAAAATGGAATTAATACACCTAAAATAAAATTTAATTATTTTTTAAGTATCTTTAACATTGAATTGCAAGAATATATTGGTATATCATCTAAAAAAATTAACATTTATTCTCTAATATCTTTTCTTGCTAAATTTCATAGTGTTAGCAAGTTATATACTCAAAAATTTTACAAAAAGGATTTCTATAATACTAACTTTAAATGTAATGACGTGAAATTGGAAAAATTACTGCTTGGATTTCAGGAAAAATATTATTATGGTCCATTTTTAAATTATAAAAAGAATCAAATCTATTTGGAGAATAATAAAAACATTGAAATAGTTACAAAAAAATACTATTCAATTTATAAAATATTTACGGAAAAATATTACAAGGAAGATTGCATTATTCATAATGATATAACATCTAACAATATTATAAATAATGAGAAAATTTATATTATAGATTTTGACCTAGCAATTACCAGTTCTGTTTATGTTGACTTTGTAGATGCGATTTTAAAAAGATCACAGACACTAGATCAAATTTTAATTTTAATAAATAATAAGAAACAAATAGAACAATACATTTTTGAATATAATAATGTTAGTAAATACAATCAATTAGAATATAATGGTGTAATTTTAATGATATGTTTAAAAATATGTGCATATAATTATTATGTTGTTTTACAAAAAAATCAAATAAAAACATTTGAAATTAATATAAAAAAAATATTAAAAATTTTAAATTTAGTAGAAAGGAATTTAGAAATATGAAAATTGAAAAAGCTCAGATTGAAGATGCAAAAAGCATTGTTGAAATTAATATAAAAGAATGGAAAAATACTTATAAAGGCATTTTTCCTAATAAATTTTTAGAAAATTTAAGTAAAACAGAAGAAGAAAGCATTGAAAAATGCAAAAATAAAATAAATGAGTATATTGTTTGTAAAATAAATAACCGAATTGTAGGCTTTCTAAGGTTTGGCAAAAATAAAAAGGAATATAATGATAATTATGCAGAAATATATACATTGTATGTTGATAAGGATTATCAGCGAAAAGGAATTGGGACAGCCTTAATTAATTTTGCTTTTGAGAATTTAAAACCAAATTATAAATATGTTTTAATTAGTACTTTAGTTCAAAATGATGCTAACTTATTTTATAAAAAAATTGGTGGGAAATTAATAGCTAAAGTGAATTTTTCTTTAGAAAACAACGAGTATGAAGAAAATTTATATGAATATGAACTGTAAATAAAAATTAAAGCATAATAATGTGAACCTCGTTTGGCAGACATTAATAAAAAGCACAAGTTTATTTTGCATAATGTGAGAGAGAAGGCTATTAGAACTAAATAGTTGATAAATTTCAAATCTAATAATATTTTATCATAAAATCCATGATTTAAGAGGAACGTTAGCAACATTATTAATATAAAATATGTTTCTAAACTTCTAGGACATTATGATACAGCAAGAACGCAACAAGCAGCCAATAAAATAGATAGCGTTATTTAAGCATAATAAAACCACTTTTTAGATTTAAAGTGGTTATTTTTCATTAAAAAAATATTATCTAGCATTCTCTCTTATAGCATTTACTATTGAAGAAGCATTCCAGTTCACTATGACATCAGCATTACTTTCAGCCTCACTTGGTAAAATATCAGCTCCCCAAGGTCTGATGGCAATTATAGGTTTATTATATTTTTTGGCAATTTTAATTTCTTCTTTTATCCATTTTCTATATTTTATATATTTACCTGCAATTAGTAATACTACACTTGATTGTCTAATTTGTTCTTCTAATTGGTTATATAACTGTGAAGTAGTACTAAAATTGATTGGGTCATGTTCTGGTACACTATAATTTCTAAAATTAAATAATGAGTAATCCTTTAATAAACTAGTTAAATTATAATATTGATTATTATAATCCCATGCATGACTAATAAATAAATCATAAGTTCTTAATGATGGCATTTTATCACTTCCTTTCTTATTTTGTAACCATCAAAATTATATAGATAATGCCAAATATAATAGGCAATATTTTTTCAAAAAAAGTTAAATTAGGTAAAACAGCTATTCTTTTTTCTTCTTCACTAAACCATTTTAGATTATTTTGACTTTCGTATTCATTAATTATGTTAAATTTAACCTGATTCCTCTTGGCATAATTGTCTATCGTAAAAAGCCAAATAAAAGAGATTATTATTCCTAAAATATTAACAATATAAAAATAAATTTCGGCTATATTAGTTACCGACAAAAAAGATACTAAAGCAAGAGAAAAAGTTAAATAAATATTATTTTGATTAATTCTTTTATCGCTAATCTTTTCGGCACTATCTACAAATAACCTATACTGTTCTTCTTCATTTTTCATATAAAACCTCCTCTCTGTTAGAAAAGTAAGAAGAATATTCCTTTTTATCCAAGTCAATTTTATCACATGTATATTTCTTTTAGCAAGGAAAAGGATAAACAATTTGAGAGAAAAATATATATCATTTAATCAGCAAAAAAAATCAATCGTTTCCAATTGATTCTTATTTCAAAAGCTCTTCTTTTTTGTTTCAAGCAAAATTTCTTCTGATGCTAATAACATAGTGTGTTATTATTTTGGATTAAAAAATATTCACAATATCTTCAGTTTCATTGTTTTTTTTATTTTCATCATCATATATTACTTTGATTTTATAATTAGTTGGCATTCCCATATATTCTAAATGTTTAATCCCAATAGAGTTTTGACTTGTTAATAATGAAAAATCAATTTGCCTTGCAAATACAGAAAAATCTTTATGTTCCAATATTGGAGTATCATCAATATATACTCTAATATTTTTTGCACTGCATTCTCCATAATTGGAGATAACTATTCTTTTATTTATATATTTAATTACAATTTTTGCTTTTTTTAAGTTTTTTTGTTTTTTTTCGTATACAATTAATTCTTTTATTAAATCTTTAAATAATGCAACAAAGATATCGCTAAAGCTAACAAAGACATCCAATTATTTTTTAAAAATTCAATCATTTTCTATTTAAATCCTTTATTATACTATTAGTATATTCATTTATAACTTGCTCTTTTACTTGTTCTTTTTCATATTCAGTCATTTCATTCCATTGCTCTTCTGTATATGGAAGAGAATACGTTGTCGTTTCTTCATATTTTTTTAATTTTTTCTTTATTTTTTCTAATCCACTTAAATCTAACTTAACTTTTGATTTTTCCATAGTAAATTCCTCCTTATTACTTACATTATATCACATATTTTACAATTCTAAATCATCTTTAGAATAATAATTATCAATATCTGCATAATCAAACAATTCATCT
>CALVQH010000068.1 GCA_944358115.1 uncultured Bacilli bacterium
TATAAAGCAGAAGATGATTTGGGAACCAGTTATTACTTTAGAGGGGCAGTAGAAAATAATTATCTTAAATTTGCTGGATACTGGTGGCGAATCATTCGAATCAATGGCGATGGTTCCATAAGAATGATCTATGACGGAACGAGTGCCCATGCCAATGGAGAATCTAGTACCGATCGCCAAACGGGAACAAGCGCATTCAATGATTTAAATTATAATTATAGTTATGGCGTAGGATATACGTACCAAGTTGATGCCCAAAGGCCAAGTAGTCAAAATGGAGGAACAGCAAGTACGATAAAAGGAGTACTAGATAATTGGTATGCAACTAATATATTAGGGAAAGGACTTGATGATAAAATAGTAAGTAGCCCAGGATTTTGTAATGATCGAAACACGGCAAGTGGAAGTAACTGGGTAGCAAGTGGAACAACATTTTATTATGCAGCGTATGAAAGACTATACACTAATAAAACACCAACTTTAGAGTGTAGCAATAGTTTAGATTTGTATATCACAAAAATAGGATTAATTACAGCCGATGAAATAGTTTTTGCAGGAGGATTATATGGCTTTAGGAATAGTACTTTCTATTTGAATAATGGCGAAAGTTATTGGACTATGACCCCTCATAATTTTTCAATGGGAACTTATGGTGATCAGGGGTATGCTAATGCTTTTTATTTATGGTGGGGAAGTCAGTTAAGTACTGCAGATGGCCCAGTAGATAATAGCGGTGGTGTCCGACCAGTCATCAATCTTTCAGCCGATGTATCATTAACTGGTATAGGGACTATGAGTGATCCTTATGTAGTAGAAGGAGCTGAATAACCATGAAAGAGAAAACAAAAATCATACTTGTGATTGTAGGAGTTTTAGTAGTAATTGGAATAGGTATTACTTTTGCCTATTTTAGTGCAAACGCTAATCAAGAAGGTGAAGGATCTAGTACAACTGTTACTACAACTACTATTGGAGAAACGACATTAACAGTTGAGGGAAATATTGAATTCAATGATTTAGATATTTATCCAGGTCATAAAAATGTATCTAGTATTAAAGTAACAGCAACAGGGGAGAAAACAATATTATATAACTTAATATGGACAGGAGAAAATACATTAAATACATCATTAAAATATTATGTATATAAAACAGAAAGTGAAGAAAGTCCAAGTATTACTTGTGAAAAGAAAGAAGAAGGAAGCTTAACAAAGATTTATTATGAAACTTGTACAGAAAATAATTTTGCTAATTTAGGAGAAGTAATTAGTAGTGGAGAAATTACCACAACAAGTACAAGTACCAAATTTACTTTATTAAGTGATGAAGAGATAAAAGCAAGTGAAGAAGGAACAAGCGTATATTACTATGTGGTATTAGAATATCCAAATAATGAAGAAAGTCAAAACATAGATATGGGAGGAACATTTGAAGGAGTAGTAAGTATAGAATATACAGGAGAAAAAGTATTAACAGCAGCAGAGACAATATTAGCTAATTCTAAAGTAAATGAAGGGACACCCGATTTTAGTCAGGTAGCAACAACCGATGAAGGAGTATGGACGGCTGAAGATGATTTAGGAACTAGTTATTACTTTAGAGGAGCAGTAGAAAATAATTATCTTAAATTTGCTGGATACTATTGGCGAATTATAAGAATCAATGGAGATGATTCCATTCGAATTATCTATGACGGAACAAGTGCACATGCCAATGGAGAATCATCTGATGATCGTCAGATCAAAAAAAGCGAGTATAATGAAAATTATGATTATAGTTATTATGTAGGATATACATATGTATCTGGATATCAAAGGCCGAGTCAAGCCCCAAATACAGAAGAAGAATATGATAGCGCAATCAAAACGATATTAGATAGTTGGTATCAAACCAATATAGCCAATATAGGATACGATGATAAAGTAGTAAGTGCTCCTGGATTTTGCAATGATCGAAAAACAGGAAGTGATTATATTTGGTCAAGTCGTGCTTCATTTCGTTATATCGCATATGAAAGATTAGTAACAAATAAAATGCCAACATTAGGATGTGGCGATCAAGTAGATTTGTATACTACAAAGATCGGACTCATCACCGCGGATGAAGTAGTATATGCTGGCGGAACAACCGAAACCAATAATAAAAGTTATTATTTATATACGGGACAATATTATTGGACGATGTCTCCATTTTTCTTTGATTCTGGTTACGCTTGTGTTTTTGCTGTATATCCACTCGGTAAACTTAACAATATTTCTGTAGATAATAAGAGAGGTGTCCGACCTGTCATTAATCTCTCTGCTGGTGTCACATTAACCGGTACAGGAACTATGAGCGATCCTTATGTAGTGGAAGGAGCTGAATAACCATGAAAGAGAAAAATAAGAAATTAATCATTGTTGTTGCTTCTTTACTAGTCGTAATAGGAGTATCTTTTGCTTATTTTGCAGCAACAACCATTTTTAGTGGAAATGGTGCAAGTGTAAGTGGTACAACTGCTATTATTGGAGGATCAGAATTAAAAGTAGAAGGGTCTCTTTCTTTTAATGATTTAGATATTTATCCAGGACATAGCAATGTATCTAGTATTAAGTTAACTGCAACAGGAGAAAATGAATTCATTCCCTATAATATTATTTGGGAAGGAACCAATACTTTAAATACTTCTTTAAATTATACTGTATATAAAACAGATACAAGTATGAATGTAAGTGCAAGTTGTGATAAAAGACAAGAGGTAGTAGATGGAGCATTAAGATACTATGAAGAGTGTAGTATAAGTAATGTTGATTCACTTGGAAGTATTATTGCAAGTGGAACCATTCATACTAATGAAACAAAAGTAACACTCATACCAGATGAATTTATAACAAGTAGTGAAGAGGGAGAAGAAGTATATTATTATGTAGTATTAGAATATCCAAATATAGATGAGAATCAAAATAGTGATATCGGAGGAACATTCACAGGAGAAGTAACTATCGAAGAAAATGATGCAAGTCCAGATATTACGATTATAGGAACATACATAGAAGAAGATGGCAACTATAAAGAAACAAGTAATATACCAAGTGAAGGATATGAATTAAATACAGAGAAAAGTACATGTAGTAATAAAGCAACATTAGGATGGGATAGTAGTAATAATCGAGTATATGTAGAGAATTTAAATACAAGTGGAACAGAATGTACTTTGTATTATGATGAAGTAGTTTTAGCAAGTGATATAATATTAGCAAATAGTACAATAAATGATGGTACTCCAGATTTTAGTCAGGTAGCAACAACAGATGAAGGAGTATGGACGGCAGAAGATAATTTAGGAACAAGTTATTACTTTAGAGGAGCAGTCACCAACAACTATGTCCAATTTGCAGGATACTATTGGAGAATCATTCGAATTAATGGTGATGGTTCGATCAGAATGATCTATGATGGAACAGCTGCTCATGCCAATGGCGAATCATCTGCAGATAGGCAGATTGATACAAGTGTATTTAATAATAGGTATAGCTATGGTAGTTATTATGTGGGATATACATATGAAGAAAATTTGCAAAGGCCAAGTACCCAAAATGGAGGGACAGCAAGTGCCATAAAAGGAGTACTAGATCGTTGGTATACAACCATTATCACAGACCAAGGATTAGATGATAGAGTAGTAAGTACACCAGGATTTTGTAATGATAGAAATATAGCAAGTGGGTATAACTGGGTAGCAAGTGGAACAACATTTGATTATGCAGCGAAAGAAAGATTATATACTAATAAAACTCCAACATTAAAATGTAGTAATACTATAGATTTGTACACAACAAAAGTAGGATTAATTACAGCAGATGAAGTTAGTATGGCCGGGGGAGTATATACAACAAGAAATAATGATTATTATCTATATATGAGTCTGTAAATAAAATTGTGTAAATAGAAATCTCTCTATGATAAAATAAAAGAAATGGAGAGATTTTTAA
>CALVQH010000069.1 GCA_944358115.1 uncultured Bacilli bacterium
TATAAAGCAGAAGATGATTTGGGAACCAGTTATTACTTTAGAGGGGCAGTAGAAAATAATTATCTTAAATTTGCTGGTTATTGGTGGCGAATCATTCGAATTAATGGAGATGGTTCAATCCGAGTAATCTATGATGGAACGACTGCTCATGCGAATGGTGAGTCTAGTACAGATCGTCAAATAGGTACAAGTGCATATAATAGTTCGAATACCGCAAGTTACTACGTAGGGTATACGTATCAAGTAGGCTCCCAAAGACCAAGCACCCAAAATGGAGGAACGGCATCAACAATTAAAGGAATACTGGATACTTGGTATAGCAATAATTTAGCAAGCTATGATAGTAAGATAGCAAGTGGAGGATTTTGTAATGATCGAAATACCAGAAGTGGAGATAGTTGGGTAAGTAGTGGAACCACGTTCTATTATGTACCATACGAAAGAGTATATACAACTCACCAGCCAACATTAAAGTGTAGTAATACAAATGACATCTATACCACAAAAGTAGGATTAATTACAGCGGATGAAGTGATGTTAGCTGGGGGAACAGGTGGCAATGATAATAGTAGTTATTACCTTTATACAGGGCAGATATATTGGACGATGTCTCCGTATATGTTAAGTACATCGAACATCCATGCTTACATGTTCGATTTACATTCAAATGGTTCCCTCAACAACTTCTATGTGGATTGGACTAAACTAGGCGTTCGACCTGTTATCAATCTATCGGCAGATGTTACTTTAACTGGTACAGGAACTATGAGTGATCCTTATGTAGTAGAAGGAGCTGAATAACCATGAAAGAGAAAAATAAGAAATTAATCATTGTTGTTGCTTCTTTACTAGTCGTAGTAGGAGTATCCTTTGCTTTCTTTACCGCATCTGTTTTCTTTGGAGGAGAAGGAGCAAATGTAAGTGGAACGACCGCTACGATTGGGGGATCAGAATTAAAAGTAGAAGGAACTCTTTCTTTTAATGATTTAGATATTTATCCAGGACATGAAAATGTATCCAGTATCAAAGTAACAGCAACAGGAGAAAATGAACTTATTCCCTATAATGTAATATGGGAAGGAACGAATACATTAAATACATCTTTAAATTACACAGTATATAAAACAAATACCAGTATGAATGTAAGTGCAAGTTGTGAAAAGAAGAAAAGTGTAGTAGATGGAGCATTAAGATATTATGAAGAGTGTAGTATTAGTAATGTTGATCAATTAGGTAGTGCAATAGCAAGTTGAACAATTAATACAGGAGAAACGAAAGTAACACTCATACCAGATGAATTTATAACAAGTAGTGAAGATGGAGAAGAAGTATATTATTATGTAGTGTTAGAATATCCAAATATAGATGAGAATCAAAATAGTGATATAGGAGGAACATTTACAGGAAAAGTAACTATTGAGCAAAATGATGCTAGTCCAGATATTACGATTATTGGAACATACATAGAAGAGAATGGAGAATATAAAAAGACAAATAGTATTCCAAGTGAAGGATATGAATTAAATACAGAACAAAGTACATGTAGTAATAATGCAACAGTAGGATGGGATAGTAGTAATAATCGAGTATATGTAGAAAATTTAAATACAAGTGGAACAGAATGTACTTTGTATTATGATGAAGTTATTTTAGCCAGTGATATAATACTTGGGAAAGTAACAATAAATGAAAGCACACCAGATTTTAGTCAGATAGCAACAACAGATGAGGGAGTTTATAAAGCAGAGGATGATTTAGGTACCAGTTATTACTTTAGAGGAGCAGTCACCAATAACTACGTATCCTTTGCAGGGTATTACTGGAGAATTATCCGAATTAATGGAGATGGATCAATCCGAATTATCTATGATGGAACTACTGCTCATGCGAATAGAGAATCTAGTGCTGATAGGCAAACTGGAACAAGCGCTTACAATAGTTCGTGGAATGCAAGTTACTATGTAGGATATACATATCAAATAAACATGCAAAGGCCAAGTACCCAAAATAGTGGAACAGCAAGTACAATCAAAGGAGTATTAGATAGTTGGTATTCAACTAATATCACTAATCAAGGATTAGATGATAAAGTAGTAAGTACTCCAGGATTTTGTAATGATCGAAATATAGCAAGTGGAAGTAATTGGGTAGCAAGCGGAACAACATTCTATTACGCAGCATATGAAAGGCTATTCACTAATAAAACACCAACATTAGAGTGTAATAATACAAATGACATCTATACAACAAAGATAGGATTAATCACAGCCGATGAACTAAGTATGGCTGGAGGAGTATACGGACAAAGTAATAATAGTTATTACCTTTATACAGGACAGACTTACTGGTCGATGTCTCCGTCTTACTTTTATGCTACGCTCAGTTATGCTTACGTGTTCTTTGTGGATTCGACTGGCCAGCTCTACAACTTCGACGTGCATTGGACTGATTATGGTGTGCGCCCAGTATTAAATCTCTCTGCTGATGTCACAATATCTTCAGGTGATGGCACTATGAATAATCCTTATGTAGTTAATTAATAACACAATTCGTTGTGCTTACCTACGGACAGTTTTGAATAAACCTAGTGTTTATGCGGGCTTGTGGAAGAAAAAGTACGCCCAATAGACTAGA